>JAFLSX010000002.1 GCA_022510705.1 Lachnospiraceae bacterium
TTCAAGGGAAATGTTGAAATTATAATAGTATGTAATCGCTGTACAGATAAAACAGAAGAAATTGCAAGAAGTAACGGAGCTGTCGTTGTTACGAATCAAGATCGCTGCATTGCAAAAGTGCGTAATACAGGAATTAATTCTGCAAGGGGTAAAATAATTGTTACTATTGACTGTGATAATCGTATGACAAAGGGAACAATATCAGAAATATATCACTTGCTAAAAAGTGGTGAGTATATAGGCGGTGGGGCACCGATCAGGTTTGAAAGATATTCATTTCCTCTTTGGTGTAACGATATTATGTGCAGAATATCATTCGCAATTACAGGTTTATATAGCGGTATTTTCTGGGCCACAAAAGAAACTTTTGATTCTATAGGCGGTTTTGTAGAAAAGAAAGCAATGGAAGACGTTGCGACGGCAAAGATGCTTAAGAAATATGGTAAATCGAAGGGAAAGAAATATACCACACTTAGAAAGAATTATCTTATTAATTCTACAAGAAAATACGATGATTTAGGGGATTGGTTATATTTTAAATTGATGGTTAAAAATGCGGGAATCCTTATAAAAGCTGCGTTGGGAAATACGGAAGGGTACGACAGATTGCTCGATGAAATATTTTATGATTATAATGATAATCATTGATATTTGACACCCATTTATTCGGTGGATGGTAGTTGACAGACCGAATATAGTGCAATAAAAAAATTATCAGGAAAATGTGACATTAAAAAATGTTGTGAATTTCCTCAACGTGCCATACTGTTAGGCGCCAAAGCCGAAGGGGACGTGGAAAAAGGCGGAAAGCTGTGTAGTCAGAGTATGCAGCAATCACTATAATAATTCTACTAGTTATATAGAGAAAGTTTAGGTTTTTCTTGGAAAAATCTGCAAGTCTAAAAAAGGTTCGGCATTATGTGATACAGATTCAAATCCGGACAGAGGTGCTAAAAAATCTTACGGAAGATTTGCCAAAGACCCCGGTTTGACGTGAATTGGATATCAGTGCCTTAAACCGTATTTTTTCAAATATCATAAGCAACGTATTGAAATATGCGGATGGAGATTTCTCGGTATACATGAATAAAGATGGGACTATTGCAAAACTATTGACAGAGCGCATGGGAGGTCTGATCAGAGCTGATTACAGTGATAAAAAGCTATCCATCACGGTACAATTTTCGAATGCCTTGGAATCTGTATCCGAAAAATAATTAATTAATTTAAGGAGGACTTAAAATGAAAGCATTGATAATCGGCGGAACAGGAACTATCAGCAGCGCGGTGGTGCGAAGGCTTATAGAAAAGAAGTGGGAAGTCTATGTCATCAACAGAGGCACTAAGCAGCCGCCGGAGGGCGTAATATCCATTGTTGCCGATATGAACGATGAGCAGCTTGTTGCCGAAAAGATTAAGGACATGACTTTTGATGTTGTATGTGAGTTCATTGGTTATGTTCCGGCACAGGTGGAGAGGGATTACAGATTGTTTGCCGGCAAAACAAACCAGTATATCTTCATCAGTTCCGCTTCGGCATACCATAAGCCTGCCCGCAATTATATTATCACTGAGGGAACGAGTCTGGCCAATCCCTACTGGCAGTATTCAAGAGATAAGATTGCCTGCGAGGAATTCCTCATGAAAATGTATCGTGAGAACGGATTCCCCGTCACTATCGTTCGCCCCAGCCATACATATGACGAGAAGAATGTTCCCCTGGGTGTACATGGCAAAAACGGGTTTTGGCAGGTGATCAAGCGTATACAGGAGGAAAAACCGGTCATCATTCAAGGGGACGGTACCTCACTGTGGACACTGACCTTCAATACGGATTTTGCAGTTGGTTTTGTAGGACTTATGGCGAATCCTCATGCAATCGGTGAGGCATTTCATATCACCTCGGATGAATCCTTAAGCTGGAACCAGATTTATGAAACGATTGCACAGGCGCTGGGGGTTAAGCTGCATCCGTATCATGTTGCTTCGGAATTTTTAAACAGTGTTGGTCCCGACTATGATTATGAGGGCAGTCTGACAGGCGATAAGGCGGTATCGGTCGTATTTGATAACAGCAAGTTAAAAAGAGCAGTGCCTGAGTTTAAACCGGTTGTCAGCTTTGCGGAGGGTGTGAGAATTGCGCTGAATCATGTACTTGCGCATCCTGAGTGTCAGAAAGATGATCCTGAATTTGACCAATGGTGTGATAAAGTGATTGATACGCTGGAAAGGACAAAGGCAGAATTTAAGTAAATAAAAATAGAAACGGCAGTAAAAAGGGATATAAGAGGGGAAATCTATTTATACCAAATATAATCATGAATTTGGAAACATTCCTAGACTTAATAGTTAGGGATGTTTCTTTTTGATGTTCTTTATGCAATAACGGATATTGCAGTTAGGATTGCCAAAACAATGATTATGATTTATGCTATAAAAGCAAAAGACAGCTTTTGATAAGGAGATACTCAAGCATGAAAAAGCAGGTAAAGTGATTGGGATCATAATCTTATGCATAGTGATTGCACTGATAGAAATTGTTATTTTACCCTTTATAATAGCCCCTGTTATTGATAATATTATCCTCATGCGATTTTGACTTAAGTGGGCATTAATTTTTCTTGACGAATTCATTTAGATAAGCTAGAATAACAAGTGTTACGGTTAACCATGGACAAACAGTTAGGATAAAAGTGCGAGGAGGCACGATATGGCTAGAAAAGAGTCTATTACGATTGAGAATATTTTAGATACTGCCTTTGCAATGGCGAGAGAGGAAGGCTTTTCCAATGTAACGGCCAGAAAGGTGGCTGCCAAAGCGGGCTGTTCCACCCAGCCGATTTTCAGGGTGTATAAAAACATGGAAGAGTTATGGCAGGCGGTCTATGAGAAAGCAGTAGTCTTTTTTCGCGACTATTATGATCTGTTTCCCAGAACGGGTACAAAGCCTTTTTCCAATCTGGGTATGGCGTATATAGCCTTTGCCAGAGAGGAAAAGCATTTATTCCAGCTGTTATTTTTATCGGATCTGCCCGGTAAAAAGAGCCTTTATGAGGTTTTAAACGGTGACAAGGGAAATGTGCTGGCGGAGATTAACGGAGCGGCTTCCATGGGCTGTAAGGATCCGCAGGGAATGTTCATGCGTATGTGGCTGTTCATTCACGGAGCGGCATGTATGAGTCTGACAGGAGATTATGATCTGTCGGATACAGAAACCAAACATTTGTTAGAGCAGGAGTACTTAAATGGATAAGGCGCAGGATCTGATCACCAGAATCAATGACAAATTCCATACCATGAGCAAAAGCCATAAGGCAATAGCGGGATACATAAAAGAGCATTACGACCAGGCGGTCTTTATGACAGCCGCAAAGCTGGGAGAGGCTCTGGGTATCAGTGAATCCACTGTGGTACGCTTTGCCTCCGGTTTAGGATACGAGGGTTATCCGGAGTTTCAAAAAGAACTGGAGGAATGGGTAAAAAATAAACTTTCCGATGTGCAGCGTATCAATGTAAAATACGGACACAGCAGCCAGTCGGAAATTCTTTCCTCCGTACTGGGGGCCGATATTGAAAAGATACAGGACACCATTGTCAATCTGGATCCCCATGCTTTTGAAATGGCGGTCTCCGCTATATTGGAGGCCAGAACGGTCTATATTATCGGCTTAAGAAGCTGTGCGCCTTTGGCAGATTTTCTGCAGTTTTATCTCAATATGATCAGACCGGGCGTGGTGCTTTTAAATACCACCAGCGTCAGTGAAACCTTTGAGCAGATGATACGGATAGATGAAAAGGACGCCATTATTGGTATCAGTTTTCCCCGTTACTCCATGCGTACCTTAAAAGCCATGGAATTTGCCAATGACAGGAATGCTAAGGTCATCAGTGTAACAGATTCCATTCATTCCCCCATGTGCCTGTATTCTTCCCTGAATCTGCTGGCAAGAAGTGATATGGTATCCATTGTAGATTCGCTGGTAGCGCCCCTTAGTGTCATCAATGCACTGGTAGTGGCTATGTGCCTAAAGCGTCCCCAGGAGGTCAAGAAGAATTTAGAAGCCTTAGAGGATGCATGGAACAACTATCAGGTATATCTCAATGACGAAATTAACTTTATTGATGAAGAACCGATTTTGGACAATCCACTTTTTAAAATGCAATAGAAATAGTGAAAAGGCAAAATTATGAGTAAGGTCATTATAATTGGCGGCGGAGCGGCAGGGATGATGGCCGCCGTGGCGGCCGCGGAGAACGGACACAGCACCCTGCTTTTGGAAAAGAATGAGAAACTGGGTAAAAAGCTCTTTATCACAGGAAAGGGGCGCTGTAATGTGACCAATGCCTGTGATACGGAAAGTCTGTTTCAGAATGTTCTTACCAATCCTAAATTTTTATACAGCGCTTTTTATAGTTATGATAATCACCGTCTCATGGATTTCTTTGAGAAGGCTGGCTGCCCTTTAAAGACGGAGCGGGGCGAGCGGGTATTTCCGGTTTCGGATCATTCTTCAGACATCATTAAGGCGCTGGAGAGACAATTACGGGTGTTATCTGTAGAGGTGGCGCTGCATACCTGCGTAAAAGCGCTGCTTTGGGAGAATACAGGAGAGAAAAAGCGTATCAGAGGTGTCAGACTGCAAAATGGCAGAGAGGAATACGCAGATGCGATAATTGTGGCAACGGGAGGGCTTTCCTATGCCGGCACCGGCTCTGACGGAGACGGCTACCGCTTTGCGGAAGAAACTTCGCATAAGCTGACGGAACCCAGACCCGGACTGGTGCCTTTAGAGGCCGAGGAAGATTTTTGTGCAGAACTGATGGGGTTGTCCCTAAAAAATGTGACAGTATCACTGGTACACGGAAATAAGGAAATCTACAGTGGATTCGGTGAAATGCTGTTTACGCATTTTGGGGTGAGCGGTCCATTGATCTTAAGCGCGGCAAGCCATTATGTCAAAAAAGCGTGGGGAGAGCGTGCCGCCCTCTATATTGATTTAAAGCCCGCGCTTTCCATGGAACAGTTGGACAAGCGTCTTTTGCGGGATTTTGAAGAGAATAAGAATAAGGCCTTTAAGAACGCTTTGGGCGGTCTGTTTCCTGCAAGACTGATTCCTGTCATGCTGGCATGTTCCGGTATAGAGGACGATAAAAAAATAAATGAGATCACCAAAGAAGAAAGAAAGGCATTTGCGGAATTGATAAAGCGTTTTCCGCTTACGATCACGGGAACCAGAGGGTTTGCGGAAGCCATTATTACGCAAGGAGGCGTTTCTGTAAAGGACATCAATCCTTCTACCATGGAATCCAAATTGGTGGACGGATTGTATTTTGCGGGAGAGGTCTTGGATGTGGATGCGCTGACCGGTGGTTTCAATTTACAGATTGCATGGTCCACGGGGTATCTGGCCGGAAGCAGTATAGCCGCAGACCTGTAGAGCAGTATAAAAGGAGAACATTCATATGAGTTATTGTGTTGCCATAGATGGTCCCGCAGGAGCGGGAAAGAGTACTATTGCAAGACTGGTTGCAAAGAAGATGAATCTGGTATATGTGGATACCGGGGCTATGTACAGAGCCATGGCATTGTTTATGCTTCGGGAAAAAGTCTCCCGGGACGATCCGGAAGGCATCAGCAGAAAATGTGAAGAAGCGGACATTACCATAGGCTATGAGAATGGGGAACAGGTAGTCTATTTAAATGGCGAGAATGTAAATGCTTTTTTGCGCACCGAGGAAGTGAGCGGTATGGCTTCCGTCAGTTCCGCTCAGAAAGCTGTGCGTGTTAAACTGGTAAGTCTGCAGAAGCAGTTAGCAAAAACTACGGATGTGATCATGGACGGCAGGGACATTGGAACCTGTGTATTACCGGATGCGGATGTTAAGATTTATCTGACTGCCAGCAGCAGCGTAAGGGCCAAAAGGCGTTACGACGAGCTGCAGGCAAAAGGGGAGAAATGCTCTCTTGCAGAGATAGAACAGGATATTATTGACAGGGATTATCGGGATATGCATAGGGAGGAATCCCCTCTGCGCCGGGCCGAGGATGCCATCTTGGTGGATACTTCCGATATGACCATAGAAGAGGTGGCGGAGAAGATTTCGGGCATCTGTGAAGCAAAGAAAAGGAGTTTTTGATTTTGGAAGTTGTACTGGCAAAGAGTATGGGATTCTGCTTTGGAGTCAAACGGGCGGTGGAAACCGTCTATGAACAGGCAGGAACAGAGGAAGACATCTATACCTACGGCGAGATTGTCAACAATGAAGAAGTGGTGGAGGATCTTCGGAGGAAGGGTGTTAAGGTAATAGGGAACAGGGAAGAATTAGGAAAAATAGAAAGCGGAACCGTGATCATCCGTGCCCATGGTGTGGCCAGGGATGTATATGAGCAGATTGCCGCACAGGGACTTACTTTAATAGACGCTACCTGCCCCTTTGTGAAGCGGATTCACCGAATTGTGGAGAGCGAGAGTGAAGCCGGCAGGCAGATAGTGGTTGTTGGCAGCCCGCAGCATCCGGAAGTAGAGGGAATCGTAGGATGGTGTAAAACGCCGGCAGTCATTATTGAAACGGTGGAAGAAGCGGAGGCTTACAGACCGACAGAGGACAAGGCTCTCTGCATTGTATCTCAAACGACATTTAACTACAAGAAATTTCAAGATATAGTTGAAATTTTTGAGAGAAAAGACTATAATGTTAATATTGCAAAGACTATCTGCAATGCAACAGAAGAACGGCAGAAAGAGGCAAAGGATATAGCAGCCTCCGTAGATGCGATGATAGTCATAGGAGGCAAGCACAGCTCCAATACTAGGAAGTTATATGAGATTTGCAGCAGGGAATGTGCTAGGACCTATTTTATACAGACACTGGATGACTTGCATTTAGAACTACCTAAATCTGTCCGACTGGTGGGTATTACGGCTGGGGCGTCAACCCCAAACAATATAATTGAGGAGGTTCAAAATTATGTCAGAATTAACTTTTGAACAAATGTTGAATGAAGAATCATTAAAGACAATACACACGGGAGAGATAGTTGACGGTACTGTTATTGATGTTAAGCCCGAGCAAATCGTACTTAATATCAACTACAAGTCAGACGGTATTCTTAGCAAGAGTGAGTACACAAATGATCCGGGTGTAGATTTGACGACCGTGGTAAATGTAGGTGATACCATGACGGTTAAGGTGATCAAAGTCAATGACGGAGAGGGACAGGTTCTCTTAAGTTACAAGCGTCTTGCAGCAGAAAGAGGCAACAAGAGAATCGAAGAGGCTTACAACAATAAAGAAGTATTAAAGGCTACTGTAGCACAGGTACTGGACGGTGGTCTGAGCGTCATTGTGGACGAGGTCAGAATTTTTATTCCCGCCAGCCTGGTTTCCGATACTTATGAAAAAGATTTGAGTAAGTATGCAGGAGAAGAGATTGAATTCGTAATCAGTGAATATAATCCTAAGAGAAGAAGATATATCGGTGACAGAAGACAGTTGGTTGCCGCTAAGAAGGCAGAGTTACAGAAGGAACTCTTTGAGCGTATCAAAGAGGGAGATGTTGTGGAAGGTACCGTAAAGAACGTTACCGACTTTGGTGCATTTATTGACTTGGGTGGTGCAGACGGTCTGCTTCATATTTCCGAAATGTCCTGGGGACGTATTGAGCATCCTAAGAAGGTCTTCAAGGTAGGCGATACCTTAAAGGTTTTGATCAAGGAGATCAACGGCAGTAAGATTGCGTTGAGTTTGAAGTTTGATGAACTGAATCCTTGGAAGGATGCTGCCGGCAAATATGCGGTTGGTACGGAAGTAAGCGGCGTTGTTGCCAGAATGACTGACTTTGGTGCATTTGTGGAGCTGGAGCCGGGTGTGGATGCATTGCTGCATGTTTCCCAAATTTCCAGAGAACATATTGAAAAGCCCGCTGATGTACTGAAGGTAGGAGATACCATTACTGCAAAGATTGTGGATTTCAATGAAGAGGATAAGAAAATCAGCTTAAGTATCAAAGCCCTGCTGGCTCCCGAGCCTGAAGTGGAAAAGGAAGAGGCTGTAGAGGACGATGGAGAAGTTGTATCCGTGGATATTGATGCAGTCATTGCGGCAGAGGAAAGCGAAGCTGAATAATATTTTAAATGAGAATATGAGGTATTAGTATGTCGAATGATTATGAGTATTTGAAGAAAGCTATTTTTGATCTGACTTCTATTGACTTAAACGCCTACAAAGAGCAGCAGATGAAGCGTCGTATAGACACGCTGATCACTAAGAATGGTATCAAGGAATATGAAAAGTATGTCAATCTGTTAAAGACAGATCAGAGTAAATTTGAGGAATTTGTCAATTACCTAACGATAAACGTTTCCGAATTTTACCGTAATCCCGATCAGTGGGAGGTGTTGGATAAGGAAGTTTTTCCGGAACTGATCGGTAAGTTTGGAAAGAATTTGAAAATTTGGAGTGCGGCCTGCTCCACGGGAGATGAACCCTATTCTCTGGTAATGGCATTGTCCAGACATCTGCCTTTAAATCAGATCAAGATTATGGCAACAGATATTGATAAACAGGTTATTGCAAAAGCTAAGGTGGGACTCTACGGAGAGAAAAGTCTGGCGGGAGTGCCGGCTGATCTAAAGCAGAAGTATTTTACCAAGATTGGACCGTCTTATCAGATTTCCCAGGAAATCAAGGACAGAGTAGAGTTTAAGCAGCATAATCTCTTAAAGGATGCATATCCTACAGACTGTCATTTGATTGTGTGCAGGAATGTTTTGATTTACTTCAAAGAAGATGCAAAAGAAGCAATTTATAAAAAATTTGAGAGTGCATTAAAGCCGGGCGGAATTTTATTTATCGGCAGTACGGAACAAATCATTACATACAGGGAAATCGGCTATGAAAGGAAGAATTCCTTTTTCTATCTGAAACCTTAAATCAAAAAAGAATTAGGGTATGTACCGAAAGGTACATACCCTATTGTTATGTTTAAAATGAACACATCATTTCAATGATATGCTTTGCGTAAACCGCAAAGGCTGCTCTGTCCCGTTTTAGTTCGTCAGTCAGTTCAAAAAACAGTTCCTTGCTCTTATAGTCCCTTTTGAAGAAAGGTTTCATCAGGGGTTCCCATTGCGGAAGATACAGGGAGTGTTTTCTGGTGTAGCAAGTTGCAGCGGTAGCTTGCAGACGATGCTCTTTATCCACAAAAGTTGCTACAGATTTGTGCAGGGCTACATCCTCCATAGGAAGATAGTAATAGTCTTTATAATTGGCATAGAAATATTTTAGTTCTTCTTCGTAGATAGGAACCTTGATATGAGCCAGATTGCCCTCTCCTTTAAAATAGCAGTCTGCTGACGTAACGGAAAGGGGAACGGGCAGGGGAGTGGGCAGGATCAAGGTCATGATAAGTTCTTGTCTGCGGTTACCGATGTGGTCCGTATAATAGTTGGCCTGTACCTTTTTTGCCCGAAAATCTCCGTTGAAAAGATCATAGTAAGCCAAAATGGGCAGGATATTCAGCATACCCAGAACATCTTCATAGTTATGGAGTAGCAAAGCGGTAAATGCCAGTTCATCCGGCTGCTGTACATAATCATGATAAATACCAATCAATTCACCGCCGGAAAAAATCTCTTCCCTGCCGATACCCAAGTACTGTTCGATGGTTTTTTGTTTGCAGTTGGGTAGTCTCAAAAAATGTTTGTAGGGAGATATGCGCTTATATAAATCAATACCCTTAAAAGCATTAAAATTGTAAGGCAGCCCGTATTGTTCGCATTTTTGCAGCAGATAGGGCAGGTCAAAATTATTGCCGTTAAAATGGATCAGGTATCGAAAACGTGAGGCAAAGTTAAAGAAGGCATATAACACATCCTTTTCCTGCTCATAGTTTTCTGCCATCCACTGACAAATGTACATATCGCCATTTTCAAAATAAGCGCAGCCGATCATATACAGTACGGAGCTTTTGGCAGTAAAGCCGGTTGTTTCAATATCTAAAAAGAGAACCTGCTCCGGAGGAGCCAGTTTTTCCAAAGGATATGCAATTGTATAGTTTTCTAATCTGGTGGTTTCGGTGATCATAAAGGACTCCTTTTATTGCATCCAAATAATTTCCTATTTTATGATAGCATATTTTTTAATATTTCAGTAGTATTTTGTTGAAAAAAATAGTATATTTAGAGTAGAGTATCTACGTCAGAAAAAGCAGGAGGTTTTTATGGCGACATTTACATTTACGGGCGGTATCCATCCCTACGACGGTAAGGATCTGACTAAGGATAAGCCTATAAAAGCAGTACTCCCGAAAGGAGAACTGGTATATCCCTTATCCCAGCATATCGGAGCACCGGCAACACCCATTGTGAAGAAAGGGGACAAAGTTTTAACCGGACAGAAAATTGCGGAGGCTTCTGCTTTTGTCAGCGTGCCTATTTATGCTACCGTATCAGGGGTTGTCAAAGCGATAGAACCCCACAGAGTAGTGACCGGAGAGAATGTAATGAGTATTGTGATAGAAAATGACGGTCTCTACGAAGAAGCTGAACCTATGCCGCCCCTGTATCCCGGTACAAATACCGGGGAGGAGATTATAGAGAGGATCAAGGAAGCAGGCATTGTTGGCATGGGCGGTGCCGGATTTCCTACTTTTATTAAGCTTTCACCCAAAAAGCCGAATAAAATAGAATATGTGATTGCCAACTGCGCAGAGTGTGAACCCTATCTTACCTCAGATTATCGCAGGATGTTAGAAGAGCCGGACAAGCTGATAGACGGTTTGAAGATATCATTAAGTCTGTTTCCGAAAGCTCACGGAATTTTGGCAGTGGAAGACAATAAAAAGGATTGCATCGAATTACTGAAAAAGCTGATTAAGGATGAGAAGCGCATCAGCGTCAAGGCCTTGAAGACAAAATATCCGCAAGGCGCAGAACGCCAGCTGATCTATGCGACCACGGGACGTAAAGTAAATTCTTCCATGCTGCCGGCAGACGCAGGCTGCATAGTAAATAACGTGGATACGCTGGTGGCTATCCATACTGCAGTAACAGAAGGCAGACCCTTGATGGAACGTATTGTGACTGTAACGGGAGATGCTATCAGGCGTCCCTGTAATTTTAAAGTGAGAATAGGAACCAATTATTCTGAACTGATTGAGGAGGCAGGAGGTTTTCGTGTAAATCCTGCAAAATTGATCTCGGGTGGACCCATGATGGGATTTGCTCTTTTTGATCTGGATGTACCCACGACCAAAACCGCTTCTGCTCTGTTGGCACTCTCAAGAGATGATGTTTCCGAGTTAAAGCCCACCGCCTGTATCAAATGTGGCAGATGTGTGGAAGTGTGTCCCGGAAGAGTGCTGCCGAATAAATTGATGGAGGCGGCCATTCACGAGGAGGAAGAAACCTTTTTAAAACTAAACGGTATGGAGTGTTGTGAATGTGGCTGTTGCAGTTATATCTGTCCGGCCAGAAGACCGTTGACACAGAGTATTAAATCCATGCGCAAGCTGCAGCTTGCTAAGAAGAAAAAGTAGGAGGAAAGTATAATGGCTGATTTACGCAGGGTATCGTCCAATCCCCATGTAAGAAGCAGGCTCAATACAGCTACCATCATGTTTATGGTAGTGCTGGCTCTGCTTCCGGCAGTGGGATTCGGTATCTATAATTTCGGACTGAGAGCATTGCTTATTATACTGGTAACAGTGGCTGCTACTGTCATAACCGAATTTCTCTTTGGACTTTATAAAAAGCAGCAGACCATTGGGGATTTATCCGCTGTGGTGACAGGGCTTTTACTTGCAATGAATCTTCCCGTAACAATTCCCTGGTGGGCGGCAGTTTTAGGCGGTGTATTTGCCATTCTGGTTGTAAAATGCCTATTCGGAGGATTGGGGCAGAACTTTATGAATCCGGCGTTAGCGGCACGCTGTTTTCTGTTGATTTCTTTTCCCGCACTGATGACAAACTTTAAAACGGATATCTATACAGGAGCTACACCTTTGGCAGCTTTAAAGGCCGGCGAAGAGATAAATATTCTGGATATGGTGGTGGGAAGAACAGCGGGTACCATCGGAGAAACCAGTGCCATTGCCATTCTGGTGGGAGCGTGTCTATTGCTTTTTCTGGGAATCATTGATTTGCGGATTCCCGGGACCTACATAGTGGTGTTTTCCTTGTTTGTCGGATTTTTCGGAGGCAGAGGTTTTGATATTGCTTATCTGGCGGCCCATTTGGCAGGCGGCGGCCTGATGTTAGGCGCCTTCTTTATGGCGACAGACTATGTGACCCGTCCCATCACAAAAGGCGGGCAATACCTGTACGGTGCGGTATTGGGAATTTTGACCGGTATTTTCCGGGTATTCGGTGCCAGCGCAGAAGGAGTATCCTATGCCATTATTCTTGGAAATCTTCTGGTTCCGTTACTTGAAAAGATAACAGTACCGAGAGCCTTTGGAAAAGGAGGCGGCAGGAATGAAAAATAGTGAAGATATAAAGCAGCTTTTGAAAAATGCGGGGATTCTGTTCGGTATTACCTTAATTGCCGGTATTTTACTGGGCTTTGTGTATGAACTGACGAAGGAGCCCATTGCCTATCAGCAGGAATTAAAGGTACAGAGAGCTTGCAGTGCGGTTTTTGCGGATGCCGCGTCCTTTGAGGCTGTTCTCCTGCCCGGAGAAGATGCTGCTTCACAGGAGGCCGGTCTTATCGGTTCGCCGCAGCAGAATGGCGCCGCCATGGAAGTACTGCATCCGGAAGGTGTGGAAATCGGAACGGTTTATCGGGCGCTGTCTGCCAGCGGAGAACTGTTAGGATATGTGATCAATACCACCGGCAAAGAAGGATACGGCGGCAATATTGAACTGATGATCGGTGTCAGAATGGATGGCACGTTAAATGGTGTTTCCATACTCAGCATATCGGAAACGCCGGGGCTGGGCATGCGTGCCGAAGAGGTGCTGGTACCGCAGTTTGCAGGCAGGCAGGTTTCTTCTTTTACCTATGTGAAGACGGGAGCGGTCACTGAGGACCAAATAGACGCCATCAGTGGCGCTACTATTACCACAAGCGCGTTCACGCAGGCAGTGAATGCAGGACTTTCTTATTTTAACGTCATGTTAAAGGAGGGAGAGGACTGATATGAAGGAAAACAGCGCTTTAGAGAGATTATATAACGGTATCATAAAAGAAAATCCCACTTTTGTACTGTTATTGGGTATGTGTCCCACCCTTGCGGTGACGACCTCTGCTGTAAACGGTCTGGGCATGGGATTGACAACGGCAGCGGTACTGGCTTTAAGCAATCTGTTAATTTCCCTGCTGCGGAAACTGATTCCGGACAAGGTCAGGATTCCGGCATTTATCGTGATCATAGCTTCTTTTGTTACGATGGCACAACTGTTATTGGAGGCCTATCTGCCCGCGTTAAACGAGGCTTTAGGTGTGTACATTCCTCTGATAGTGGTAAACTGTATTATTTTGGGCAGAGCTGAGTCCTATGCCTATTCCCATGGACCGATTGCCTCCTTATTTGACGGTATTGGCATGGGATTAGGATTTTCCCTTGCGCTCACCTGCATCGGTGCGGTAAGGGAACTTTTAGGTGCAGGAAAACTCTTTGGCGTGAGCATCATGCCGAAATTCTATACACCCATAGGTATTTTTGTACTGGCTCCCGGTGCTTTCTTTGTGCTGGCGGCACTCTCAGCCCTGCAGAATTTTGTGAAGATCAAGGGGACTGCAAAGGGCAGGGATATGAGTAAAATAGGCTCCGGCTGCGGTCACGACTGCCTGCACTGTGGGGAGAGCGATTGTACAAGCCGAGAGAGTGATCAAGAAAACCAAAAGAGCAATCTAGTAAGCCGGGAGAGCAAGCCTGTAAGGGAAAAGAGCAGTTTTTCAAGCCGGAAGAAGAATGAGGAAATAAAAGATACAGATCACATAGAACCCATGGAAGATATAGAATTAGAATTCATCGATTTGGACGAGGAGGGAAAATAAATGGAAACGGTAAAAGATTTACTCATCATTTTGATCAGCTCTTCTCTAGTAAGTAATGTGGTATTGAGTCAGTTTTTAGGCCTGTGTCCCTTTTTGGGCGTATCCAGAAAAATGAATACGGCGGCCGGCATGGGAAGTGCGATTATCTTTGTCATCACCATATCCAGTACCATTGCGGGTGTGATCTATCAGTACATACTGGTGCGCTTTCATTTGGAATATCTGCAGACCATCGTATTTATTCTGGTCATTGCGGCGCTGGTGCAGTTCGTGGAAATGTTCTTAAAGAAATTCGTCAAAGGACTGTATCAGGCTCTGGGTGTATATCTGCCTCTGATCACGACCAACTGTGCGGTACTGGGCGTGGCATTGACCAATGTGCAGAAAGAATACGGTATTCTGGCAGGTGTTGTGAACGGATTTGCCACCGCCCTCGGCTTTTTGATCGCCATTGTAATTCTGGCCGGTCTGCGGGAAAAAATGGCTTATAACGATATTCCGGAGTCTTTTAAGGGTATGCCCCATGTGCTGTTGACAGCAGGGTTGATGGCCATTGCTTTCTGCGGATTTTCCGGATTGCTATAAGGAGGATGGATGATGGATATGATGGGGATTGTAAGCGCCGCGGCCTTGATTGGCGGAGTTGGTGTTTTCGTCGGTTTATTTTTAGGAGTGGCGGCAATTCTATTTAAAGTAAAAGTGAATGAAAAGGAAGAAGCCGTATTGGCTGTTTTACCCGGCAATAACTGCGGTGGTTGTGGTTATCCGGGATGTGCAGGATTAGCAGCGGCTATATCCAAGGGCGATGCGGCGGTGAATGCCTGCCCTGTGGGAGGAGAAGCAGTCGGAAAACAGATATCGCAGATCATGGGAGTGGAAAGTGCCGGCAGCGTGAGAAAAGCGGCATTTGTGCACTGTATGGGAGACTGTGAAAAGACCCATCACGACTATGAATATACCGGTATTGAGGACTGTAAGATGCTTGCCTTTGTACCCAATGGCGGACCTAAATCCTGTAACTTTGGATGTCTGGGTTTTGGAAGCTGTAAAAAGGCCTGTCCCTTTGATGCCATCCGTATGGTAAACGGCATTGCTGTTGTGGACAGGGAAGCATGTAAAGCTTGCGGTAAATGTATTGCAGCCTGCCCGAAGAATTTGATTTCCTTAGAACCCTATGAAGCGAAGCATGTAGTTGCCTGCAGTTCCGCAGACAAAGGACCGGTTACCATGAAAGCCTGCACCGCGGGCTGTATCGGCTGTGGTATCTGTGTAAAGAACTGTCCTGCGGGTGCGGTGACGGTAACGGATTTCCATGCCACCATAGATCAGGAAAAATGTACGGGCTGCGGCGTCTGCGCCGAGAAATGTCCTAAGCATATCATTTATTCGAAGGCATAAAGCAAGCGGGAATGCCGTGGTTTTGAACTGAGAAAGGCAAGGGTGTTGACATGAAATTACCGGAAGAATTTGACGAACAGCCCAGAATGAGTCTGACTGTGGTGAGGACCATTATCGGTGTCACATCTTTTATGGTTGTGATTTTGGTGCTGGTACTGATCTTAAACAGGGATAAAAGCCAAAACAGCACTTCGCAGGCCGGAAATGAGCTGGGACAGACGCTGGCCCAGATTCCGGAGGAATCCGGTTCCTATCCGGGAATTGAAAAAGAAGACGGCCTGACACCGGAGGATTTTGATTTCTGGGACCTGTATCCGGAAGAATCTCCATCTCCCCTGCCGGAAGGGAAGACGGAGGAGGTAGTGGAGGAAGATCCGTCTACGGATGGCAGACATACGCTGGTGGTATCGGCTAACGGAGATGAAGAATGGGTGCTAATCAGTCCCTATTTACCCAAGCACGAGTATGACTATACTAAGCTGGTCATGCAGTCCAATATCATGCAATATTATGTGGACGGCAAACTGGTGTCCTATGTGGGTGCTGATGTTTCTAAATATCAGGACTATATTGACTTTGTAAAATTGAAAAAGGCCGGGGTGGATTTTGTGATGATCCGGGTGGGAGCCAGAGGCTATGGCAGCGGACAGTTGACAGTGGATGATTATTTTTCAGAGAATATTAAGCGGGCTACGGACGCAGGACTTCAGATAGGGCTCTATTTCTTCTCACAGGCCATTACGACGGATGAAGCAGTGGAAGAGGCCAATCTGGTGCTTGAGAGTATCGGAGACTATGACGTACGTTATCCCATTGCTTTCGATATGGAATCCATTCCCAATGATTCAGCGAGAATTGACAATCTGACCAGAGAAGAAAAGACCAAGATCGCGCAGGCCTTTCTGGATACCATACAGGAGGCGGGGTATAATCCCATGCTCTATGGCAATAAAGAATGGCTGATCAAAAAAGTGGATCTCTCGAAGCTGATGGACTATGATATATGGTTGTCCCAGCCGGGAGATCTGCCGGATTATCCCTATCGGTTTTCCATGTGGCAGTATAGCAATACAGCCTCTATTGACGGAATAGCCGGTTATGCTAACCTAAACATCAGTTTCATAGATTATTCGGAAAAATAGATTTTATATAATTTGTCGGAAACCGGCAGGCGGGTATAGATTTCAGCATACTCACCTGCCGTAATATTTTCCAGATAGTTGGGTACATAGCTTTTGCGGCAGCCGTTTTGTTTCAGAATATCAATGGCTTTATTGTAAGCAATGGCAGCTTCTTCGATTGTGGAGTAGGTGCCGATTAAAAAATTGCCTTTTACATGAATACGGGACTTATAGACAGGACCGTCCTTGCCTTCCTTGATCAGGACACCATGGTACTGATTGAGGATCACCAGATTTTCTCTGCGGAAATCTGTTGTGTCCCCGTTTTTAAATATATAGTCCCTGCCGACCACAGCATAATTCTTGATACCGTAGCGGTTGAGAATATTGACTTGCATACCGAAATCTGCTGCAAAATAGTGGCCTCCGCGCTTCATGATCTTACGGGAGGAATAATAAAATAAATCATCGGTATCAAATTTCAGAACATGCTCTTGGGAATAATAGTAATAAAAGAAACGGGAACGGATATAGATGGGGGTGGAAAAATACATACCGTTCTCCCTGAAATTAAGAAGTATCACCCATTTTTCAAAAGGAAGGGTGCAGGAAGCACAATAGTCATCCAATGAAGGGGGCGCATCATGGCGCAGCAGCCGGTTGGCCTCCAGATAGGCAGCATGAGCCTGCTCGGGCGTCGGATAAGAGCCCAAGCTGATATGCTTGCGTTTGTAGGTAACGGAGGAACGGTATACGGTCCTCCCATTTTTTTGTGTGGTAGGAAAAACGCCATCTAAATTGTTTGACATTTTACACTCCTGTGAAGAATCTCTTTTCTAAAGTATACCAAATTTAAGAAATAAGTACAAATAAGAAATATTTTAGGATATAGCTGTATAAAATATAGAAAGTGGACTAGGATTGCTCTGCTTAGAAAAGAGGACAAGATGTATAAAAAATATGTACTGGCACTGGTACTTTTCAATCTGGTAATTATATTGGCGGCAGTGAATGTTGCGGAATTAAAGATTAATCATATTATGACAACACCTGCCTTTAAAATGAATATGGAGATAGCGCTGGCTCCCGAAGTGCGGACAAGCTATAAGAGGATAAGTGAAACGGTATCCTCCGGACAGCGGGTCATAAACTATTGCCTATTGCAGGAACCGGAGGTGATCATACTTTCACAAGAGGATTATGAGGTGCTGCTGCGCATTGTGGAAGCAGAGGCCGGAGGAGAGGATACGGAGGGAAAAATGATGGTAGCAGGCGTGGTTTTAAACCGTGTTGCCAACGAGAATTTCCCGGATACGGTGAAGGACGTGGTATTCCAGAGGGAGAACGGTACCGCACAGTTTTCTCCTGTCTACAGCGGCAGATATGACAGGGTGGTTGTCAGTGAAGATACGATAGAAGCGGTAAACAGAGTCCTGGCCGGAGAAGATCTGTCGGAGGGCGCCCTGTTTTTTGTTTCCCGCAGATATGCCGCTTCCAATAAAGTGCGCTGGTTTGACGAGCATCTGACCTTTTTGTTTTCTCACGGTGGACATGAGTTCTTTCATTGATTTTTAACTGCCGGTATGCTATACTACTTACAATCGTCCGGCAGGTCCGGACCTGTTAAAGAAGTATATGCGCATTCCGCGCGGATAGGAGTTACCATGGAAGAATTATTATATAAAAGTACAAGAAGTTTTCAGGCACCTGTGAAAGCCTCTGAAGCAATTTTAAAGGGACTCTCGGAAGATGGTGGCCTGTTTGTACCGGAAAAGATTCCGACTTTGGATGTAAGCCTGGAGAAGCTTTCACGCATGAGCTATAAGGAAGTTGCCTATGAGGTGATGAAGCTGTTTCTGACGGATTTTACGGAAGAGGAATTAAAAGGCTGTATTGAAAGGGCCTATGACGAGAAATTTGATACCGAACTGATTGCCCCCCTGACAGAAGCAGAGGGTGCTTATTATCTGGAACTGTTCCATGGTGCCACCATTGCATTTAAAGATATGGCGCTTTCCATTCTTCCCCATTTGATGATCACTTCTGCAAGGAAGAATAACGTAAAGAACGATATCGTGATTCTGACCGCAACCAGCGGAGACACCGGAAAGGCGGCATTAGCAGGATTTGCGGGAGTGGAAGGCACGAAGATCATTGTATTTTATCCTAAGCACGGTGTCAGCCCCATTCAGGAAAAGCAGATGGTGACCCAGAAGGGGGAAAACACCTATGTGGTGGGCATTACCGGTAATTTTGATGATGCCCAGACGGGAGTAAAGCAGCTTTTTAGTGACAAAGAGTTGGAGAAGGAGATGGCTGCTGCAGGCTTCCAGTTCTCTTCAGCAAATTCCATCAATATCGGACGTCTGGTACCTCAGATCGTATACTATGTGTATGCATATACCAGACTTTTGGCAGGCGGTAAACTCGGAGAAGGCGAGCAGATGAATGTGGTAGTTCCCACGGGCAATTTCGGTAATATTCTGGCCGCTTTCTATGCTAAGAATATGGGACTTCCCATTGCAAAGCTGATCTGTGCTTCCAATGACAATAAAGTGTTGTATGATTTCTTTGCTACCGGTACCTATGATAAAAACAGGGAGTTTGTGCTGACATCTTCCCCGTCCATGGATATTTTGATCTCCAGCAATTTAGAGCGTCTGATCTATCGGATTGCGGGCAATGACGCGGATAAGAATGCCGCACTGATGGCGGCGTTAAGCGGAGAGGGCAGATATGAGATCACTTCTGAAATGAAGGCGCAGTTATCTGATTTCTTCGGCGGCTATGCGAGTGAAGAGGAAACCGCGGCCACCATTAAACGTATTTATGAGGCCTGCGGTTATGTGATCGATACCCACACCGCAGTAGCGGCCACGGTTTATGAAAAATATAAGGCTAAGACGCAGGATGGCTTAAAGACTGTTATCGCATCCACTGCAAGTCCCTTCAAATTTACCAGAAGCGTTATGAACGCCATTGATGTAAAATATGATGCCTGGGATGATTTCGCTTTGGTGGATGAACTCTCAAAGCTGGCCAATGTAGATGTACCCGGAGCCATTGAAGAAATCCGTACCGCTCCCATCGTGCATGACAAGGTATGTGATAAAGAAGAGATGAAAGCGGTAGTGAAGGAGTTCTTAAAGCTGGCATAGTCTGCATAGCCTATGGTTTATCGGATGGGACTGCAGGCAACTTTCCTTTTCTTATCCAGGATGTAGGCCTGATATCCCAACAGGAGTGGAATCACCAATCTTCCCAAAGCATGTACGCTACCGACAGCTTTCCCCATGTCTGTGCGGGTGGGCAGGGTTCGACAATAGATGTAGGCTGTATTTCCCAGAGAAAGAATGCAGATAAGAAGAACCAAAAAACAGGGGAAGCGGCGCTCCTTTACCTGAAAGTAGAGCAGGATATAGACAGCGGCTATAAAAGGCGGCAAAATATCGGGAAACCAGCTCAAAATGTCGATATGTCCGCCTAGTTTGAGGGTCGTATTCACATACGGTATAAGAATCGATAAGGGCAGTACAAAATAAGGGGCGGCCATCAGGCGGCCCGTTATTTTTGGAGTCAGCCTGTTTCCCCCGGACAGTATCAGTCCGATGGTAAATATGATGAGGCATATCAGATAGCTTCCGGTAATACTTAGACTGGTTGCGGTAATTTTGGTCGTTATATCATGCGCGTAATTCCCGTTTGGAATGTGAGAAAACACACTGAAAATACACATGAGCAGGTAGGCGGACGCACCCACGGTATAGAGGATGGTCTGCAGGATATTTTCCGCGGGGCGTGCCAGTACCGGCTCCTTTTCCATCTTTTCTTTCAGTTCTTCGCCGGATACCAGTTCGTCAATGGATACTTCCAGTATCTGCGCAATCTTTTTGGCGGTGAGCAGGTCGGGAAATCTGGCTCCGCATTCCCAACGGGAGACAGCCTGTCTGGTGACATAGATCTGTTCCGCCAGAGTCTGCTGGGTCATTCCTTTTGCTTCACGAAGTGATTTTACTTTTTCTCCAAATTCCATGATCATGATACTCCTTTCTGCTTTACGTGTTTCGTTTTCTTCGGTATCTCCATTTTATCGGGTTGAATGGGAGAGGGAAAGAAACAGCAGAAAATCTTTTGTAAACACTTTGGTACCAAAGAAACAATACTGTAATAAATGTGATATTCTATGTAAAAAAACCACTGCATTACACTGCAATGGCTTTTTGTCACCTAATGATACTTCGTTTATCGGTACTTAATAGAAATATAGGATTTGTCTTCCCCGATAGGCTTGTAAGCCGGACGAATGATCTTGCCGTTGTTGGCAAGCTCTTCCAGACGGTGTGCACTCCAACCCACAATTCGCGCAATGGCAAAGATAGGGGGATACAATTCCATGGGAAGTCCCAACATATGATAAACGAAGCCGGAGTAGAAGTCCACATTGATGCTGACGCCTTTATACATCTGGCGCTCACTGGCAATGATCTGGGGTGCCAGTCTTTCGACCATGGAGTAGAGTGCAAATTCTTTCTGCAGTCCTTTTTCCACAGAGAGTTTTTCCACAAAAGTTTTAAAGGACACAGCACGCGGGTCTGATTTAGAGTAGATGGCGTGTCCTACGCCGTATATCAGCCCTGCATGGTCAAAGGCTTCCTTGTGAAGGAGCTTCTGCAGATATGCAGAAACCTCTTCTTCATCCTCCCAGTCCTTTACTTCCTGCTTCATATCTTCAAACATCTGTACCACCTTGATATTGGCACCGCCGTGTCGGGGACCTTTTAGGGAACCGATGGCTGCGGCAATGGTAGAGTAGGTGTCAGTCAGAGAGGAAGTCACTACGTGGGTAGTGAAGGAAGAATTGTTACCGCCGCCGTGTTCCATATGGAGCACTAAGGCAATATCCAGTATCCGTGCCTCTAGGGGTGTATAAGCGCTGTCGGGACGCAATATATGTAAAATATTCTCTGCCGTGGATAACTCCGCAATCGGCTTATGAATGAACAGACTGTTGCCGTCATGGTAGTGGCTGTAGGCCTGATAGCCGTAAATGGAGAGCATGGGAAACAGAGAGATCAACTGCAGACACTGACGCAGTACATTGGGAATGGAGGTGTCATCAGCCCTGTCATCATAGGAATAAAGAGTAAGAACGCTCCTTGCCAGAGTATTCATCATATCCCTGCTGGGTGCCTTCATGATAATGTCACGTACAAAGCTGGTGGGCAGACTGCGATATCCGCCAAGCAATGCCTGAAACTCTGCCAGTTCCTGTTTATTGGGCAGTTTACTGAATAAGAGCAGATAGGCAATCTCCTCAAAACCGAAACGGTTCTCATTAGTGAAGCCATCTACCAGATCCTGTACGTCATAGCCGCGATAAAACAGGCGTCCGTGTGCGGGCACTTCTTCGCCATTCACAATTTCTTTTGCACGGACATCGGAAATATGAGTTAAGCCTGCTAAAACGCCTTTTCCGTTTAAATCTCTTAAGCCTCTTTTTACTTCATATTTTGTAAATAGCTCAGAATCTATGATACCGGCTTCTTCAGACAGCTTTGCAAGCCGTAAAATCTCGGGTGTAATATCAGAATATGTATTGTGCTCCATTAGACATCCCCTTTCTCTCTAAAATAGCGTTATATTTCTATCTTAACATGAGGAGTAAATTTGTGGCAAGCTAAAACGCCGATTTCATAAACTTTTCATAAATAATGGATTTTTTTATGAAAGAGTATTACAATAAAACGTAAGTTAAAAATCCAACCTGCGACTTCTTGTCGCAGGGAACAGAAAGGCGTGAAATCAAATGAAAATATCTGAAATGTTAAGCCATGTGGATCATACACAACTGCAGGCCTATGCGACCTGGCAGGATATACAAAAACTTTGTGAAGAGGCTATATGCTATCACACGGCCTCCGTATGTATTCCGCCGGCCTATATCAGACGCGTACATGAGACCTATGGGGATCAATTAAATATCTGTACTGTGGTAGGTTTTCCTTTGGGCTACAGCGTGACGGCCGCCAAAGCTGCAGAGATTGAGCAGGCGATTAAAGACGGCTGTAATGAAATCGATATGGTAGTAAATATCAGTGATGTTAAAAACGGTGATTACGATAAGGTAAAAGAGGAGATTGTCACACTGAAAAAATGCTGTGGAGAGCATATTCTGAAGGTGATCGTAGAGACCTGCTATCTGACAGAAGAAGAGAAGATAGCTATGTGCAAAGCGGTGACAGAGGCAGGCGCAGACTATATCAAGACCTCCACAGGTTTTGGTACGGGCGGTGCTACAAAAGAAGATGTAAAGTTGTTTCAAAAACATATCGGTCCCCGCGTAAAAATAAAAGCAGCGGGAGGTGTCAGCTCCCTTGCGGATTTAGCCATGTTCTTAGAATTGGGCTGCGATAGGATAGGAACCTCAAGGGCTGTGGGGTTCTGTGAGAATATAGACCCGGAGGTAGAGTATGGAAAATATTGAGATCAAGCGCAGATTACAGGCACTGCGGGAAGAAATGAAAAAAGAGGGAATGGACTATTACCTGATTCCTACCGCAGATTTTCATAATTCCGAATATGTGGGAGACTATTTTAAAGTACGAGAATATTTCTCCGGGTTTACCGGTTCTAATGGTACCCTGCTCATCTGGCAGGAAGGCGCCGGACTGTGGACGGATGGACGTTACTTTATACAGGCGGAAAGAGAATTGGAGGGAACGGGCATTGATCTTTTTAGAATGGCCGAGGAAGGGGTTCCCGATATCCCTACATTTTTGGAAAGCAGTATGCAAAAAGGGCAGACTCTGGGATTTGACGGCCGGATTGTAACGGCAAAAGAAGGAGAGAGGCTTGCCAGGGGACTGTCTTCAAAAAATATCACGTTTGCCTGTGAAAAGGATTTAGCGGGGATTGTCTGGAAGGAGCGCCCGGCACTTTCCTGTAAACCGCTGCGTTTGCTGCCCATTTCTTTGGCAGGAATGGAGGTAAGGGAAAAACTACATATGGTACGGGAGGCAGTGGGGAAGGAAAAAGCATCCGGCTTATTATTTACAAAACTGGACGAACTAATGTGGCTGCTCAATGTGCGGGGGAGTGATATTGCATGTAACCCGGTGGCCCTATCCTACGGTTATCTGAATGAAAGCAGGATGTTTTTCTTTGTGCAGGAGGATGCTTTGGATGAGGCGGCACGGGAGTATTTTAAAAGTCAGGAAATTACGGTGTTGCCCTATGATGAAATAAGCCGCTTTCTTGCAAAGGAAACAAAGGAAGATATTGTTTTACTGGATAGCTGTCAGTGCAGCTACAGTCTCTATAAAAAAATACAGTCTGCAGCTAAAGGCATCGTGGAAGGAATCAGTCCGGCGGAGGCACTGAAAGCGGTTAAAAATCCTGTAGAGTTAGATAATATTGAAAAAATCTATTTGCAGGACAGCGCAGCCGTCACAAAATTTATTTACTGGCTGAAGAAAAATATCGGAAAAGAGAAGTTGACGGAAATTTCAGCCGCTGCTTACCTGGATGATCTGCGAAGTAAAATCCCGGGGTATCTGGAGCTTTCTTTCCCCACCATTTCGGCATATAGAGAAAATGCTGCCATGATGCACTATGAGGCTACGCCCGAAAATTACAAAGAATTAAATGCGGAAGGCATGCTTTTAGTGGATTCCGGAGGGCAGTATTTAGGAGGTACCACGGATGTGACAAGAACCATTGTATTGGGTGCCGTTTCTAAGGAGATCAAGTGCCAGTATACCGCTGCTACAGCAGGTATGTTAAGGCTGAGTCGTGCCCGTTTTCTTTACGGCTGTTCGGGAAGGAATCTGGATATTCTTGCAAGAGAGCCGCTGTGGAAGATGGGGATCGATTATAAATGCGGTACCGGCCATGGCATAGGATACATTCTAAACGTGCATGAGGGTCCTCAGAGTATTCGCTGGCGGTTTGCACAGGGTGCAAAAGAAGCCGTTTTGGAGGAAGGTATGCTGGTTTCGGATGAGCCGGGAGTTTACATAGAGGGAAGTCACGGTATCCGGATTGAGAATATCCTGGTTGTGAAAAAGGATGTGAAGAATGAATCCGGTCAGTTTATGCGCTTTGAGAATCTGACTTATGTTCCCATAGATTTAGAGGCCATTGACGTAACCGCTATGACGGAAGAAGACCGCATTGCATTAAATGAATATCATAGTCAGGTATATGAAAAAATCTCTCCCTATCTGAACGCAGAAGAGAAAGAATGGTTGAAGGAAGTTACAAGAAGGATATAACGGGAAAATTGTCCTTTTTTGAAAATTTCTATAATTTTCCTACGTTTTTATCTTGTAATATGTGCCAAAATTGAATATAATAGAGATAACCTGGAATGCACGATAACTCTTGTTCATTTTGAACCTACATTTACTTTAAACGGGATTCCTATATTGTCATGTGGCTGTCAAGCCTCCACTCGAAAGAGGATTGCAGGGGAAGGCAAAAGCATGATTGCGGTCACCCACCTAGCATTGCTAGGAGTCAAAAGACAAGAGCCGGCATTTTGGGGTACATAAGATAAAAAAGAGCAGCTGAGCGGCTGCTCTTTTTGCAAAATAATGGCTGGGAGGGAAAATGCAAAGAAAAGCCATCTTATGTATTATTGGAATCCTATTATTGTTTTTGATCGGTTTAGCGGGGGTATCCGAAAAAAAGAAAATAGAGGAGTGGGAGCCGGCGGAGGAGAAAGAAGAACCCCACCAGCCGGTGGTGGAGATATTTACCAATGTCTATTTGACGGACCTGACTAATACATATCTTTCCTTTTTCGACGGTGAAGAAAAAACCTATCCCTTGGCGGAGAACAAAGTGTTAAAGGATACGGCATTGGGACTGGAAGGAAGTCTTGTGGATATTACCGTTACAGACGGGGCTATCACGGGGGCAGATATAAGAGGATCGGAAAAAGTGAGCGGGAAAGTGCTGGGAGTGGAATCCGGAAAGGGCGTAGAACTGGAAGGTTTCGGCTTTTTGCCTTTTTCTGAAGATGTACGTTTTTTTATGCTTTATGGAGGCTTACGTTTAGGAACTGAGCAGGATATACGAATCGGATATCAATTTGCGGATTTTGTACTGGAGGATGGAAGAATCTGCGGCGTCTTACTGACTGCGGATGAAACCATGGAATATATACGAGTACTGATTAAAACGAGTGATTATGCCGGAAACTATCATGAGGCGGCAGCATTGTCCTGTGACGTGGATTATGTGCTGCTCTATGAGAGGGACGGAGTTGTGAGTGAGGAAGCTTACAGGGCGGGTGAGAGTATTACAGTGACACCTGAGAGCATATATTTTGCAGAGGGATCTACCGGACGAATACAGATTATTCCATCGGCCCTCACCGGTAAGATCAGTCTGTTATCCGTAACCAGGAGTCAGGGAACACCGGCTTATAGGGGGACTCTGGAAATCTCTTGTGTGGATGGGAGATTAATTATCATCAATGAATTGCTTCTGGAAGAATATCTGTATGCGGTAGTGCCCAGCGAAATGCCATCGAGTTATCCGATAGAGGCGCTAAAAGCACAGGCTATCTGTGCCAGAACATATGCCTATGCCCGTATGCTGCGTCCGGGCTTGCCGGGACTTGGTGCCCATGTGGATGACAGCACCGGTTATCAGGTATATAATAATATTTTAGAACAGAACAGCACTACCACTGCGGTACGGGAAACCACGGGGCAACTTTTGTACGCTTCTGACGGCAGTCTGGTAGATGCCTATTATTATTCCACTTCCTGCGGTTTTGGTTCCGACGAACATGTTTGGAAGTCGGAATCGGCACCGGAACTTCCCTATCTATCCGCTTGCTCTATCAGTGAAGCAGGGATGACAGGAGCAGCCCTACTCTATACGGCGGAAAGTATGACGGAGGAATCTGTCTTTGCCAGTTTTCTAAAAGAACCGCCGGAATCGGATTTTGAGAGAGAAGAGCCCTGGTATCGTTGGAGTTATGAGGTGAAAAATCTGAATACTGACAGAATGTTAGAGATGCTGCAGAGCAGATATACAGTGAATAACAGACTGGTACTTACCCTGCAGGATGGGGAATATGTCAGTGTACCCATTGAGAAGCTTGGCAGTATAAAGGCCATTACTGTCTTAATGAGAAATGCGGGCGGCGTAGCGGATGAACTGTTGATTGAGAGCAGCACAGGTACATACAAGGTGATTTCGGAATTAAATATCCGGTATGTGCTGTGTGACGGTAAAACAAAGGTATGCAGACAGGATGGCAGCGAAGTGGCAATGGCAAGTTTACTTCCCAGTGCATTTTTTATTATTACGCCTGTCTATGAGGGGGAAAATATGAAGGGCTATCAGCTTTTGGGCGGCGGATTCGGCCATGGAGCGGGGATGTCCCAGAATGGTGCCAGGGCCATGGCTTCATCCGGCTACAGTGCAGAAGAAATATTGGGATTTTTTTATAGAGACAGTACGGTACGGAGAATAGGACAGTAATGCGAAAACTGTATTTGATGATTCAGGATTTTCAGAAGGAAATGAATAAAAAGAATATTAGTTCTTTTGCGGCCAGCATGGCCTTTTTCCTGTTTCTTTCTCTGGTTCCCATGATGATTTTAGTCTGTGCGATCCTGCCATATACTTCGTTAACGGAGCAGAATCTGGTGAATTTGATCACGGAGTTTACTGTAGATGCTTTAGATCCTCTGATCAGCAATGTGATCGCGGATGTATATGATAAATCCGTAGGTATTCTTTCCATAGCTGCCATTACTACACTCTGGTCGGCTTCCAAAGGGATCCTGGCGCTTATTAGGGGGCTGAATGAAGTCAATGAGGTGGAGGAACAGCGGAATTATTTGATCCTTCGTACATTGGCCTCTTTCTATACAGTTATTATGATCGTGATACTGATATTGTCCTTAGCGATCAATGTCTTTGGCAATGTACTGTTAGACATTATTCTGGCAAAAGTGCCGGAAACCCGAATTGTGGTAGATCTTTTTATGAACTTTCGCTTTTTGGCGGTATGGCTGGTGCTTACGGTGCTCTTTACCACTATTTATACCTATGTGCCTAACAAGAAGCTGCGCTTTAAAATGCAGCTTCCGGGTGCAGTGTTTTCGGCAGTGGTCTGGAGTCTTTTCTCCTATTTCTTTTCCCTCTATGTGGAGAGGACTGACAGCTTCAACACCTATGGCAGTCTGTCCATTATTGTGATCATAATGCTATGGCTGTATTTTGGTATGTATATACTTTTGATCGGTGCTCAGCTCAACTGGTTTTTTGAACCGGAGTATACAAAATGGTATGGGGAAAAGTAAGATTTTTCTTGACTTTTTTATAGGGGCTGATTACAATATTTTTAGTGTAAAGGCAAAGAAGGTGTTAGTAGCCATTCATTTTCTTTCAGAGAGAGGAAGTCACCGGCTGTAAGCTTCCTTAAGTACGGTGAATGTGTGAATTTCCCACCGGAGCCGCCCTTTGAAATTTTACGGTGGATTACAGAGCCGTGGAAGAGTAGGTTGGGACGTGAGCGTGCGTTAAACGTAAGAGCGTCTGCTTATAGCAGGAAATTGGGTGGTACCGCGGAGAATTTCGTCCCTTGTGTATGTGTGCATGATCGCACCGCATATGCAAGGGATTTTTTGCGCGTAGGCATAAGGCAAGCGAAAATGCTTGCATATCCATTTGCCGCTGCCCGCGAACCAGCGAAACTCGCAAAGCGTGTTTCGGCTGGTTGCAGAAGGAAATTTTGCCACCATAAAAAGAAAGGAACCAGATATGAAAGAGAAATTAAATCAAATCAAGGAACAGGCCATTGCCCAGATTGAAGCCGTGAGTGTGCAGAGTGCACAGGCCCTGGACAAGTTAAATGACATTCGTGTCAACTATCTTGGCAAGAAGGGAGAACTGACAGCTCTTTTAAAAGGTATGAAGGATGTGGCTCCCGAGGAGAGACCCAAAGTGGGACAGATGGTAAACGATGTGCGTGCCCAGATTGAGCAGGTTTTGGAAAAGGCCACGGAAAAGATGAAAAAGGCTGCACTGGAGGGCCTGCTGGCGGCT
This sequence comes from Lachnospiraceae bacterium, assembly GCA_022510705.1. Lineage (GTDB taxonomy): Bacteria > Bacillota > Clostridia > Lachnospirales > Lachnospiraceae > Acetatifactor. Next base: position 28,596 of record JAFLSX010000002.1, read on the forward strand.
GAGAAAATTGATGTTACGCTCCCGGCTGATAAGAGTGTGATCGGTCACAGGCATCCAAATACCATTGCATTGGAAGAGGTAGAGCGTATCTTCGTGGGAATGGGCTATGAGGTTGTGGAAGGTCCGGAGATAGAAAAGGATTATTATAATTTTGAAGCTCTGAATATTCCTGATGATCATCCGGCTAAGGATGAACAGGATACTTTTTATATTAACGGTGATATTCTGCTGCGTACCCAGACTTCCGGAACACAGGTACATGAGCTGGAGAAGGGCAGACTGCCCATCCGTATGCTGGCACCCGGCAGAGTATTTCGTTCGGACGAAGTGGATGCTACCCATTCTCCCTGTTTTCATCAGATAGAGGGTCTGGTAGTGGATAAAGGCATTACCTTCGCCGATCTAAAGGGAACGCTGGCGGAGTTTGCCAAAGAGCTTTTTGGGGAGGAAACCAAAGTGAAATTCCGTCCTCATCATTTTCCTTTCACAGAGCCTTCTGCAGAGATGGATGTTACTTGTTTTAAATGCGGGGGCAGTGGCTGCCGTTTTTGTAAGGGCAGTGGCTGGATAGAGATATTAGGCTGCGGTATGGTACATCCCCATGTACTTCAGATGAGCGGTGTGGATCCTGAGGAATACACGGGCTTTGCTTTTGGTGTGGGACTGGAGCGTATTGCCCTCTTAAAATATGAAATTGACGACATGCGTCTTATGTATGAAAACGATATTCGTTTTCTGAAGCAGTTTTAAGGCGGAAAGGAGTAGGAGATGAATACAGCATTATCATGGATTAAAGCATATGTACCCGAGTTAGAATGTACGGATCAGGAATACTGCGACAGGATGACGCTAAGCGGTACCAAAGTAGAAGGTTATGCCAGACTGGATAAAAATCTGGAAAAAATAGTGGTGGGTGAGATCAAGAAAATTGATAAGCATCCCGATGCAGACAAATTAATTGTTTGTCAAGTAAATATCGGCAGTGAAGAGATACAGATCGTAACCGGTGCACCCAATGTAAAAGAGGGGGATAAGGTTCCTGTTGTTTTGGACGGCGGCAGAGTGGCCGGAGGTCACGATGGCGGTCCGCTTCCGGAAGAAGGTATTAAGATCAAAGCCGGCAAGTTAAGAGGAGTGGAGTCAAACGGTATGATGTGCTCCATTGAGGAATTGGGGTCTTCTAAGGATATGTATCCGGAAGCGCCGGAAAACGGTATCTATATTCTGCCTACGGATGCTATACCGGGTGAGGATGCGGTGGCACTTTTAGGTATGCGTGATACGGTTTTCGAGTATGAAGTTACCAGTAACCGTGTAGACTGCTACAGTGTTTTGGGAATTGCCAGGGAAGCGGCTGTTACCTTTGGTAAACCTTTCCTGCCGCCGATAGTTGAGGTAAAGGAAAACAGTGAGGATGTTAATGATTATGTGAGCGTAGAGGTGGAGGATAGTGAGCTTTGCAGCAGATACTGTGCAAGGGTATGTACCAATATTAAAATTGCACCGTCTCCCGAATGGATGCAGAGAAGATTGGCGGCAAGCGGCATTCGTCCCATCAATAACTTAGTAGATATTACCAATTACGTGATGGAAGAATACGGACAGCCCATGCACGCATTCGATCTGGATACTGTGGCAGGACATAAGATCATCGTACGCAGAGCAAAAGACGGAGAGGAATTCCAGACGCTGGACGGCCAGATACGGAAGCTGGATAAGGATATCTTAATGATATGCGATGCGGAAAAGGAAATCGGTATTGCGGGTATCATGGGCGGTGAAAATTCCAAAATTACAGACAGTGTCAAAACGGTATTGTTTGAGGCTGCTACTTTTAACGGACCCAATATCAGAAAGTCAGCTAAGAGGCTGGGACTGCGTACCGACGCTTCCGGCAAGTTTGAGAAGGGCCTGGATCCTGTCAATGCGCGTGAGGCCATTGACAGAGCCTGTCAGCTGATTCAGGAATTAGGCTGTGGCGAGGTAGTAGGAGGTACGGTGGATGTATGCGCATCCCTTTCTCCTTTGCGTGTGCTGCCTTTTGAGCCTAAGAAATACAATGAACTGCTGGGTACCGAAGTGTCTGATGAGCAGATGCTTTCCATTTTTGAAAAGCTCGGTATCCGCATTATGAAAGGTGCGGATGGACAAATTGATCTGGAGATTCCTTCTTTTAGACAGGATTTGCTTAGCAGAGCCGATTTAGCGGAAGAAGTAGCAAGATTCTACGGCTATGACAAGATTCCGGTGACTCTGCCTAAGAGCAGTTCGACTACTGGAAAGCTCTCTTTCAAGCTCCGTATAGAGCAGAAGGCCAGGGACATTGCAGAATACTGCGGATTCTCCCAAGGTATGAGCTATTCCTTTGAAAGTCCCAAGGTATTCGATAAATTAATGTTGGATGCAGAAGATAAGACCAGAGAAGCTATTACCATATCAAATCCCTTAGGAGAGGATTTCTCCATCATGAGAACCATCTCCTTAAATGGTATGCTCCTTAGTCTGTCTACCAACTACAACAGAAGAAATAAGGACGTGCGCCTCTATGAATTAGGCAATATTTATATACCGAAGGCACTGCCGCTTACGGAACTGCCGGATGAGAGAATGCAGTTTACGCTGGGCTTTTACGGAAACGGCAATTTCTATACTTTAAAGGGCGTAGTTGAGGAATTTTTGGAGAGTATAGGAATAACAGAAAAACTCACCTGTGATCCTGCAGCAGGGAAAAATTTCCTGCATCCCGGCCGGCAGGCCAATATCTTGTATAAAGGCCAGCTGTTGGGTTATCTCGGTGAGGTACATCCTTTGGTTTGTGAGAATTACTCCATTGGAACAAAGGCCTATGTGGCGGTAATTGATATGCCCTCGGTATTGCCTTTTGCAACCTTTGACCGCAAGTATGAGGGCATTGCAAAATATCCTGCAATTACCAGAGATATTTCCATGGTGGTGGAAAAGACGGTGCTGGCGGGAGAGATTGAGGATGTGATTGCACAGCGGGGCGGTAAGCTTTTAGAGTCCTACAGTCTGTTCGATGTTTATGAAGGGAACCAGATTAAAGAGGGTTACAGATCCATGGCATATACCATTTCTTTTAGGGCTAAGGACAGAACCTTAGAGGAAGCGGATGTATCGGGAGCCATGAAGAAGATCCTAAACGGATTAGAGCAGCTGGGAGCACAGCTGCGTGATAAATAGAGAAAGGAAGAGGTTTGGATATGGAAAGAAAGAATTTATGGGAAACCTATGATGCTAAGCAGTTAAAAGAATTAGAAAAACTTTGTGCAGAATACAGAGATTTTCTGGATAAGGGAAAGACGGAAAGAGAATGTATTGACACGATTGTCAATATGTTGGATCAAGCCGGATATGTAGAACTGCAAAAAGCCGTGGCTGCAGGAAAGAAGTTAAAGCAGGGTGACAAGGTATATGCAGTATGGATGAACAAGTCCATTGCGATTTATCAGCTTGGCAGCAAGCCGATAGAGGACGGATTGAATATCTTGGGAGCCCATATTGATTCCCCCAGAATGGATGTAAAGCAGAATCCTCTCTATGAGGATGGAGGATTTGCCTATCTGGATACCCACTATTACGGCGGTGTTAAGAAATATCAGTGGGTAACCATTCCGCTTGCGCTGCACGGTGTCATTGTGAAGAAGGATGGAACTACAGTGGAACTCAATATCGGGGAAGAGGAAGATGATCCCGTATTCTTTGTCTCCGATCTGCTGATACATCTGGCAGGAGAGCAGTTAGAGAAAAAGGCTTCCAAGGTAATAGAGGGAGAAGCGCTGGATCTGATCGTGGGAAACAAGCCCTTAGTACTTGAACCCGGAAAAGAGAAGGATGCAGATAAAAAAGAGGCAAAGGAAGCTGTTAAAGCGGGCGTTCTGGATATATTAAAGAATACCTACGGTGTGGAGGAAGAGGATTTTATCTCGGCGGAATTGGAAATCGTACCCGCCGGAAAGGCAAGAGAGGCAGGCCTGGATCGAAGCATGGTTTTAGCATACGGACAGGACGACAGAGTCTGTGCCTATACTTCCTTAAAGGCTATGCTGGATACGAAGAAGACGGAGCGGACCATGTGCTGTATTTTGGTAGATAAAGAAGAGATCGGTTCCGTGGGCGCTACCGGTATGCAGTCTAAATTCTTTGAAAATTCTCTGGCGGAGCTGATGGCCCTGGCGGGAGAATACAGTGAGCTGGCTTTAAGAAGAGCACTGGCACGCTCCTGTATGCTTTCTTCCGATGTCAGTGCCGGATTTGACCCGAATTTTGCCTCCAGCTTTGAAAAGAAAAATGCCGCATTCTTAGGAAACGGTATGGTATTTAATAAGTTTACGGGGTCAAGAGGCAAATCCGGATCCAACGACGCCAATGCGGAATTCATGGCCCATATCAGAGGTATTTTTGATAAAAAGAACATTCACTTCCAGACTGCCGAGTTAGGCAAGGTAGATGTGGGCGGCGGCGGAACCATCGCTTACATTCTGGCCCTCTATGGCATGAACGTGATCGACAGCGGTGTGGCAGTGTTAAATATGCATGCACCCTGGGAGGCTACCAGCAAGGCGGATATCTACGAAACCTACCGTGGCTATAAAGCCTTTGTCGAAGGGGCCAGTCTGACATGACAGAACTTAAAAAATCCGATTTTTATTTTGCGCTGCCCCAAGAGTTGATCGCACAGGATCCTCTTGGGGACAGATCATCATCCCGGCTGCTTTTCCTTGATAAAAAAACGGGAGAGACAGAGCATCATGTCTTTCGTGAGATAAAGGAGTATTTAAGGCCGGGAGACTGTCTGGTTTTAAACAATACCAAGGTCATACCTGCCAGACTTCTTGGAAGTAAGGAGGATACCGGCGGGACGGTGGAGGTACTGTTGTTAAATCGGCGGGAAAAAGATATCTGGGAAACATTAGTAAAGCCCGGGAAGAAGTGTAAACCCGGCACCCGTCTGGTATTTGGAGAAGGTCTGCTTAAAGGAGAGGTTTTGGATGTAGTGGAGGAGGGCAATCGACTGATTCGGTTTTCCTATGAAGGTATTTTTGAAGAAATACTGGATAGGCTGGGTGAAATGCCCTTACCTCCCTATATAACCCACAAACTGCAGGATAAAAACCGCTATCAGACAGTGTATGCCAAATATGAGGGAAGTGCAGCAGCGCCTACGGCGGGGTTGCATTTTACCGAAGAATTGTTGGCAGAGCTTGAAAAAAAGGGAATTGCGTTGGTCTATGTAACCCTGCATGTGGGATTAGGAACATTTCGACCGGTGAAGGCTGAGAACGTGTTAGATCATCATATGCATTCCGAATATTACGAGGTGACTAAGGAAGCGGCGGATACCATTAACCGTATCAAAGCGGAAGGCGGTCGTATTATCTGTGTGGGAACTACGAGCTGTCGGACAATAGAGAGTGCGTCGGATGAAAATGGAAATGTTCGGGCTGGCTGCGGGAATACAGCAATTTTTATTTATCCCGGTTATCGGTTTAAAGTGTTGGATGCGTTGATAACCAATTTTCATCTGCCGGAGTCCACATTAGTCATGCTGGTTTCGGCGCTGGCGGGAAGAGAGCATATTCTGGCTGCTTATGAAGAGGCCGTGCGGGAGAAATACCGTTTTTTCTCCTTTGGGGATGCAATGTTTATCTATTAAGACCAAGGTTTACTTTTATAAAGTGTTTTGCTATAATGAACATATTAATGCGGAGAAATCCGGGGAAGGTTACGGTATAAAGATGGAAGAAAGAAGAAAAACGATACGAACCCAGTTACAGTCAAGTATTGTGGTGAAACGACTGGATAGCGAGAAGGAAGAAAAAGTGGGAATTGAGATTGTGGATGTTTCCAAGACCGGTGTGGGATTTCTTTGCACTGAAGCACTTACCATTGGTGCGGTTTATGAGGCCAATCTGACAATCTGGACCAAGGACGTCCTCCATGCTATATTGGAAATTGTGAGAATAGAGAAGAAAGAAGCGGCCTTTTCCTATGGCGCAATTTTTGTAGGAATGCCGGAAATGGATGCTTCCCGTATATCAGTTTACCAAACGGTGGAAGCAAGCAAAGAATAAATACACACAACAAGAAAACAGTGAAGCGAAGTAATGCTGCAGACACTGATAAGGAGGATAAATATGTTTTGTGAGAAATGCGGAACGCAATTACAGGATGATGAGAGATTTTGTCCTAAATGTGGTACGCCCGTACCCATTTTAGGGGATACTACTCCCCAGGCGGTAGAGACGCCTGTTCAAGCAGCAGTGGCGCAGGCCCCTATCCCGAATGTAGAGGCGCAGGCCCCTATCCCGAATGTGCAGGCGCAGGCACCTATCCCGAATGTGCAGGTTCAGACGCCCATTCCGGCTGCCGTGGCGCAGCCGAATGAAAAAAAGAAAGGGAAGTCTAAAATATTACTTCCTATTCTGATCGCGGCAGCGGCAGTAGCCGTAGTAGCCTTAGTTGTGGTTGTTAATGCTGCAAGGATTGGTAACTTTTTCCATAAAACATTCTCCTCACCTGAAAAATATTATCAGTATGTGGAGTCAAAAAACGCAGAGGAAATGGCGGAGATCATGGCGTCATATTATGGGAACTATGTGGATAGTGCAAAGAACGCCTTTAACACCACTTACAATACATCCGTATCGGTAGAAATCGGCGAAGCGGGTAAGGACCTTCTGGAATTATCAGGTCTGCTCGGTGTGGACTTAAGTTGGTTAGAGAGTGCTTCCCTAAGCGGTGGAGTAACGCTGAATGATGACAAAATGAGTATAAACCTGGCTGTCGGTGTGAATAAGGATAATCTGATGTCCTTGATCACGTTATTTAATGTGGATGAAGGAGAGGCATATCTCCAGATTCCGGAGCTGACGAGCACTTACATAGGAATAGAAATTGATGATTATTCTTACGATGATTTCCTGGATGAATGGGAAGAGATGAAGGAAGTATACGTTGAGACCTTTGATTCCCTGCCAAGTGAAGCCGGACTGGAAAAGCTGTTAGCCAAATATATGAAAATTGCATTAGGCGCCATAGAGGATGTGGAGAAAAAAGATAAGACATTGAAAGTGGAAGGCGTTGAACAAAAATGCACCGCACTGATCATTACGATAGATGCCGATACTATGGCGGATATTCTGGAGGCCATTCTGGATGAGGCAGAGGATGACAAGGAATTGGAGAAGTTTATTGTTGTTCTTGCCGAGGCCATGGATGAAGACGGTGACGATTTATATGATGAGCTGATAGACGGTCTTGAGTATATGCAGAAATCCTTAAGCAGAGTACGAAGCAGTGAAGAAATTGTTATGACCGTATATGTGGACGGAAAAGGTAGTGTTGTAGGAAGAGAGATTGAGATAGACGACGTTACGATCAGTCTGCTGATGCCGGAGAAAGGAAAGAATTTCGGTTATGAGTTCTCCGTAGAAGAAAGGGGCGTTAGCTTTTCTGTTACCGGAAGCGGCAAGAAATCGGGAAATAAGATCGACGGTGATTTCCGTGTGCGCTATAACGGCATGACAATGTTGAATATCACGACAGACGATCTGAATCTGAAAACGTTAAAGAGAGGTATGTTAAACGGTAAATTGGAAGTGAGTCTGGGTTCCGGTATCGGAACGTTGTTAGCCAGTTCTGCACCGGGAATGTCACTTCTTCAGGATATAAGCTTTAGCCTGGATGCCAAGACAACTGAGAATTCTTATGAGTATAAGCTTGGAATAGTCTATGATGATGGGGATATAGGAACCATAACCGTATCCGGTGAGCAAAAGAAGGCATCCAATATAAAACTTCCCAATAGTAAAGATGTAATATATGTGGAAGATGAGCGGGATTTAGAAGAATGGGCTGAAGAAATCGATTGGGATAAGGTAATCTCTAAACTGGAGAAAACAGACTTACCCAGAAGTGTGACTAAATTCTTGAAAAAGCTTGGGGATGCTGTCGAAGATGGTGAAATAGAAGAGTTCCTTGAAGACCTGCTGTGGAGTTATTACGGTTACATATCCCCTTATGATACTCCTAGTAATGGTTTTTATATAGATTTTGATGCTGATGGTTATTAACATGAAACGGTACGGGGAGAGTATTTAGATTATGATAATAGAACTGTCGGGAATACAGAAAGCATATAAGCATAATGTAGTATTAAAAAATGTTTCCCTGACGGCGAAGGAAGGCAGCTGTGTGGGTATTCTGGGCGGTAATGGCTGCGGAAAATCCACACTGCTCACCATTTTGGCGGGTGTGCAGAAAGCGGACGGCGGTACTTTTTCCTGTGACGGCGCGGATTTATTGACAAATACTGCGCTGAGAAATACTTTACTCGGCTATGTGCCGCAGGACAATCCTCTGATCGAGGAGTTAAACGCCTGGGATAATCTGCGTATGTGGTATGACAGTAAGACTTTGAAGCGGGAATTAGATCAGGGCGTATTGGCCATGCTGGATATCGGCAGCTTTTTAAAAGTACCCGTGCATAAAATGTCCGGCGGTATGAAAAAAAGGCTTTCCATTGGCTGTGCAGTAGCTGCGAAACCGAAGATACTGCTTCTGGATGAACCATCGTCGGCATTGGACTTAGTTTGCAAGGAGAAGATATACAATTATTTTGAGACATACAAGGGGGAGGGCGGTATTCTGTTAATGGCAACTCATGATCTGCAGGAGATTTCACTCTGTGATCAATGTTATCTGTTAAAAGACGGAATGCTGACCCCTTATGTGTATGACGGAGATATCCACCGTCTGGCGGGGAGTTTGTCATGAACGGTTTTTTAACTTACCTTTATATACAGCTGCGCCGTGCAGTTAAGCTTTTGCCGGTGATGATGACAGTGACACTGTTAGTATGTGGTTGTGTGGGGGCTTTTGCAGTGCTGTACCTGGGTACTGAAATGGCCGGGCAAAATAAAAAATACCGTATAGCCGTTGTAGGGGATACCACGGATTCTTATCTGGGATTTGGTATATCCGCCCTTTCTGTGTTGGATGACTCTCGGTTCATGGTAGATTTTCCTTCTATGACGGAAGAGGAGGCCAGAAGGGAATTGGCTGCAGGAAAAATCACTGCTTATGCCAAGGTACCCGATGGGCTGGTGGAATCCATTGTGGAGGGCAGCAATGACAAACCGATTGTCTTTGTGACCGCCACAGGATCAAAAGTCATTACAGGCTTTCTGGTAGAAGAACTGACAGAAGAAGCTTCCTCCTTGGTTGTTCGTTCTCAGAGCGCTATTTACGGCATGCAGAGGATTCTATGGGACAATGGGATGGGAGATCTGTGGTGGGAAGCTACAGAGAGTTTGAATCTGCGATTGCTTGATATGGTATTGAATCGTACCAAATTGTGCGGGTTGGAGTTTCAGGGGATGGCAAACGGTCTTTCAACGGAGGGATACTATTTTTGTAGTATGCTGATTTTTTTTCTGCTTCTTGCAGGAATTAACAGCAGTCCACTGTTTGCGAAAAAGAGCCGTGAACTGATGAAATTGTTGGCTGCCAGAGGCGTGAGTATTTACGAACAGATAGCAGGTGAATATCTTGCGTATCTGTTTCTGAATCTCTGCTGTCTTCTGGGAGTATTTCTGGTGTTGGTGCCGGTATTTAAAAGCGGCGTGATACAGCTTGCCGAGTGGGAAAAAATGGGAGTTGAAATACTGGCTGGTTTTTATGTGAGGATGATTCCGGTGGTGGCAGTGCTGACTGCCATGCAATTTCTATTATACGAATTAGTGACCGGTGTGGTCAATGGCATCCTGTTACAGTTTATTTGCTGTATCAGTATGGCCTATCTGTCCGGATGTTTTTATCCTGCCGGTATGTTCCCGGATATCTTGAAACGTATTGGTGAAGGATTGCCTACGGGCGTGGTTCTCCGTTATGCGGATGAGGGTCTGATGGGAGAGCGTACCCTGGGAATAGGTTTCGGATTACTGATATACTTGGCTGTATTTCTAGGGGTGTCAATGTTTGCCAGAAGTTTACGGATCCAGAGAGGATAGGCAAAAGATGCGTCGGATAGCGGTATGGTATATTTTATTAAATAAACGTTTGTTTAAAAAGTGGAGTTTTCTTTTGATTCTTTGTATGGTTCCACTGTTGGTGGCAGGGCTGAGGTTGGCGGCCGGTCAGGAAAGCGGAATCGTAACGATCGCACTTTGTATGAAGAATCCGGCGGATGAATTGTCTGTACAGGTTGCAGAGCAGTTAAAAGGCGATGACGGTGTTCTTCGCTATATAACATGTGAAACAGAGGAGGAAGCCAGAGAGCTGGTGAAGAGCTTCCAAGCGGATGCTGCTTGGATTTTCCCTGAGGATTTGGAGGAAAGTCTGCAGATGGCCGCTGCTTATAAGATGGCAACGCCGGTAGTGACCGTTGTAGAACGGGAAGATAATATTTTGCTGATTTTTTCCAGAGAAATTTTAAGCAGTACGCTGTATACTTATTTCTCATATGAAGTCTATACAGATTTTGTCAGGGATGATTTAGGAATTACAGTGGATGAAAAGGATCTGCAGGCAGCCTATGAGCTGGTGTTAGTGGAGGACAGTCTTTTTCGAATAGAGTACTTTGATGGACAGGCATCTGAAAACAGCAGTTATCTGCTGGCACCTGTTCGGGGAATACTGGCATTGTGGCTGGTACTTTGCGGATTTGCAGCCTCCATGTATTTTATTCAGGATGAAAAACAGGGTACTTTTTCATGGATGCCGATAAAGCACAGGCTTTGGATGGCTTTTGGGTTTCATGCGGTACTTTTATCGGATGCGGTAGTGATACTGTTGATTGCCTGTAAATTAGCGGGAGTGTTTACTGTCTGGTATAAGGAATTGGCCAATGCAGTTATGTTTATGGGATGTGCACTGGTATTTTGTAATCTGGTACGTCTTTTGTGCGGTACACTGGAGCGTTTGGGCAGTTGTATTCCCATCCTGTTAATGGGAATGGCAGTTCTCTGTCCGGTGTTTCTCAATGTAAATCGGTTTCGGCCGCTGCAGTATCTTTTACCACCCTTTTATTATCTGCAGGCGACGCATAGTACTTATCATTTATATTTGATGGCAGCATATATTCTTATATTGACGGCATTATGTGTGTTCATATTTCTATGCCGAAACAGAAAAAATAAATACAAGCGAAGAAGCGAGGTTAAGTTAAAAAGGAGGATAAATAAAAAATGTTTTGTACACAATGTGGAAGAGAAGTGAAAGAAGGCGCGGCCTTTTGCGGTGGCTGCGGTATGCCGATAAAACGGGATCCCCAAGCTGTGGAAGCGGCAGCACCGATACAGCCGGCAGCTCCTATGGAAGCGGAAGCTCCCATCGAGGCGACAGCACAGCCCCAAGCAGTTGCGCAGCCTATTTCTGGCCCGATGGTGCCGCCTACGGTCTTTTCTGCGGTTCCTGCTGAGAATACGGGTAAAAAGGCGAAGAAAGAAAAAGTGAAAAAGGACAAGCAAAAAAAGGGTAAGGGCGGTCTGATAGCCATTATCCTGATTTTGGTATTCGTACTTGCCGCAGGCGGTGTGGGTTCTGCCCTGTATTTTACCAGTGACTCCTACAAGAGCAAAAAGAATCTGAAACTGGCAAATGCATGTTATGAAGACGGTGAGTACAAGGATGCCCTGAAGTATTATGAGGAAGCTTTGAATTATGACGATACCCTTGTTGAGGCATACGTGAACTCTGCATCCATCTATATGGAGCAGGAGAAATACAAGGATGCCATCTCTCTTTTAAAGAAAAGTATCAAAAAAATCGAAGATGACGAAGATAAAGTGGCTGTCACCGAAAAGCTGGTAGAAGTCTATCTGGCTGCAGTGGATCATGAAATCAGTGCAGATGCCTACCAGGAGGCCTATGAACTGGCAAGAGAGGGCATAGATGTCACAAAAGCGTCAGAGCTTTCCGATAAATTGGTGGAGATCTATAAAAGCGAAGCAGATTATTATGCGGAGTCCGGAGATTTCTATTCTGCACTGGTGATTTTGGAGAATGGTTATACGGAGACAGGGGATGGAGCTCTTATGGAGAAAAAGGCGGATATCTATCTGTCGCACTCCCGGCTCTGCTTAGAGACAGAGGACTATGCACAGGCGGTAGCAGTTTTGGAAGATGGTCTTAAAGATACCGGTTCTGATAAGATCTCTGAACGGATGGCATATCTGATAGAGCATATGGAGATTGTCAGCCAGACTTACTATAGTAATGACAGAATGTATTATAAACAGGAATATGATGAGAACGGCAATGTGATCCGCGCTACATATTATGACTCATATGGAAATGTTGATTACGTTACCGAAAGTGAGTATGATGCTGCAGGAAACATAATCAGCAGCATAAATCGGGATGCCTATGGAAATATGACCTCCCACTGGACAATGAAGTATGACGAATCCGGCAATGAACTGGAATATAATAACTATGACAATACGAATACCCTTTCTTATTGGGAGAGATACGAATATGATGCGTCCGGAAAGCCGCTCAGCTATCAGGAGGGATACAGTGACGGGCCGAGCTACTGGTGGACGGTAGGCTATGATGCCAACGGAAACAAGACCGTTCAGAATTATGGCTACGGTGAAGATTACGAGCCTTACAGCTGGGAGGAATTCCGCTATGATGCGGCCGGCCATGAAATTGGGGGTGCCAATTATTATTATTATGGGGACTATAATACATGGGAATGCGAGTATGATCAGGCCGGAAATTGCATATACCGTATCAGCATTTATTATGATAGCAGCGGTGTAGAGTATTATAGGAGTGAGAATACATATACATATGATGAAGACGGTAATACGATAGAAGAATATTATTACAGCACCGGCGATACATATGAATACAGCTATTATTACTTTACTGAATATGACGAAAGAGGCAATGTGGTCGCATACGGATATAATTATTCCGAATATGATTATTATTACGGTGAGTTTTACGGATACAGTGATCGATACGAAAATGAATATGACGAGAACGACAATATAATCCGCAGCCGGTATTACAGTGGAGATGGAGAATTGGAATCTGTCACAGAGTATACCTATGATGATGCGGGACACGAGCTCAGTAATATCACGTACGACACCTACGGAAACAAAATTTATGGTTATGAAACGATTTACGATGTATTTGGCAATATTGTGAGTGAACAAAGTAATTATTATTCCGGTTCCGGTAATTACTACATTTCGACTTATACCTACGAGTACCGTTATACCGGGGATTTATAAGAAACGTTTGGGGGCTGTTACCCCCGGAATAGAAATGAAAAGAACTGCCGTCTGTCCATAAGGAACAGACGGCAGTTTTGGTTCTTTTACTTTATATCATAATGCTTTTCTTGTAAAAGCTTCTTGGTCATTTGCATGGCGTCTTCTTCATAGAACTCCAGATGCATGGAGCCTTCGGCTGCCTCCCTGTTGTGGGTGATGCCGATATTTTTAATGCTGATGCCATGCTCTGCCAGGAGACTGACAATGGTAGCCATGGATCCGGGTTTATCCGCAATATCCACAGTAAGGTCATAAGCCCTTTTAATAGGACCGCTGGAAGAATTGATAAAGGAATCCCGATATATCCTGGCGGTATCAAACAGCTCATAGAGAGCAGCCTCGTCTTTGTTTTCAATGGCCGTTCTGGCCCGGGTCAGCGCATCGATATAGCGCTGTAACAAACCGGCAATATTCTCCCCGTTGCTTAAGCAGATCTGCTGCCACATGGTGGGAGAGGAAGATGCAATACGGGTAATATCCTTAAAACCGCCGGCTGCAATTTGTTTCATGGTACCCTCGGGAGAATCCGAGATTCTTACCAGATTCACCAGTGTGGAGGCAATGACATGGGGAAGATGGCTGACAGCCGCGGTGATGAAATCATGTTCTTCATAGGAGAGTACCAATGGAATGGCTCCCATTTCACTCACCAGATTTTCATAGGATGCAAGCTTATGAGGATTTGTCTCCGGGGAAGGAGTCAGGATATAGTAGGCATTTTGCAGCAGCATTGCTTTGGAGTTCGCGTAGCCAAAACGCTCACTGCCGGCCATGGGATGTCCGCCGATGAATTGCGCTGACAAGCCTGCTTCTTTTATATGTTGATGAATATTTGTTTTTACACTGCCTACATCGGTCAGAATACAATCGGGGGAGAGCACCTCTTTGATCGCCAACAAGTTATCGTCATTGCAGGAAACCGGTGCGCACAAAAAGAGGTAATCACAGGAAGAGAAGCTATTGTCTATAGCGGAGGTAATGCTGTCGGCAACCCCTTCCTTTAGAGCCAGTGCCAGAGCCTCTTCATTGATATCATAGGCAATAATGCGTATATGAGGTCGGGCTTCTTTTAATGCGCGGGCAATGGAGCCGCCAATGAGTCCCAGACCTATAAAACCGCAGGTTAGTTCAGACATAGATGCATACCTCATACATAGGATAACGGCTTTTGGCCGCTTTGTTGTCAGCTTTTGAATATGCTATATTTTAGCATGGCCTTTCAGGTTCGTCAATCTTGCATAAAATAAGCAAATAATCTTGTAATTAGATAAAAAATTTAGTAATATATACCTATAGTGTTTTGGAAATCAGCTTAAAAGTTGTAAATTAGCACAAAAATAAACAAGAAAGGACGTAATCAGCATGAAAGTTTACACGACCGACAAGATCCGCAACGTTGTTTTACTGGGGCATGGTGGCTCCGGTAAGACCAGTCTGGCTGAGGCTATGGCTTATTTATCCGGCATTACTTCCCGTATGGGGAAAGTGGAGGACGGCAATACAGTTAGCGATTACAGTAAGGAAGAACAGAAGAGGCAGTTTTCTATTTCTACTTCCGTCATTCCGGTAGAGTGGGAGGGTTACAAGATCAACATTTTGGATGCTCCCGGCTATTTTGATTTTGTTGGAGAGGTGGAGGAAGCCGTCAGTGCGGCAGGCGCTGCCATTATCGTAGTAAACGGTAAATCCGGTATAGAAGTGGGAACGGAGAAAGCATGGGAACTCTGTGAAAAATACAAGCTGCCGCGTTTTGTTTATGTAACCAACATGGATGTGGACAATGCTTCTTTCAGACAGGTAGTAGAGGATATGACAGAGAAATACGGCAAGAAGATCGCACCTTTCCATTTACCCATCCGCGAAAACGAAAAGTTTGTAGGTTATGTCAATGTAATTTCCGAAACCGGTCACAGATGGCAGGGCAAGGAAGTTGCCCCCTGTGATGTGCCGGAGTATAATAAGCCCAATCTGCAGATCTGCAGAGACGCTCTCTTAGAGGCGGTAGCGGAGACCAGTGAGGAAATGATGGAGCGTTATTTCGGAGGAGAGGTATTCTCAGAGGCGGAAATCCGTGCGGCTCTGCGTACCAATGTCTGTGACGGCAGTATTGTTCCCGTGAGTATGGGATCCAATACGCTCTGCCAGGGTATTTATACGCTTTTGGACGATATTATCAAGTATCTGCCCAGTCCCGAGAATCGCCAGGTGGCAGGTATCAATATGAAAACCAATGATATCTACCATGCGGACTATGATTTTTCTAAGGCAAAATCCGCTTACATATGGAAGACTATTGTGGATCCGTTCATCGGCAAATATTCCTTGATAAAAGTTAATTCGGGCGTTTTAAAAACAGATGATCTGATCTACAATGTGGACAGGGATATTGAAGAAAAAATAGGAAAGCTCTATGTGATGCAGGGTAATAAGCCCATAGAGGTTCCGGAGCTGCATGCAGGTGATATCGGCGCACTGGCCAAACTGACCGCAGCCAGAACAGGAAACAGTCTTTCCACCAAGGCCGTTACCATTAAATACGGTAAATGGGAGATTTCCAAGCCCTACACTTATATGCGTTATAAGCCCAAGAATAAGGGGGATGTGGATAAGATTTCCCAGGCACTGCAGAAGATGTCTCATGAGGACCAGACCCTGCAGATCGTCAACGATGCAGAGAACAGGCAGACACTTTTATACGGTATTGGTGAGCAGCATCTGGACATCGTAGCCAGCAGACTTCTGAATGAATACAAAGTGGAAATTGAATTGGCAAAGCCCAAGATTGCTTATAAGGAAACCGTTAAAAAGACTTCGGATGTGGAATATAAGTACAAGAAACAGTCCGGCGGACACGGACAGTACGGCCATGTCAAGATGAGATTCTCTTCTTCGGGAGATTTGGAGACGCCATTTGTTTTTGAGCAGGAAGTAGTGGGAGGTGCGGTTCCCAAGAATTTCTTCCCCGCTGTGGAGAAGGGACTGCAGGATTCCGTTGAAAGAGGCCCCATGGCTGCCTATCCGGTAGTGGGCGTAAAGGCCGTGCTCTATGACGGTTCCTATCATCCCGTGGATTCTTCGGAAATGGCTTTTAAGATGGCGACGATCCAGGCTTTCAAGAAGGGATTTATGGAGGCAGGACCGGTGCTCTTAGAGCCCATTGCTTCCTTGAAAGTGACGGTGCCGGATTCTTATACCGGAGATATCATGGGTGATCTGAATAAGCGCCGCGGCAGGGTATTAGGTATGAATCCTTTACCCGGAGGTAAACAGGTGATCGAGGCGGATATTCCCATGAGCAGTCTGTACGGCTATTGTACGGATCTGCGTTCCATGACCGGCGGACGGGGTGAATACACTTACGAATTTGCACGCTATGAACAGGCCCCCTCCGATGTACAGGAGAAGGAAGTAGCGGAAAGAGCTGCTAAGGTAGCGGAAGGAAATGTGGAGTAAAAAATTTTTGATCATTGCTATAGTGGTTACGATAGCTGCATGCCTTATCAATCTTGCCGAGGCCTATTTCTGGGAAGTGCTGCCGATTGCTACCGATGTGGATAAAGATAAGTGGTTTTCCGGCGAAACAAAAAGGGGCTATGGTGTTGAACTGCGTACAAGATATGATTATTCGGTACACGACTGGGGAGACCCCATAGTGGAAATGAGGTTTAGCCTTTTTTCTCTGATTTCCGATTTTGTGTTTACCTATTTTTATGTTGTTATGGGCTGGGCGCTTCTCGGTATTGGGAAGGAAGCAGTGAAGGATGTCACAAATTTTGGCAAGGAGGATGAATCCTGATATTCCTGCTTGACAGAAAACTCCAAAACGGATAAAATGTAGGCAGTTTAAAGTATAAGGAAATGCAGAGAAGGAGAAGAGTAACAGCGCCAGGCTGTCAGAGAGCTGCCGGTTGGTGAGAGGCAGCAGCGCAAGGCTGTGAACTGGCTCCGGAGTTCCTGTG
The DNA here is from genome assembly GCA_022510705.1 of Lachnospiraceae bacterium. GTDB lineage: Bacteria > Bacillota > Clostridia > Lachnospirales > Lachnospiraceae > Acetatifactor. The sequence goes on from JAFLSX010000002.1 coordinate 45,868, forward strand.
GGGAAATGCAGATTGTGCAGAGTAGTTGCAGGCGGCCCACTACCGTTATCAGTTATAAGTGCGTGGATATTTCTTTGTAATTCGGAGAATGTTCACGAAGCAGAGTGGTACCACGGAATGGAAAGCCCTTTCGTCTCTAGAAAACGAAAGGGCTTTATTATTTTTTAGGAGGAGAACAAAATGGCAGAACCGTACAATCACAGTGAGGTGGAAGCAAAATGGCAGAAAATATGGGATGATGAAAGGGCTTTTGCTACTTCAGAAGACTATAGTAAACCCAAATACTATGCGCTGGTAGAATTTCCCTACCCTTCGGGCCAGGGACTTCATGTAGGACATCCCCGTCCTTATACGGCTCTTGATATTGTGGCAAGAAAGCGGAGAATGCAGGGTTATAACGTGCTCTATCCCATGGGCTGGGACGCATTTGGTCTGCCCACGGAGAATTATGCGATTCAGAATCATATTCATCCCAGAATTGTAACAAAAAATAATGTGGAGCGTTTCAAAGGACAGCTTCATGCGCTGGGTTATTCCTTTGACTGGGATAGAGAGATCAACACTACGGATGAACACTATTATAAATGGACCCAGTGGATTTTTTTAAAGCTTTTTAATGCAGGACTGGCTTATAAGAGTGAAATGCCCATCAACTGGTGTACTTCCTGTAAGGTGGGACTGGCCAATGAAGAGGTGGTAAACGGCGTCTGTGAGCGCTGTGGCTCCGAGGTTGTCCGTAAGGTCAAGAGCCAGTGGATGTTAAAGATTACGGAATATGCGGATAAATTGCTTCAGGGACTTGACAGCGTGGACTATGTGGAGCGCGTCAAGGTATCCCAGAAGAACTGGATTGGTAAATCCACCGGTGCGGAAGTGGACTTTATCTTAAAAGATAAGGAAGATAAGCTGACAGTCTATACCACCAGACCGGATACTCTTTTCGGTGTTACCTATATGGTTATGAGCCCGGAGCATCCTTTCATTGACAAGTATAAAGCGGACATTAAAAACTGGGATGCAGTGGTGGCTTACAGAGAGCAAGCTGCCAGAAAGTCCGATTTTGAGCGTACCGAGATAGCCAAAGACAAGACCGGTGTTATGTTAAACGGCCTGACAGCCGTAAATCCGGTAAACGGCAAGGAGATTCCGGTATGGATTTCCGACTATGTCCTCATGACCTACGGTACCGGTGCCATTATGGCGGTGCCTGCTCATGATGAGAGAGACTGGGAATTTGCAAAGAAGTTTGATATGCCCATCATTGAAGTGGTGGCGGGTAGTCCAGTGGACGTGAATGAAGCGGTTTATACGGATGTTGCAAGCGGTATCTTGGTGAATTCTGAGTTTTTAAACGGTCTTTCCGTTGCGGATGCCAAGAAGAAGATTATTGAGTATTTAACCGAAAAAGGGATCGGACATCAAAAGACCAATTTTAAATTGAGGGACTGGGTATTTTCTAGACAGCGTTACTGGGGAGAGCCGATTCCTATTGTACACTGTGAAAAATGCGGTTATGTGGCTCTGCCGGAAAGTGAACTGCCTTTGGAATTACCTGAGGTGGAGAGCTATATGCCCACGGACAACGGAGAATCCCCTCTGGCCCATATGACAGACTGGGTAAATACTACCTGTCCGCACTGCGGCGGTCCGGCTAAGCGGGAGACGGATACCATGCCCCAGTGGGCGGGTTCTTCCTGGTATTTCCTTAGATATACCGACCCGAAGAACGAGAAGGAACTGGCAAGTAAAGAAGCGCTGAACTACTGGATGCCCGTAGACTGGTATAACGGCGGTATGGAGCATACCACGCTGCACCTTTTATATTCCCGTTTTTGGCATAGATTTCTCTATGATCAGAAGGTGGTACCTTGTCCGGAACCCTATCAGAAGAGAACCTCCCACGGTATGATCTTGGGATCCAACGGCGAGAAGATGAGTAAGTCCAGGGGAAATGTGGTCAATCCTGACGATATTGTCAGGGAATACGGCGCAGATACTCTGCGTACTTATGAAATGTTTATCGGTGCATTCGATCTGAGCGCTGCATGGTCTGAGGATGGTGTTAAGGGATGTCGCAGATTTTTGGAGAGAGTATGGAAACTGCAGGATATTCTGACGGATGAGGAAGGCTATTCCGCTGATATGGAAACCAAACTGCATCAGACCATTAAGAAGGTCAGCTCGGATTTTGAAAATTTGAAATACAACACGGCTATTGCCGCTATGATGGCCCTGTTAAATGATTTCTACAAGAAGAATGCGGTTACGAAGGGAGAGTTTAAAATTCTGCTCACTCTTTTAAATCCTGTAGCACCCCATATTACGGAGCAGCTTTGGGAAACTGTGGGATATGAGGGAAGGATCTACCAGACCTCCTGGCCCGAGTATGACGAGGCTAAGACAGTGGAAGCCAATGTGGAAGTTGCCGTGCAGATAAACGGCAAGACCAAGGCTACCATCCTGATTCCTAAGGAGGAAGGGAAGGAGAAGGTACTTACAATGGCAAAAGAGGTATTGGGAAGCAAGCTTTCCGGCACCATTGTAAAAGAAATCTATGTACCAGGCAGAATTGTCAATCTTGTTGTAAAGCCTTAATAGTAAAAGCGCCGGTCAGTGGATCGGCGCTTTTCTCATGATATTATCTATCTGTTTCAGTTCCTCCGGTGTGCTGTATTTTTTGATGGCGCTTATAACGGCGCCAACCTCGGCGGAGGAAAAAGAAATGGATTCGTTTTTTGCCTGTTTCATTTTGGTCATCATAAAGGGCATGAGTTCTTTTTGACTCTTTCCCTGACAGCCTGTTACCAGTTCTCCTAAAAAACGCAGCTTATTTTCTTCTATGTTGTTTAAGATGGGATCTGACATCCACTCAGGTCTGTTTTCCATATTTCTCTCCAATGTGTGGGTGCACACGAATCTTTCTTTCATTATTTTGAGAGCATCTGAAACATCTGCATAAAATCCTCTGCGCCGCCATCCCCGTCACCGAAGTGAAAGCCTTCGGGAAAAATCTCTTTCATCATATTGACGGTTTCCATCATTTCCTCAGCATTTTTTAGGGTGGAGAAGATATCTATCAGCCGCTCCACCTTTTTTCTTTCCGCATAGGAGCAGTAGGGGAGAATTTCATGATAGAGTTGTGTGGTATCCGACAAGATCTCCCTCGGCATACAGCCGAAGGGATGATGTTTAAAATAGGCGGCAGTATATTGAAATTCCAGATACTTGATATAGACGGCAAGCTGCTGTTGCAGGGACGGATCCAGATAGGGGAGAAGCAGCTTGTATATCTGTATATGATTGGTTGTAAAGAGTGCGTCAAAGGCCCGAATTCTGTCCTTTTTTTCGGCTTCATCCCTGCTCATACCTTTTTCCTCGTGCTTTCTTCGTATTAATCTTATGAAAGGTGACGAGTATGTATGCGTGAAACAGGCTCTTTAAAAGAGCCTGCACGCATCAGAGTTGTTAGTTGTTGCAGCCACCGCAGAAGCAGGAGATCAACAGAATCCAGATTAACAGATCGCAGCTGTTGTTGTTGCCCCAGCCGTCATTGTTGTTTAAGAGTCCGATACCGTTGTTGCCATTGCAGAAAGCAAGCAGCAGGATGATCCAGATCAGATTGTTGTTGCCGCTGCGGCCTTCATTACCGGAGCATCCGCAGTTGCTGGCAGTTAAATCGCTCATATTAAGCACCTCTAGGTTTTTTTATGGTTTATATTATGAGGGTGAGCATGTCAATGTTTCCTGATTTTGTTAAAAAAATTAAAACTTTAAGGTCTTGCATTAATTTTAATATGTAGTAAAATAATCATGTATAATAAAATTAGGGATAGTATGTATTCGAGGCTGATGGATATGAATACACAAATGGTTTCGGGAAGGCAGTTTCGAAATGCCGCTGACTATGAGGCGGCTCTCAAGGATGCCGCTTACATAGATGCACTCAAGAAAAGGTATGATCTGAATACCAAAGAGGGTGTTACTTCCTTTCTGCAGGACATACGGAGTGGAAAGTACCGCTTCCGTACTATCTTAGGTCAGGATCTGAAGGAAGAACTGGAAGAACTGTTGGAACAGAAGAAAAAAGAAGCGGCTGCAGATACCGGTAAGAGTAAGAAAGGAAAAAGAAGCGGTTCCGGTATTTCAAGCCCAAAGAAGTCCTCTGCAAAAAAACAAAACACAAAGAAATTGGAAGATTATGATGCGGATATGCAGAAGTCCATTCTGCAGGAATTAAAAAAACGGGAGCGCATCAGAAAGCTTGTTATGGTTGTCTGCCTATGTATGGCAGGGGGATGTTTTGTTTATCTGGGGATTTATTCCTATCAGACCAGTAGACTGGACGCCTATGCGGCTTCCCAAAGGAGACTGATCGGAACCACGGGTATTGTGGCGGATCAGACACCGGAAACGGTGGTGATCCATTATGACAATCAGGAACTTGTGGTGCCGGATGTCTTAGATGATTATAAAACTTTATATACTTTGAACAAAAATCTAATCGGATGGGTTAAAATTGACGATACATATATAGATTACCCTGTATTGCAGACAACGAACAATGAATACTATCTGGATCATAATTTTGATCAGGAACAGGATAAGAACGGCAGCATTTTTTTGGATAAGGATTGCAGCATCTTTCCAAGAAGTGACAATCTGATCATTTATGGGCATCATATGCGCAGCGGCCGAATGTTCGGACAGTTAAACAAGTACAGTTCGGAGTCCTTTTATGAGGATCATAAATACATTCAGTTCGATACCATCTATGAAATGGGCACCTATGAAGTCATGTATGTGTTCCGTTCTAAAATTTATGAAGAAAGTGAAATAGTCTTTAAATATTATCAGTTCACTAATGCGACATCGGAAATAGAGTTCAACTCCTATATGCGGGAGATGGCGGAGATGTCCTTATATGATACCGGTGTAACGGCGCAGTACGGAGATGAGCTTCTGACGCTGTCCACCTGTGATTATTACACGGATTACGGCCGTTTTGTGGTAGTGGCAAAACGAATCTATTAAACCGGATTTCCGGATGAAGGAGATGCGAAATGGCAAAGAACAGTGAAAAGAAAAAGAATATCGGGCTGCGCAGGAGAGTGCGTAAAACCATGGGTGCAGCCTGTCTGATCACGGCAATTTTGGTAGCGGCGATCCCGGTACCGGAAGCGAGCGCGGCGGAAGAGGGCCCGAAAAAACTGACTTGGGTGGATCAGATTGAAAAGAATTCTAAAATTCCGCTGGTTCCCGGGGACTGCGAAACTATCTATACTACGGACGACGGCAGGTATCAGTTTGCATGGGTGACTGCGTCTGCACAGGATACAAAGAGGATAGCGGTAATCTTAGGTTATAACGGCGGTACTCTTACCGGCGGCAATCTGGTGATCCCGGACGAAGTTGACGCTTACACCAAGTTCAGTGAGAACGAGGGTACGGGCACGGGATACGTGGCCGTAAGCCAGAGCCAGAAGCCCCTGTACTATATGTCCGAGGTTGTCTATAACAAGGATGTTTCGGGAAATGATATCATTGGTGACATTGATTATGAAAATTCCAAGTATCTTCCCTGCTATGCCAATACCCGTGACCAATGGATGTATGTAGGAGAAGGGACCGGCAGGAAAGAAAGACCTCTGGATGAGTTTTACTATCTGGAAAGAGGAGAATATAAGCGTACTGAGAATAGCAATGAGCAGTGGATCCGTAAGATTACGGTGGCCTATATCGGCAACCAGTATCTGGAGCCTAATAAGAGCGGTCCGAATGCGGACGGAATACAAGTGGAATGGAAAATAGCCGACGCTGTTAAAACCACTTACAATACGAATCCGGATAAGGGCATCTTTGCAAACCAGGGAAATATTACCAACCTGACGGTGGGTGAGAACTTAGTAGGTATCGGTAACTATGCCTTTTATAATTGCAGCACGTTAGATACCATCACCTTAGGAAACGGTATTGAAGAAATCGGGCACCATGCTTTTGCCGAATGCATCAACATGCGGTCCATCGGATTGGATTTTGGCAGCAATTTAAACTATATTTCCGACTATACCTTCTATAATTGCCGCGCCCTGACCAGCTTCCAGCTGCCGGCCGGCGTGAATAAGATTTACGACCATGCCTTTGATGGATGCGAGGCCTTGACAACCGTAGATTTAAACGGAGCGAAAGACGGTAGAAATACTGCGCTGCAGGATTTGGGCTACTATGTATTTAACGGTTGTATAGCCTTAGAAGATTTAGTATTGCCAAGTTCCTTGACGGGAAATACGGTAAATGGTACAGCCAATGCGATTCATTTGAACAATTTTGCAGGCTGCAGCAAACTAAAAAGGATTCAGGTGCTGGCTTCTTCACTGCACTTGGTAACGGATGGCCTGTTTACCGTAGAGAATTTTAAGAATTCCGTGGATCCTACTTTCTATTTTGAAGCGGATGGCACTGCCAATACGCATACGTTTACACAGGATAATGCTATTGCGTTCAAATATGCGGGTGAGGATCGATATGAGATCATCATTATAGAAAAAGCAACAAAGCAGGCAGGCGGCGGAGATTCCAAATTGACATATCAGGTCAACTCCCGCAATGAGTTGCTGAATTTTGATATGGAACTGCCGGTGGAAGTGGTGACGATTCCCAGCACCATCGGTCCTTACGGCGTGTCCGCCATTAATTCGGGAAGCTTTGGCGGCGGTGCCGGCAGCTGTTACTTAAAGAAGATCACCATTCCGGGAACCGTAACCGTCATTGGTGAGAACGCTTTTAGAGGCTGTCACAATCTGGAGCATGTTATTTTTCTGGATGCAAGCAGAATCACCACTATCGGGAAAAATGCATTTGCGACACAGCTGGTTGTGGGCAGCCATCAGGGTCAATGCGAAAATCCGAAGTTCCTGGAGCCTGTCGGTGGTATTGTGGCTGCTCCCAAACTGACCTTTACAGGTGCGGTATATGATGAGGCGACCGGGAAGATCTGTGAACCCTTTGCCTATGCAATGAACCCAAGCAGTAATATCAATCAGGGTTCGCAGCCCAGTACCTATATTACCTATTACACCGGATGGCCCACCAATCTGGAGATACAGTATGTTTATGATCAGGGGACCAAAACCGGAGCGGCTACGCTGATAGACTATCCGACAGCTACGGAGTTAAAGACAGGTTCTAAGTATACAACCGCTGCATATCCTTATATGACCCAGGAATATGTGGAGGCGGCAAAGAATGCCTTTAGCAAGGATCCGGGTAGTAGATCCGACTATGAGAAACAGATCGTGGACGCGGCCTTGAATGTATCCGTGCCCATGGGTGTAAAGCGCATTGCAACCGGACTGTTTTCCAATGCGACATCATCGGTAACGCAAAATGAGAAAGGTGAATATATCTATACTGGTGAGGTGGAGAAAGTTGATGAATCTAAAACGGCGGATACCGATATCCAGAGCGTGACTTTCGCCGATATTGCGGAGTTTGAGCCCTACAGCTTTACCGGCTGCACCAGCTTAACGACCATCAATATTACCGGCGGAGAGGCTGTAATAGATGATTATGCCTTTGCTTATGAATATACTGATCCGGAGAATGAAGAGGGCAGTCAGTCTGCACTGACTACTGTGAATATGACGCGCGGCGGCAGCACGATTGGTGATTATGCATTTTGTAATAACAAAAAACTGACCAATGTGAAGCTTTCCTCCACCGTATCGGAATTGGGACTTCGACCTTTTAAAGATTGCTCGGCGCTTACTAATGTGGACTTCTCCGGAGGACCGTATTTTAAAACCGAAACATGCATTATCTACGGACTGGATGCTGCCGGTAATAAGAAGGTTTTGGTAGAATGTCTGGAGAGCCGCGGTAAGGGAGGCGAACGCGGAAGTTCTACGGTCAGTGCAACGGAGACCGCGGGCATTAAGGAGATCCGCCCGGAAGCCTTTATGAATTGTGATAGCGTGGGAGAGGTGGATTTTAGCAGTTCCAATATTGAGACTGTGCCGGTGCGTGCCTTTGCCGATACCGATAATCTGTACTCCGTGTATCTGCCCACTACCTGCTATAGTATTGGTGATCAAGCCTTCCATGACAGTAGTCTGCAGCGTATAGGGATTCCCCGCAGTGTCAGCCTTATCAGCCTGACTGCGTTTAATCATAAGGATAATCCCCGGACGGACGGCGAGACGAGAACGATAAACTTTTACACTGAGTTGGAATTGCCGAAATGCGCGGCTGTGGTTTATGCAGAAAATTACGAGAACATTGATCCTACGGAAGCGCCGGATTCCAGAGAGTTTACGGTATACTTCTGGTATTATGACTACAGTGCGGAGGTAGAGGAAGGCGAGGCACCCCCTCTGGTACTGAAGGAACAGTGGACGGTAAGCATTGGAACGACTATCGATGAAAGGCTTTTGCCTACCGCACCTGATTTTACGAAGTATGGCTATGAGTTTGTACGCTGGACCGGCAATCTGGTCGATATTTCCATGGATACGAATATTACTGCGTATTATAAGAGTATCGATTCCTCGGAATCCATGTTAAAAGTAAGTTACTATCTTGATACGGGTGATGCGGAGCCTTGGCAGATTATGGAAGTGCGGTACGGTGCGACTGCTCCCTTTTTGATGCCGCCGGCTGATAAGATACCGGAAGGGTATACCTTTGTTGGCTGGAGCGGCGAGCAGGGCTTAGAGAATATTACGCATGATACAAGATTTTATGCTAAGTATGAACTCGGTGACAGCACAGGAGGCAACGGTTCCGGCAATGGTACTGATGGAGACGGTAATGGTAACGGCAATGGCAATGGTAATGGTAATGGTCAGAATGGTACGTTCTATACGCTGACCGTCAAAAACGGCAGCGGTTCCGGCAGTTATGTGGCCGGCGCTACGGTCATCATTGTAGCTAACGAGCCTGCCAGCACGCAGCAGTTTGACAAATGGACGCAGGAAGGCAGTACCGATCTGAAGATGGCAAGCACCACCATTTCGGCTACCACATTGGTAATGCCTGCGGCAAATACTACGGTAACGGCAAATTATACCACGAAACCCGGAAGCGGAAGTGGCGGAAGCGGAAGCGGCAGTGGTGGAAGCGGAAGCGGAAGCGGTGGCGGAACCACAAACAAGCCCACCGTATCCGGCAACGGAGGTACGACCACAGTTGTGATCGATAAGAACGGACTTTCCAATACCGGCGTGGTATCGGTAACGGTAAAAGGATCTTCGGACAATTTTATCTTAAAGATTTCGGAGGACACCAATGCAACGGAGGCTGCTATCAGAGCACTGATAGCAGAGTATGGAAGTCTGGATAATATTAAGTACTTCCCCATGGATATTTCACTCTATGATTCAACGGGAACTACCAAAATTACGGATACTTCGGGGCTTTCCATTACGATTACACTGCCCCTGCCGGATTCCATGATTACCTATGCGGGTAACAACAGAATTGCGGGTGTGGTAAATGATAAGTTGGATAAACTTTCACCTAAGTTTACTACGATTGACGGCGTATCCTGTATCACCTTTACGGCGGAGCATTTCTCACCCTATGTTATTTATGTGGATACTTCGAATTTGGAGTCTGCGGGTGTGACCGACAGATCACCGAAGACGGGAGATATTCATCCTAAGTGGTTTATAGTGATGGGACTGGCATGTATGTCCGTTATCCTGTTTGTAAAGAAGGATAAGAGCGGCAAAAAGGTACTGGTCCGGGCTTAAGACCGGAAAGGTATGGGGATTTATATGAAGAAAACGCTGCGACTTTCTTTAAGCGCACTGCTTCTGGCCATTGCCATTGGGGTGACGCAGATACCGGCGCTGCCATTGATAGCAGAGGAATCGGTATCCAAAGATTCGGATTTTGAATTAAAAGGGACCATATTGGTCAGTTATACAGGCACGGCTAAAACCGTGTCTGTTCCTGCTTCTGTTACGGAGATAGGTGCAGAGGCTTTTGCGGGCAATACTACTATGGAGAAGCTGGAGTTTAAGGGGAGCGCAGTAGAAAAGGTTGACTACAGGGCTTTTGCAGGCTGCAGTGGTCTGAAAGAAGTAAAACTACCCAATTCCGTACTGCGTCTGGGAAACGGTGCTTTTGCAGATTGTACCGCACTTGAAAAATTTACGATCGGTTCAGGATTATCTGATCCGGGTATCGGTACCTTTGCGGGTTGTATAGCATTAAAAACCATTACCGTAGACAAGAACAATACAGCTTTTTCCGTGGATGACGGATGTTTATATAATGCTGATAAGAGCAAACTTTATTTACTGTTGCCGGTGAGGAAATCAGACAGCTATACCATGCCTTCTTCTGTAACGGATATTGCGGAATATGCTTTTTGGGGTAATGAGGCCGTTACTACCGTAAGACTAAGCAGTAATTTAAAGAAGATACCTGACTATGCCTTTGCAAACTGTAAAAGTTTGACGGGTATTTCAATCCCTTATTCGGTTACCGTCATTGGACTGAAATCCTTTGCTGACTGCGTGAATCTGGAAAATGTCAGCATTCCTTCTTCTGTACTTATCATACATGATACAGCTTTTGACGGATGCAAAAAACTCAATATCATAGCACAGGAGAATACACCTGCCTATGACTTTTTTGAGGAATGGAAAAAGAGAAATCCATCAAAAAATGAAGATGTGACAACGGATAATACAAATTCATTTCCTTTTGGCGATTTATTAGGCAGCGTCAGCGGAGGAGATTCCCAAGGGAATATATCTCAAGGGAATACGTCCCAAGGGAATACGTCCCAAGGGAATACTTCTCAAGGAAGCAATCATGGTACGGGGAATACCACTGTTGAGAGCGGACCTATGGGAAATATACTGGGCAGCACCTATATTGTGGGGAATTCTGCGGTAGTTCTCGTGGACAGTGCATTGCTCAATGCACAGGGCACTGCGGCAGTCCCGAATGCTGGGCAGAGTGATGGCAGTAGTGGTAACACAGAAGGTAATACCGGCACAATCCCTGACGGAAGCGTAGGCGGAACGGACGGTATTGTTGAGGAGATAAAACCGGAAGGAAGTACAGAAAAGGGCTATGATATTCCCAAAATGATAGTGGCCGGAAATACCGTTTTAGCAGATCTGGCTTATTATCAGAGCAGCGGTATGGCGGATTATCAGTTCCCTAACGGCATAGAGGAAATCGGAGAGTTCGCATTTGCACGGAGCAATATCACTAAGGCGAATATACCTAACGGTGTGAAAGAAATTGCGTATGGTGCGTTTTATCACTGTGATTATCTGAGCGAGGTTCGCATTCCGTCCTCTGTTACATATATTGCGCCCAAAGCATTTGATAAGAGTATGTGGTTGGAAACCTGGCTGAATGCCTCGGGTGATGACTATTTAATCGTGGGAGACGGTATTCTGTTAGCCTATCGGGGAGATGGAGGCAATCTTACGCTTCCGGATACGGTGAAGGTCATTGCACCGGAAGCATTTGCGAATAACCACAGCATTGTTTCTGTATATTTGCCGGATTCGGTCACTGATATTGGAGAGGATGCCTTTGCAGGCTGTATCAATTTGGAAAAAGTAACCGGTGGAGCCAATGTAAAGACGATCCGTGACAGGGCTTTCGCAGGCTGTGAATTAAGTTCGGCCCATGTTTTTGCCAATGTAACGCAGTTAGGGCTGCGGAGCTTTGATTTTTCCCAGACATCCTATGGAGATTCCCAGAAAGTAGTGGTATTTGACAGTACGGATGCATTGCCGGTTGCGGGACATGAGTTGACGGCCGAAAGACTTTCTAACACACAGGCAAGGGGCAATATTTTAGGTGATACCAAAATTGTAGTGGTGGATAAAAAGATTCGGGCAGAGCAGTTGGCCAATCTGGCACTCTTTACGGATGGCAGTGGGTTTAAGGGTCTGATCGTATATATCAGTTCCAGAGATCAGGCACAGGTTACCTGTCTGGCAACCACCTATACAAAAGAGGAACTGGCAAGTGTTTATCTACCGGACTATGTTTCCATTGATGGAAAAAGTTATGAAATATTGGGCAAGGAAAATCCTGTGATATTGGGAAATTCGCAGACCTATACACCGGGAAGCATAGAGGTAGTAAATACCGGAAGTGCGTTAACGGGCAATATCAGTGCGACACTGGGAGGAAATACAGGAGCCTACAGGCTGGATATAACGGATGATGAAAACGGAGCGGAGGCCATAAAAGCAGGATATGAGGCTGTTTATCGAGAGGAACTTCCTTCCAATGCGGTATTTGCGGAAATGAACCTGATCGATTGCAATACGGGTGTGCCGATAACCAAGATGGGAATGCAGTCCCTGCAGGTAACGGTAACCCTGCCTGCTTCGGTAAGCGGTGGCAGTCTGCGGATATTTACGGTGGACAGAAACGGACAGCTTGAAAGTCTGAGCTATACTTTATCCGGCAATAATGTGACCTTTTCCACAAATCATCTATCCCCCATTGCTTTTTGCAGGGTAAGCAATACTGTATCGGGCAGGTTGGACGCTTCTCCGGATACGGGGGATAAGCAGATCAATCCCAATTATATTTTGGCGGCAGGTCTCGTGGGTCTGGCCGTAGCAATTCTGTTTATTAAAAAGAAGAGATAGAACACCAAAGAAAAACTTCGGCATATGATAAGGAAAAAGCCGGAGTTTTTCTTATATGTACAGAGTACGTAAGCAAATTGACGCTGCGGTCACGGAAGCCGGTAACGAAAAGCTGGCCGTTGCGGTACTGGATACGGGAGTTGTGGAACATCCGGATTTGAGAGGGCGAATTAAAGGTTTTCAGGATTTTATTGAAGGCGGCCGCAAAATTTATGATGACAGCGGACACGGTACGCATGTCTGCGGAATCATAGGAGGCAACGGGGCGCTCTCCGGCGGCAAATACAGAGGCATCGCACCTTCGGTCAACCTGGTGGTTGGAAAGGTATTGGATAAAAAAGGGGACGGAACGGTGGAGGCCATGTTGGATGGTATCGACTGGGTATTGGAAAAAAAGTCGGAATGGAATATCCGGATTTTAAATATATCGGTGGGAATTGGCCGGCTGATGAATGAAGAGAAAGAGGCCATGTTAAAAAACAAACTGGAAAATGCCTGGAAAAAGGGGCTTCTGGTGGTCTGTGCGGCCGGTAATAACGGTCCTGCCTGTGATACGCTTTCTTCCATCGGAAAAAGTAAACTGTTGATAACGGTGGGATGCCATGACGGAGAATACTTTCAGGGCAGCGCAAAACGCTGTGCAGCTTATTCTTCCAGAGGCGACAGATTTGATACAGGCAAAAAGCCGGATATTGTTGCACCGGGAACGGAGATCATATCCTGTAACGGTGGTGTGAGCAGAGGTTTGGGAGGCTATAGCAATGCTTATATTTCAAAAAGCGGCACCTCTATGGCTACACCCATTATATCAGGTGCTCTGGCACTGCTTGTGCAGAAACATCCGGAATATGACAATGAAACGGCAAAACGTAAGCTCTTATACACGGCTACGGATTTAGGAGAACCCTGGTACCAACAAGGCTGGGGAATGGTGAATGTAAAGCGGCTGCTGGAAGGATAGCAGCCGCTTTATCTTTACGTATTTCAGGTATTGACATACCTCGTATGATTGTATACAATTATACGAGGTAAAACTGCGGTACATTGTATAATATAATTTTTTGCAGTAAACGGAAAGGCATGATGGTAGATATGATGGATATGAATAATGTGGAAATGTTTCAAAACCGCCCTGTGAATATGAATCACAAAAATAATCTTTTGGAAATTGAAGAGCATATGTATATATTGGACGATGTAGAAAAGCCCAATGTATTTCGGAATATGTTTCCCTACTCGGAGATTCCGAAGATTCCTTTCAATGATCGAATTGTGCCCCACAATATGCCCAAAGAAATCTGGATTACGGATACCACCTTTAGGGATGGACAGCAGTCCAGAGCTCCCTATACTACGGAGCAGATAGTAACGATTTATGACTATTTACATAAATTGGGCGGACCCAACGGCATGATTCGTGCTTCCGAGTTTTTCCTTTACAGTAAAAAGGATAGAGATGCCGTATACAAATGTATGGAGCGGGGGTATCAGTTTCCGGAAGTGACCAGCTGGATCAGAGCTAACAAGGAGGACTTTAAACTGGTAAAGGAAATCGGTATGAAAGAAACCGGTATTCTGGTAAGCTGTTCCGATTATCATATTTTTTTAAAATTAAAAATGACGAGAAGACAAGCTATGGAACACTATTTAAGTGTGATTCGCGACTGTCTGGAGGAGGGTATTTCGCCCCGTTGTCATTTAGAAGATATTACCAGAGCAGATATCTACGGCTATGTAGTGCCTTTCTGTCTGGAACTGATGAAACTGCAAAAGCAATATGGGATTCCCATTAAAGTGCGCGCCTGTGACACCATGGGATATGGCGTAAACTATCCCGGTGCGGTTATTCCCAGAAGTGTACAGGGTATTATCTACGCATTGCACACTCATGCAGGCGTACCGCATGCGAATATTGAATGGCATGGTCATAATGACTTCTACAAGGCCGTATCCAATTCTACTACGGCATGGCTGTACGGTTGCGCAGGAATCAATACTTCTTTATTCGGTATCGGAGAGCGGACGGGCAATACGCCTTTGGAGGCTATGGTATTTGAGTATGCACAGCTGCGGGGAGATCTAAACGGTATGGATACCACCGTCATTACCGAGCTGGCGGAGTATTATGAAAAAGAGATAGGATATCATATTCCGGAAAGAACGCCTTTTGTGGGCAAGAATTTCAATGTCACAAGAGCGGGCATTCATGCGGACGGTCTGTTAAAAAACGAGGAAATATACAATATCTTTGATACGGATAAATTTTTGAACAGACCTGTGTTGTGTGCGGTTTCCAATACTTCCGGCCTGGCAGGAATTGCCCACTGGATCAACACCTACTACAAGTTAAAGGGCGATAGACAGGTGGACAAGAACAGTGAACTGGTAAAAGAGATAAAGCTTTGGGTGGACGAAGAATATGCAGGCGGTCGTGTGACGGTGCTGACGGATGGGGAATTGGTTGAGGTCATTGACAAAATCAGCCGGAAACTCAATATTTCACTTTAGACAGATGGAGCTTTAAGCGTATAGCGGCTCTAATCCGGCAGGGGAGGAAGGATTGTGGCAAATTATAATGTCAAAGAGGAAGTAACGGACAAATATTCGCTGCGAGGCAGGGTTTTTCATAAACTCAGGGAGAATATTTTAAACGGTACCTATAAGGAACACGAAGAATTAAAAGAGGTTACTATTGGGGAGGAGCTGGGTGTCAGCCGAACTCCGGTGAGAGAGGCGTTTAGACAGTTAGAGTTAGAAGGTCTGATTCAGATCATACCCAACAAGGGTGCCTATGTGACGGGGATTACAGAGAAAGATGTTAAGGATATCTATATGATCCGTTCCCTTTTAGAAGGACTTTGTGCCAGATGGGCAACTGCTCACATTAAAAAGGAGCAGTTAGAGGAAATGGAGGAAAATGTTTATCTTGCCAGATTCCATGCCGAGAAAGGACATATGGAGCAGTTGGCGCAGCTTGATAATCGTTTCCACGAAATCATGTATGAGGCCTGCAATTCCAAGATGTTGGAACATCAGTTGAAAGACTTTCATGAATATGTTCTGCGCGTCAGAAAAAAGACTCTGGCAGATATCAACAGGGGAACCGCCTCCAATGAGGAGCATGAAAAGATCATGTTGGCGATCAAGGCAGGGGATGCGGACAGTGCGGAGCGGCTGGCCCATATGCATATGATCAATGCCTATGAAAATATGGTAAAAAATGGTTTGCATGAGGTCTACCAAAAGGAAGGCATGGAACCCTATAAGGAAGATACACAAAATAATTGAGCAGGAAGACCTGTAGAAGGAGGACAATATGAGTAAAATTCAGATGACAACCCCTCTGGTAGAGATGGACGGAGATGAAATGACCCGGATTCTCTGGAAGATGATTAAGGAAGAGTTATTGCTTCCCTTTATTGATTTAAAAACGGAATATTACGATCTGGGACTGGAAAACCGTAATAAAACTGATGATCAGGTGACCGTTGATTCTGCCAATGCGACTTTGCAATACGGCGTTGCGGTTAAATGTGCCACCATTACACCCAATGCGGCCAGGATGACAGAATATAATCTAAAAGAGATGTGGAAGAGTCCTAACGGCACCATCCGTGCCATTTTAGACGGTACGGTATTTAGGGCGCCCATTGTGGTGAATGGTATCGAGCCCTGTGTGAAGAACTGGAAGAAGCCGATTACACTGGCCCGCCATGCTTACGGGGATGTGTATAAGAATACGGAAATCAAAGTAGGAGGACCCGGCAAGGCAGAACTGGTATTTACCGATGCAGAGGGGAAGGAGACCAGGGAACTGATACATACTTTTAATGGTGCAGGTATTCTGCAAGGTATGCACAATACGAATCAGTCCATTGAGAGTTTTGCAAGGGCATGTTTTGGTTATGCTGTTGATACAAAGCAGGATTTGTGGTTTGCGACCAAAGATACCATTTCCAAAAAGTATGATCATACCTTTAAAGATATTTTTCAGGAGATCTATGATGCGGAATACAAGGTAAAATTTGAGGAACTGGGCATCGAATATTTCTATACCCTGATTGACGATGCGGTAGCCCGTGTTATGAAGTCAGAAGGCGGATTTATCTGGGCTTGCAAGAATTATGACGGAGATGTCATGTCGGACATGGTCTCATCGGCATTCGGCTCTTTAGCCATGATGACCTCTGTACTGACATCGCCGAGCGGCGTTTATGAGTATGAAGCAGCCCACGGTACCGTGCAAAGACATTATTATAAGCATTTAAAGGGAGAAGAGACCTCTACGAATTCTGTAGCAACGATCTTTGCCTGGACCGGTGCGCTTAGAAAGAGGGGCGAACTGGATGAAAACAAGGCGCTTATGGAATTTGCGGATAAACTGGAGAAGGCCACATTAAGTACCATAGAAAGCGGTAAGATGACAAAGGACTTGGCGCTGATCACGTCCCTTGAAAATGTGACGGTTTTAAACAGCGGGGACTTTATCAAAGCAATCCGGGCTACTTATGAAGCAATGTAGGACTTCAAATTTAAGTAATTAATATGCAAAAGAAAAGGTGTTTGGAGGGATGAGCCGAAACAGGCTGCATGTCCAAACACCTTTTTTGCGCGTTACTCCGCTAATTGCTCCCATTGCTCATATAGTATATCCAATTCATCCGTAATTTCCTGCTGTTCTTTTGCAATGGCCTGCAGTTTTGCTACATCGGTTGCCACTTCGGGGACATTCATTTCTTCACTCAGCACATTTTGACGCTGTTCCAAAACGGCAATTCGTTCTTCGCATTTTTTTAAGTCATTTTCCTTCTTGCGAAGTTTAGCTTGTTCTTCTTTCTGCTGTTGCCAGTCTGCTTTGGCTGCGGTAGTCTGAGATGCTTGTATTTTTACAGGATCGGAAACAGCCGGAGAAAGAAGCGTCTTTTTTTCCAGATAATAGTCATAATTACCTATATAGTTGACAAAGGTGGAGGCTGTAAGCTCCAAGATGCGGGAGGCAGTACGATTGATAAAATACCGGTCGTGGGAGACATAGAGCACCGTGCCTTCGTAACTGTTAAGAGCATCTTCCAGAATCTCCTTGGACTGAATATCCAGATGGTTGGTAGGCTCATCCAGAATGAGGAAATTTGCATTGCCCAGCATCAGCTTTGCTAAAGAGAGGCGGCCTTTTTCTCCGCCGCTTAAATCCTTTACCTGCTTAAAAACCTCTTCACCGGTGAAGAGAAAAGCGGCCAGAACATTGCGGATTTCAGTATTATCTAAGTAGGGATACTCGTCGGAAATTTCATCAAACAAGGTCTTTTCCTGATGGAGGACATGATGTTCCTGATCATAGTAACCAATTTCCACATTGGCACCCAGCCGAAAGAAACCGTTATCGGCAGGAATCAGGTCATTTAATATTTTTAAAAGGGTGGTCTTTCCGGTACCGTTATCCCCGATAATGGCAACATGTTCACCGCGTTTTAGAGAAAAATGCACGTCACAAAACAGGGGTTGAGATCCAAAGGACTTGGAGAGCCCCTCCACTGCCAGTACATCGTTGCCACTCTGTAGACGGGGTGTCAGTACCAGTCTCATGTCGGATCGAACGTCGGTTGGCTTTTCCAACACCTCTATTTTTTCCAGTTGTTTTTCCCGGCTTTCCGCCCGCTTAATGGATTTTTCGCGATTGAAAGAGCGCAGTTTTTCAATCACTTCTTCCTGATGCTTAATTTCCCGTTGTTGATTTAAATAGGCATGCCATTTTGCTATACGCAGCTGTTCTTTTTTAGCTGCATAGTCGGTATAGTTACCGGAGAAAGTAGTGGCTTTACTCTGATCCAGTTCAATGATCTTTCCCGCAATGCGGTCCAGAAAATAACGGTCATGGGAAACAATTAAAACTGCTCCTTTATAATTCAATAAATAGGTTTCCAGCCAAGCTATGGAGTTCATATCCAAATGGTTGGTAGGCTCATCCAGAATGATCAAATCAGGAGAAAGTAACAGCAGCTTACCAAGTGCTACACGGGTTTTCTGACCGCCGGAGAGTGTGGAAACCGGTTTTGAGAATTCCTCTTCGGCAAATCCCAAACCTTTTAACACACCTATCAGTTCGCTTTTATAAAGATAGCCGCCGTCGGTCTCAAAGCGGTGTGTCAAAACGCTGTACTGTTCTAAAAGAGTATCGTCTGCTTCCTTCATGGAGATTTCCAACTCACGTATGCGCTTCTCCAATGTGATCAGATCTTCTCTGACAGAGAGAAGTTCTTCATATATGGTATTTTCACTGTTTAAACCTGCGTTCTGAGCCAGATAGCCCAAGGTTTTTCCCTTTGCCAAAACGACTAATCCATCGTCTGCGGCAAGTCCGCCTACAATAATGCGTAGCAGCGTAGTTTTGCCTGCACCGTTAATACCAACAATAGCTGCTTTTTCATGGTCTTCTATATGAAATGATACATTGGAAAGTACAATATTATCCGGAAACTCCTTCCGGATGTTCTGACAGGACAGTATCATAAGTATTTCACTCCTAAAGGCATAAAAGGTATCACAGTCAGTTTACAGTTCTGATAAAAGGATGTCAAGCAGGGGCCCCGGATTGACATTAATTTAACAGTCGGATATAATAAAATAATAAGGGGACTTCGGGATGAGAGCAGGAGGTAGTAGGGTGGAGGAAAAAGGTATTTCCCAAGCGGTAATAGCACGTCTGCCACGTTATTTCAGGTATCTGGGAGAACTGAAGGATGAAGGTGTAGAGCGTATTTCTTCCCAGGAGCTTTCAGAACTGATGCATGTTACCGCATCCCAGATTCGTCAGGATTTCAATAATTTCGGTGGTTTCGGACAACAGGGGTATGGCTATAATGTAGAATTTCTGTATGAAGAGATCAGTAAGATACTGGGCTTAGATAAGACACACCATTTGATTATCATCGGTGCCGGAAACTTAGGGCAGGCATTGGGCAACTACATGAATTTTGAACGCAGGGGATTTATCTTAAAGGGCATCTTTGATAAGAATCCTGCATTATATGGGAAAAAGGTACGTGAAATTCAGGTACAGCCCATGGAAAAGGTAGAGAAATTTGTAAGGGAAAACGATATTGATATAGCGGTGCTGACCGTTCCCAAAACCAGCGCGGTGGAGGTGGCGGAGATACTGGTTTCCAACGGTATTAAAGCTATTTGGAATTTTGCACATGTGGATTTAAATGTGCCTAAGGGTATTCAGGTAGAAAATGTTCATCTCTCGGACAGTTTGATGAAGCTTTCCTATAATTTGGAACGCTATAATCAGGAACAGGATAATTAGTTGATCCGGAAAGCGGGGTAGCTATGGGACGAAAGGAAGATGTATTTGAACAGGCTTTAAAGAATAAGAATATTCCGGTGCTGACACTGGATCATAAATGGCATTTGCTATTTAATACCGCTGATACGACAACGGCTATTTTGAAGCTGGAGGATAAGCTCAATACGCTGTTGAAAAGACAGGGAAAACTGAATACGGAAACCAAGGATATCCGAAAACTGAAAAAGAAACTGATGGATGAAATCGTCCCCATGGTGGATGAGCTGGAGCAGTCTCCCAGTCCTAAGCTGGATAAGAAAATTGAGGAACATAAGCGGCTGATCAGTGAGTGTAACGATAAGATGGAGCAATATAAGCAGGAACTGATGGAACTGCCCGCTCAAATTGAAACGGCCAATTATGAATTGATGCTGGCTACCATGGATGCCTGCTATGATACTTTAAAAGAAAATACAAAAGAAATTGAAGAAATTGGAAACTGGATTGATACAATCCGCATTGAGCTAAAGAAAAAAATCATCCGCAAACAGGAAAAAGAGGAAAAAAATCATGACTTATACAACTATATGCATGCGATCTTCGGAGCGGATGTTATCAATCTTTTTGACATGAAATATAATCCGGAAACGCAGCATCCGAAAAAAGCGGAAAAAAAGCCGCAGGATTCCGCCCGAAAGCCGGATACGAAAACAAAGTAATGGGACTGTTGAGCAAACAGTCCCCTTTTTAAAAAATGGAGTGAAAATATGGATTATTTAGTAACACAGGAGGAAATGAGGGCATATGATATTTATACCATAGAGCATATAGGGATTCCGGCCCTGGTGCTGATGGAGAGGGCGGCATTGGCTGTGGCCCGACGGGTGGAATGTGCCCTGCAGGATAGAAAAGGGAAGGTGCTGTGTGTCTGCGGAAGCGGGAACAATGGAGGAGACGGCCTGGCTCTGGCACGTCTGCTCTTGGATAAAGGCATTGCAGTACAGACAGTTTTTTTGGGAGAAAGGGATCGTGCGAGCAAGGAGACGGCATGCCAGCTCTCTATTTTGCAGAAATATGAAGTCACACTTTTAAACGAAATTCCCCATGAAGAATATGCGGTGGTGGTAGATGCCATATTCGGTACCGGATTATCCAGAGAGGTGACGGGGATTTTCCTAAAGGCTATAGAGACCATCAATGAACTTGGGGCTTATACCATTTCAGTAGATATTCCTTCGGGATTGGACGGGGATACGGGAAAAGTGCTGGGAGCTGCCGTAGAGGCTGACGAGACGGTAACGCTGGCCTTTGCAAAAAGAGGGCTCTATCTTTATCCCGGGCCTTACTATGCCGGAAAAATACAGGTGGCAGATATCGGAATTACACGGAAAAGCTTTAACGGAAGAATCCCGGGTATGTATACCCGCAAAGATGCGCCGGCCATGCTCTGGCCGAAAAGGAGGCCGGACGGCAACAAAGGCACTTTTGGGAAACTGTTGTTAGCAGCGGGCAGCGAAGGGATGACAGGTGCGGCATTGTTAGCGGGAGAGAGCGCTTACCGGGCAGGGGCCGGTATGGTAAAGCTGGTTGTACCAGAAAGCATCAAGGGAACAGTACAGGAAAAACTGCCGGAGGCTTTACTGTTAAGCTATAGTAAAAGTATGGGATTGGCAGATAAGGAGGAAACCGCCTTTTTAGAGAGCTGTGAGTGGGCGAATACGCTGGCAGTCGGGCCGGGACTCTCGGTATGCGAAAGCGGCAGAAGACTATTGGAACTGGCGCTCCAAACAACCAAACCACTGCTGATTGATGCGGACGGTCTGAATATACTGGCAAAAGATGAAAGTCTTAAGCAGATTTTAAAAAGAAGGCAGGGTAGGACGATACTCACTCCCCATATGGGGGAACTGGCGAGACTTTTGGGAAAGTCCCTGGCAGAGATAACGGACACAGAGGCAGAAAGCACGTACCGGGCTGCGGAAGAGTTTAGGTGTATTGTGGTCGGTAAGAGTGCCAGAAGCTATGTATGCGAGCCAGGTGGAGCAATGTTTTTAAATATTGCGGGAAATGATAAATTGGCTACCGCAGGAAGCGGGGATACCCTGTTTGGTATTCTGGCTGCCTTGACAGCTCAGGGAATGGATATGCGGGATGCAGCTGAAGCCGGCGTCTATCTGCATGCCTGTGCAGGAGACGTGGCGGCTAAGATGGCAAAAGGAGCGGGCATTACGGCCTCGGATATTATAAAGAGTCTGTCCGTACTGTGAGAAGAATAGGATGAGAGGAAACATAGAGATGGAACGATACGCAAGAGGGTATGCGGAAGTAAATTTGGATGCCATTGTATCCAATATGAAAAACATGAAGGCCCATGTCAAAGCAGACACTCGCATGATGGGAGTGATCAAAACGGATGGCTATGGGCATGGAAGTATTCCTATCGCAAAAGAATTAGAAAAATTAAGCGGTATGTACGGCTTTGCGGTGGCTACTGCAGAGGAGGCCTTTGAACTCCGTGAGGCGGGTATCAAGCTGCCTATTCTGATACTGGGCTATACCTTTCCCGATGACTATGCAAAACTGATAGAATGGGATATCAGCTTAACTGTTTTTCGGATGGATTCAGTAGAACTTTTGAGTAGAGAGGCAGCAAAGCAGCACAAGATGGCCAGAGTACACATCAAGGTAGATACGGGTATGGGCAGGATCGGTATTCTGCCCGATGAGGAAGGCCTGAACTTTGTAAGACATATTGCAAAAATTCCCGGAATTGTTATAGAGGGTATCTTCACTCATTTTGCCAGAGCTGACGAAGTAGATAAGGAAAATGCCATACAGCAATTGTCCCTATTTAGACATTTTACAGAAGAAGTAGAAAATGCCACGGGCCTAAAGGGATTGATCAAACACTGTGCCAACAGTGCCGGTATTTTGGAACTTCCCGAGGCCAATATGGATGTTGTCAGGGCGGGAATCAGCCTTTATGGACTGGCGCCTTCAAAAGATATAGATATGAGCCGTATTCCTTTAAAACCTGCCATGGCATTCTACAGTACCGTGGTTTATATTAAGTGGCTGCCAGCCGGTTCACCAATCAGCTATGGGGGGACCTATGTGACGGATAAAAAGAGCCGGATCGCTACGATTCCTTTAGGCTATGGGGACGGATATCCCAGAGGATTGTCGGGAAAAGGCTATGTGTTGATAAGAGGGCAAAAGGCCCCCATTGTAGGACGTATCTGCATGGACCAGTTTATGGTAGATGTAACGGATATCCCCGAAGTACGGGAAGGTGACAGGGTTACCCTCATGGGACGGGACGGAGAAGAAGAGATTTCCGCAGAAATGCTGGGAGAGCTTTCCGGGCGATTTAATTATGAGCTTGTCTGTATGTTGAGCAAACGGATTCCCAGAGTGTATATAGGAGGAGAATGAAAGAGCAAAAGAACAACTGAATAGCCAAAGATAAACTGGCAATACTACTACCAGAGCAGGAAAGCCCGGGAAAATCCGGGAAGCCGGAAAGGAATGCATGCTATGAGAAGAGGCGACGTATATTATGCAGATTTAAGACCGGTGGTAGGTTCCGAACAGGGAGGTATCCGGCCGGTTTTGATCATACAGAATGATGTGGGAAACCGTCACAGTCCTACAGTGATCTGTGCTGCTATCACATCCAAGATGAATAAGGCCAAACTGCCTACTCATATTGAGCTGTCCACACTGCAGTATGATATGGATAAAGATTCTGTTATATTGCTGGAACAGCTGCGTACCATAGATAAAAAGAGATTAAAAGATAAGGTCTGCCATTTGGACCCTCAGATTATGAAAAAAGTGAATAAAGCTCTGATGATAAGTCTGGAACTGGATACATAATCAAAGGGCGGTCCGGCTTGACGAATGAACCCATAAATGGTATATTTAAATTTACGGAAAAAGTACTAAAGGAGAGTAATTATGTCAGGACATTCTAAGTTTGCCAATATAAAGCATAAAAAAGAAAAGAACGATGCTGCCAAGGGAAAGATTTTTACCATCATCGGAAGGGAAATTGCGGTAGCCGTAAAGGAGGGTGGACCGGATCCGTCCAACAATTTTAAGCTGGCGCAGGTAATAGCAAAAGCAAAGTCAAACAACATGCCTAATGATACGATTGAAAGAGGCATTAAAAAAGCAGCCGGTGATGTGGGAAATGTGAATTACGAGTATGTAACTTATGAAGGCTATGGTCCTAACGGCATTGCCATTATCGTAGATGCGCTGACGGACAATAAAAATCGTACCGCAGCCAATGTCAGAAGTGCCTTTACCAAAGGGCAGGGCAATGTAGGAACTCCCGGTTGTGTATCTTTCATGTTTGATAAAAAGGGACAGATTATCATTGATAAGGAAGAATATGAGGCTGATCCGGATGAACTGATGATGCAGGTTCTGGATGCAGGTGCAGAGGATTTTACCGAGGAGGAAGACAGCTATGAAGTGTTGACCGATCCCGATTCCTTCGAAGAGGTCAGAAAAGCCTTGGAGGAGGCCGGTATCCCCATGTTGAGCGCCGAAGTGACCATGATTCCTCAGAATTATGTCGAATTGACGGACGAAACCGCGATCAAAAATTTACAGCGCACATTAGATCTTTTGGAAGATGATGATGATGTGCAGGCTGTTTACCATAACTGGGATGAATAAAAACCCTATACATATTTTTGGTTTTTGATGCAGGCATTGACCCATATTTGCAGAAGAAAGGAAGTTACATATGGATAAATTGGCAATTGTGGTTCCCTGCTATAATGAAGAAGAGGTTCTTCATATTGCGGCCGATGCACTCAGAGATGTGCTGGACGATTTGATCAGGAAGCAAAAAATTGCGCAGGACAGCTTTCTTTTGTTTGTAAACGATGGCAGTAAGGACAGAACATGGGAATTGATTGAAGAAGAACATGCGGCTCATCCCGCACAGATACGCGGCGTAAAGCTGGCCGGCAATGTGGGACATCAATTTGCACTGACTGCGGGGCTGCTGATCGCAAAGGACAGAAGTGATGTTGCCATATCCATAGATGCGGATTTACAGGATGACGTGTCTGTTATTGAGGAAATGATCGATAAATATCATGCAGGAAATGATATTGTATACGGTGTGCGCAGTAACAGGAAAAAGGATTCCTTTTTCAAGCGTTTTACAGCTCAGGGTTTTTATAGGTTTATGGGAATCATGGGCGTAAAAACAATATATAATCATGCGGATTTTAGGCTGATGAGCAAACGGGCTCTGGAGCAGTTTTCTCAATACGGAGAAAACAATCTGTTCCTTCGGGGAATCGTGCCTTTGATCGGATATCAGACGGATTGTGTCTACTACGAGCGAAAGGAGCGGGTAGCAGGGGAGTCCAAATATCCGCTTAAAAAAATGTTGGCACTGGCATTTAACGGTATTACTTCTTTTTCCATAAAGCCCATCAGTCTGATCACTTGGTTGGGCTGCGTCATTATTGTTGGCAGTGTACTGGCAGCTGTTTATGCCTTGATATCGTATTTTACCGGCAATGTTGTACAGGGTTGGACTTCTTTGATCTTGTCCATTTGGTTCATCGGAGGTGTACAGCTTTTGGCCATCGGGATGGTTGGACAGTATATCGGAAAGATTTACGTAGAGGTAAAGCATCGTCCACGTTACAATGTAGAAAAGGTGTTGGAATAGCAGGTCTTTTCTCAATGAAAAAGCATTAAAACAGGTGGTGAGCGCAAAATGACTTTTAGAAAAAATGTTTTTAGTTATCTGTTATGGGCTGTTTTTACGGCATCTATCTGCATTTATCATATCGCAATCGTTACCCTCTTTTTAGAGCAGACGCCTTTGAAAGATGCCTATGCCCAGATGGGTGTTATCGGTCTGACTATTGTATTGGCTGCGGGATTTTTTGCGCTGCTTCGAAGACTGGTTAAGAAACAGGATAAAGAAGCGGATAAACATACGATATCCCATTTGATATGGGAGTCCACTCTGGCGATTCTGCTATTGGGAGCCGGCATTTTTATACGGGCCTGCATGGCCGGTGACGGTACTCAGGAAGCTGCTTTTTTTGAGACCGCCAGTATTACCGGGCAGCCGGTGATCCCGATTGCTCATGGTGCGCAGTATTTGTATGTAGTAGTATTGCGTGGCCTCTTTTTCATGGTGGGTAACAATTTTACGGCCGGCATTATTCTGCAAATTTGCTTGCAGGCATTGGCGGCGATAGTATGGTATTTCGGTATCAGAAGAATTTCAGGAACGGTTGCGGCATTATTGTTTTTAGCCGGTACCATGTTGCTGCCCATGTCTATGCAGGAGGGAATCACCTATTCTCCCAAAATGCTGTATCTGCTCTTATTCGGACTGGTATTTCTCATGGTGGGTCGCTTTCTGCATAGACAGAAAAAAGGCGTTTCCCTAAAATGGTATTCATGGATACATATTGTGGTTTTAGGAATTGGCATTGGTATTCTGACATATCTGGATGTATCGGGGTTGACTTTACTTCTTCCTGTTCTTTTTATCTATGGAGTAAAGGAAGATGAAGCAGCCGAGAAAGGAGCAAAGCGCTTTCTAAAGCTGTCTCTGCAAGTGATGACCGTCATTTTGGTTTTTTTGCTGACAGTGATCCTGTTGATGTTTTTAGATGCTATGCAGAGCAATGCGGATATTATACAGGTGTTTGATATCTGGTGTCTGCTCTTTTCCTATAAGGAAATGGGAGGGGTACCTGCTTTACTGTATCCCAATGCACTTTCCGGTGTTTATGCTATGCCGTTAATATCTTTTCTCTTGGTATTAGGCATTCCTGCCTTCTTTATACATGAAAAAAGAGAATCTCAGATGCTGTACTTTTTCTTCCTTGCAGGGGTGGCGGTCATTCTTGCCGGAAATTTCCATGCATCCGGTATGACGGCGGGATATCTTGCCTTTTCCCTGGTACTGGCATTGATGGGCGCCGGTGTACAGGAGACACTGCAGAAGAGTATAAAAGAAGCAGATTTGGCTGCTGTAAAAGCCGAGGATGATTCCAAGCAGGGGGCAGAGCAGGATCAAAAGGATGTTGCTGATAAGCCGGAAGCAAAGGCAAAAGAGAAAAAAGCAGAAAAAGTCAAGAAACAAAAGCCCGAGAAAAAGAAAAAAGCCGGTAAAGTTGCTGATATTCCGGTACTTGCACCGACTGCCGGAGCACAGGAGAAACGGGGAAATTACATAGAGAATCCATTGCCCTTACCGAAAAAGCACGAAACAAAGGTTTTGGACTATCCTTATTTTGTAGCTACGGATAAGTTAAGATATGATGTCCGTGTGGCGGACGATGACGATTTTGATATTTAAACGGCGTTTCTTATAAGTATGAAATCAAAATTCCTGCACACAATAGTAGAGAACCGTGATTCGGTTCTCTATTTTTGTTGGAGGAAAGTGTATGCAGAAAAATCGGGACAATGCTCAAGACGATAAGAGGCGAGAAGAAGAGAAGCACAAAGATGAGCGGATTGAACAACTCGGACAGGTGACATTGAACAAGAATAAAGAAAAGCAGAATATACATCTTCTTACCATTATTGGGGAGGTAGAGGGACACGACAATCTGAACAGCTCCGCAAAAACAACTAAATATGAGCATATTCTGCCCCAACTGGCTGCGATTGAGGACAGTCAGGAAATCCAGGGTGTCATGGTGCTTTTAAATACTGTGGGAGGAGATGTAGAAGCAGGACTGGCTATTGCGGAGATGTTATCTTCCCTTTCCAAACCTACGGTATCCCTGGTACTGGGAGGCAGCCATTCCATCGGGGTGCCCATTGCAGTCAGCACAGACTATTCTTATATTGTTCCCTCGGGGACCATGGTCATACATCCCGTACGGATGAACGGTATGGTAATCGGGGTTCCGCAGACTTTTGATTATTTTAAACAGATTCAGGACAGGATCACAGGCTTTGTATGTACCCATTGTGATATAAAAAAACAAAGGTTGGAAGAACTTATGATGGAGACCGGTGTGCTCACCAAGGATGTAGGAACCATTCTGGTGGGGCAGGAAGCGGTGAACGAAGGAATTATCGACGCGGTAGGCGGAATCAAAGAGGCCATGCGTAAGCTGCATAAGTTGATTTCAGAGGGAAAGTAAAAAACGATTGTATACATGATGACAAGCCCGCAGAAAAATGATATAATAGTCGAAGCATATGAAGCGGGGTTTAAGAATATATGGCATCCAATCAGAATAAAAAGTCATCAGCTTCGAAGAGAAGCACACAGAACACCAGAAGGCATGATGAAGATACCAGACAGTATACGGAGCAGGAGAGCGCTCTTTTTCATGAAGTAGCGTTAATCCTGCTGTTTGCAGTTGCAGTCATTTTATTTTTGTGCAATTTTGGCGTGATCGGAACCGTAGGAAATGCTATTAGTGCTGTGTTGTTCGGCCTATTCGGCTTCTTAGCCTATGTGATCGCGATTGCTGCTTTTGTGGCAATGGCCTTCTGGTCTGCAAATCAGGGCAATCCCGCCGCTGTCAGAAAGCTGATAGCGGCCTGTGTTTTGTTTGTGTTGGTCGGAATTGTATGTGAGCTTGTTTCCGGTAATCCTTCGGCACCGGAGTACAGTGTGGGAGAGATTTACCGGTTTTCCAGTGAAAATAAGGCAGGCGGTGGTGTGATCGCAGGCAGTTTGGCTTATTTAATGGTGCATTTTTTGGATATGATAGGTACGATCTTAGTAGTGCTGATATTGAGTATTATCAGTGCGGTTCTTTTGACTGAACGTTCTTTTGTAGACAGTGTTAAAAAAGGTGGCAGAAGAATGGCCGAGCTTTCCAAAGAAGATGCAGAGAGAAGGCGGGAACAGGCCAGAATACGCCGCAGTGATTATGAAGAAGCCCGTGCAAGAAGAGACGAAGAGCGGGCCAAACGTGAAGAAGAACGTCGGTTGAAAGCGGAGGAGAAGGAAAATGAAAAGATTCTCCGTATGGATAAAAAAGTGACGGGTGTCATGGCAGATACCGCCTTGACGGCAAGCACCGATAAAAGAGGCAGAGATGATATTCACGAGATAACCCTGAATGAAGAGAATCTGACAGATTTTGAGAATCTTACGGATTATAATAATATCAGAATTAACGGGGAAACTGTGGACTATGAGCCCGAAGAGCACTACGAGGATGTGAGGGAAATCTATGCGCCTGAGGAAGAGGAAGCAGATTTTGAATCCTATCCGGAAGAGCAGCCCATATATAGGGAAGCTACTATTCGTATGAGTACTGTAGGCAAAGAAGAGCAGCCTATACAAAGGCAAGCGATACAGGAAGAAGCGCCGGCTTATCAGTCTGACAAACCATCCGTCAGGCCGATAGCCAGACCCGCTGCAGTACCCAGACCGAAAGGCAGTGAAGCCCGCATGAAGGAAGAGGTTTTCTCTGTGGAAAAGAAGATTCCTAAGAAGTACATATTCCCGCCGCTGTCTCGTTTACAGAAGGGTCAAGGCGGCAGAGGTGATTCTTCCAAAGAATTGAAGGATACCGCCTACAGGTTGCAACAGACCTTAAATACTTTTGGCGTAAAGGTGTCCATTACCGACATCAGTCAGGGGCCTGCGGTTACCAGATATGAACTGCAGCCGGAGCAGGGTGTAAAGGTCAGCAAAATAGTGGGACTGGCAGATGATATCAAACTGAATCTGGCAGCTACGGATATTCGTATTGAAGCGCCTATTCCCGGAAAAGCGGCTATTGGCATCGAGGTGCCGAATAAAGAAAATACGGCTGTTGCTCTTAGGGATTTGTTGGAAAGTAATGAGTTTAAGGAATTCTCATCCAATCTGGCCTTTGCGGTAGGTAAGGACATTGCCGGCAAGGTGGTCGTGACGGATATTGCGAAAATGCCGCACATGCTGATCGCGGGAGCTACCGGCTCCGGTAAATCTGTTTGTATCAATACTCTGATCATGAGTATTCTCTATAAGGCACATCCGGATGATGTAAAACTCATTATGGTAGATCCTAAGGTGGTGGAATTGAGTGTCTACAATGGAATCCCCCATCTTATGATCCCTGTGGTCACGGATCCCAAGAAGGCCGCAGCAGCCCTGCACTGGGGTGTTTCCGAAATGACGGACCGCTATAAAAAATTTGCCGATTTCAATGTAAGGGATTTAAAAGGATATAACCAAAAAGTAGAAAGTATGAAGGAACGGGGGCAGGAGGATGCGCCGGCCAAGCTGCCACAGATAGTCATTATTGTGGACGAGTTGGCGGATTTGATGATGGTGGCACCCGGTGAAGTAGAAGAGTCCATATGCCGTCTGGCACAGCTTGCCAGGGCTGCAGGAATTCATTTGATCATTGCAACACAAAGACCTTCCGTGGATGTTATTACCGGTTTGATCAAAGCAAATATGCCAAGCCGTATTGCTTTCAGCGTATCCAGTGGAGTGGACTCCCGTACGATTCTGGATATGAATGGTGCGGAGAAACTTTTGGGTAAGGGAGATATGCTGTTCTATCCACAGGGCTATACCAAGCCTGCGCGCGTACAGGGAGCGTTTGTTTCCGACAAGGAAGTATCCGATGTGGTAGACTTCTTAAAGAATCAGAATCTGGGTAATGTATATGCGGAGGATATTGAAGAAAAAATCATGAATATGGGTTCCGGAGGCGGTTCAAATGGCTCTTCAGGTGAAGGAGGCAGTTCATTGGACGAATATTTTGCCGATGCCGGAAGGTTTATTATCGATAAGGATAAGGCGTCCATAGGAATGTTTCAGAGAATGTTCAAGATAGGCTTTAACCGGGCAGCCCGTATTATGGACCAGTTGTATGAATACGGTGTGGTAGGCGAAGAAGAAGGGACGAAGCCCCGCAAGGTATTGATGAGTATGGAGCAATTTGAGCAGCTATTGGAGGAAATATAGTCATGAAGACAGACATCGAAATTGCGCAGGAAGCCGTGATGCAGCCTATCACCGAGGTGGCGGCAAAGCTGGATATCGGAGCGGAGGAACTGGAACTCTACGGCAAATACAAAGCAAAAATATCTGACGAATACATAAATCGCATCTCTTCTAATGAGGATGGAAAATTGATCTTGGTAACCGCTATCAATCCGACTCCGGCAGGAGAAGGTAAGACTACCACCAGTGTCGGCCTAGGACAGGCATTCGGCAAGTTAGGTAAAAAAGCGGTCATTGCGCTTAGGGAGCCTTCTCTGGGTCCCTGTTTTGGCATCAAAGGCGGCGCGGCGGGAGGCGGCTACGCACAGGTAGTGCCAATGGAAGATTTGAACCTGCATTTTACAGGAGATTTCCATGCTATAACCTCTGCCAATAATTTACTGGCAGCTCTTTTGGATAATCATATTCAACAAGGAAATGAATTGGGGATTGATACCAGACAGATAGTCTGGAAACGCTGTCTGGACATGAATGACCGTGTGCTCCGTAATATCGTGGTAGGACTTGGCAGTAAAACTGACGGTGTTGTCAGAGAGGATCATTTTGTTATCACGGTAGCTTCGGAAATCATGGCGGTACTTTGTTTGGCAGAAGATATGCAGGATTTAAAAGAAAGGCTTTCCCGTATGGTAGTAGCCTATAATTATGACGGAGAGCCGGTATCGGCCGGGGATCTGCAGGCAGTGGGCTCCATGGCAGCACTTTTAAAGGATGCCCTAAAGCCCAATTTAATCCAAACCTTGGAGCATACGCCGGCCCTGGTACACGGCGGTCCCTTTGCCAATATTGCCCACGGCTGCAATTCGGTACGGGCTACTAAAACTGCTTTAAAGATGGCGGATTATGTTATTACCGAGGCCGGTTTTGGCGCTGATCTGGGTGCGGAAAAATTCTTTGATATCAAATGCCGCATGACAGGACTGAAACCTGATGCGGTTGTGCTGGTTGCTACAATAAGGGCTTTGAAGTATAATGGAGGTGTTCCCAAAGCGGAACTTGGAAAGGAAAACATAGAAGCGCTTGAGAGGGGAATTGTCAATCTGGAGAAGCATATTGAAAATCTGCAGATATATGGAGTGCCGGTGGTAGTGACCCTGAATTCTTTTGTATCGGATACGGAAGCGGAAATAAATTTTGTAAAGCAGTTCTGTGAAGAACGGGATTGTGAATTTGCAATTTCCGAAGTCTGGGAAAAAGGCGGCGAGGGAGGTATCGAACTGGCCCATAAGGTGCTTAAGACCTTGGAAACGAAAGAGAGTCATTTCAAAGTGCTCTATGAGGACACTCTGTCTCTGAAAGAGAAAATAGAAACGGTTGCCAGGAAAATATACGGTGCAGGCAGCATCAGCTTTTCACCTGCTGTCATTAAACAGCTGGAAAAGTTGGAGTCATTGGGATTTGGAAATCTGCCTGTTTGTATGGCAAAGAATCAGTACTCATTGTCGGATGATCCGGATAAGTTAGGGAGACCCGAAGGCTTTGAATTGGGAGTCAGGGA
This sequence comes from Lachnospiraceae bacterium, assembly GCA_022510705.1. Taxonomy (GTDB): domain Bacteria; phylum Bacillota; class Clostridia; order Lachnospirales; family Lachnospiraceae; genus Acetatifactor. The sequence continues at coordinate 78,261 of JAFLSX010000002.1, forward strand.
GGTCTATGTTTCCGCAGGCGCCGGCTTTGTTGTTGTGCTGACAGGCGCTATCATGACTATGCCGGGTCTTTCCAAAAATCCGGCAGCGTACGGCATTGATGTGGATGAAAGCGGTAGGATTACCGGCCTGTTCTAGAAGGAAGATGAAGGAGTTTATAAATTATGGCACAGATAATTGACGGAAAAGCCATTTCCTCCCTGATAAAAGATGAACTGAAGGAAAAGGTCAGCAATTTAAAGGCACAGGGAAAGGAAACCACATTGGCGGTGATTCAGGTGGGTGCGGATCCTGCCTCCACTGTATATGTGGGAAATAAGAAAAAAGCCTGTGAATATATCGGGATCAACTCCCTGGCATACGAGCTTCCGGAAGAAACCGGTGAGGATGAGCTGTTAAACCTTATAGCAGAGCTGAATGCCAGAAAAGACGTAAACGGCATCTTGGTACAGCTGCCTTTGCCGGAGCATATTGATGAGGATAAAGTAATAAAAAGCATTGCGCCTGCCAAGGATGTGGACGGTTTTCATCCTCAGAATGTTGGCGCTCTTTGTATCGGTGAACCGGGTTTTGTTTCCTGTACGCCTGCCGGTATTATTGAACTGTTAAAGCGTTCGGGTATTGAAATAGAGGGAAAAGAATGTGTAGTAGTGGGCAGGAGTAATATTGTGGGAAAACCTATGGCACTTTTGCTGCTTAGAGAAAACGGTACGGTTACAGTTGCGCATTCCAAAACCGAGAATTTAAAAGAGATTACGAAAAGGGCCGATATTTTTGTGGCTGCTGTTGGAAAGCCTAAAATGATCACCAGAGAATATGTAAAAGAGGGTGCGGTGGTTATCGACGTGGGAATTCATCGCATGGAGAACAAAAAGCTTTGCGGGGATGTGGACTATGAGGATGTAGAACCGATCTGTAGTGCGATCACGCCGGTTCCGGGAGGCGTAGGCCCCATGACGATTGCCATGCTGATGCATAATTGTGTAGAATCTTTAAACTTGCAGGAAGGTTAGGAGTTCCTTATGAAATGTCCCAATTGCGGAACAGACATGAAGGATGGCAATCTTTACTGTGAGGTGTGTGGTGAAGAGATACATATTGTGCCAGACTTTGAACCTGAAATTGAATATAGTATAACGGAAACGCTGTCCGGCATCAGGGACGAAGTCTTAGAGGAAGTTCCTGATGATAAGACGGTATTGAAAGAACAGGACGGTTTTTCTAAGCGCATAAACATCAGACGTATCATGATCATTGTCTGCTTAACTGTTCTGCTATGCGGTATTGTGATCATAATTGTCGCAGGTATACGAGATTACCGCCGTAATTCGGTACAGTATCAGATTTCACAGGCGCAGACCTGTGTGGCTTCCGGAAATATGGAGGGAGCCATTGACTATTATGAAAGAGCAGTGGAACTGGAGGAAAATATCAATCTACGGCTCCAATTGGCGGCACTTTATGAACAGAGCGGACAGAATCAGGAATATGTAAGCTGCCTGAGTCTTATTATTTCCTCTCCCGAGACATCGGCGGAGGAACTGGAAGTTGCTTATAAAAGGCTGATCGCATATTTTCGTGATAGGGAAGATTACGCATCCATCCATACGCTTTTAACGAATACGAAGAATGAAAACATTCTCGATATGTTTCAACATTATATGGCGGCCCCGCCGGAGTTTAGTTATGCCGCCGGTACCTATGCGGAGGTCATTCCGCTCAAACTGACGGCCAGTAACCGGGGAACTATATATTATACCTTGGACGGTACCCTTCCCAATGAGAGCAGTGAGGTTTATACGACCCCTATTTTTCTGGAAACGGGAACTTATGAAATAGCCGCTATATTTGTAAACGAGTACGGCATTACCAGTGAAGTGGTTGCCAGAACTTATATTATCGATGTTTTAAAGCCACCGGCGCCTGAGGTGGAAACCTATAGCGGGGAATACACCGCACCTACTATGATAAAAGTTTCGGTACCTGCGGATGGCACTGTTTATTATACAACAGACGGCACTACTCCCACGGATCATTCCACAAGGTATACAGGGGCCATTCCTATGCCGCTGGGAAAAACTACTTTTAAATTTATCACTTACAATGAAGAAGGTGTATCGGGCAGTACTACTACAAGACAATATGAATTAGTGCTTCCCACTGATTTTACAGTGGATATGGCGTTGCATGGTGTTAAGGAAGAATTGATCCAAAGCGGCAAACTTCTGGATATGGAAGGGACGATTGCAGGCAATCTGCCGGGAAGATACCTGTACGTATTCCATTCCGCACAGACTCTTTCGGGTGCCGGCGATTTTTATATCCTGGCCGAAATCTACGAGGATGCCGACGGTGTACAGAATATGACAGGTACCCTTTATGCAGTAGGTATCTATACGGGAAGTTATTATCAGTTATTCCTGGAAATCTCCGATAGTCCCGTTTTGGAACCGATTAACGATTAAAAATACAAACCGCCAAAAGAAACTGGCAGAATGAGAGGAAAAAATGTATAAGATTATTGATGCAAAACAACTAACTGACACAATTTTTCAAATGGAAGTAGAGGCTGTAAGAATAGCAAAGGCCTGCCAGCCGGGACAATTTGTAATTGTCAGAATGGATGAAGAAGGAGAAAGAATTCCGCTTACCATCTGCGATTATAACAGGGAAAAAGGTACGATCACAATTGTATTTCAGATCGTGGGTGCTGCAACGCAGATGATGGCAGGATTGAAGATTGGAGATTCTTTCCATGATTTTGTAGGACCTCTTGGATGTCCCTCGGAATTTGTATCAGAGGATTTGGAAAGCCTAAAAAAGAAAAAGATGCTTTTTGTTGCAGGCGGCGTAGGTACTGCACCCGTATATCCACAGGTAAAGTGGCTGCACGAGCATGGTATTGAAACTGATGTGATCGTAGGCGCTAAAACAAAAGATCTGGTGATCTTAGAGAAGGAAATGGAAGCGGTGGCAGGTAATCTGTATATCACCACCGACGACGGTTCCTATGGCAGAAGCGGCATGGTAACCCAGACCATTCAGGATTTGGTAAACGAGGGTAAACACTATGATATCTGCGTTGCCATCGGTCCCATGATCATGATGAAATTTGTCTGCAAGCTGACAAAGGAGTTAGGTCTGCCCACAATCGTCAGCTTAAATCCTATTATGGTGGACGGCACGGGAATGTGCGGCGCCTGCCGTGTCAGCGTGGACGGAAAAGTGAAATTTGCCTGTGTGGACGGACCGGAATTTGACGGCCATCAGGTGGATTTTGACGAGGCCATGCAAAGACAACAGATTTATAAGACTGCAGAAGGCAGAGCATTTTTAAAGGCAAAAGAAGGCAGTACGCATCACGGAGGCTGTGGCAACTGTCATTAATATCACATCGAAACAAAATAGAATTCAAATAAAATGTAAGCCGTTTACGGCAGAATGAGAGGAAAAAATGGACGTAATGAAGAAAGTGCCGGTTCGCGAGCAGGAACCTCAGGTGCGCGCGGCAAATTTTGAAGAAGTATGCTTAGGTTATAATAAGGAGGAAGCGATGGAAGAAGCTTCCCGTTGTATTGGCTGTAAGAATGCCCAGTGTATTCAGGGGTGCCCTGTAGCTATTAATATTCCGGGTTTTATCGATCGTATTAAAACAGGAGATGTGGAAGGTGCTTATCAGGTTATCAGCGAGTCCTCTGCATTACCTGCAGTTTGCGGCCGTGTATGCCCTCAGGAAAGCCAGTGCGAAGGAAAATGTATCCGGGGCATCAAAGGTGAACCGATTTCCATCGGTAAGTTGGAACGTTTTGCTGCTGACTGGGCAAGAGAAAACGGTATTAAGCCGGAAGGTGCCAAAGATAAGAATGGTAAGAAGGTGGCTGTGATCGGTTCGGGCCCCGCAGGTCTTACCTGTGCAGGTGATCTGGCCAAGATGGGCTATGATGTGACTATTTTTGAAGCGCTGCATGAGCCCGGAGGCGTATTGGTATACGGCATTCCCGAGTTCCGTCTGCCCAAGGAAGCGGTTGTGGCAAAAGAGATTGAAAATGTAAAAGGACTGGGGGTTAAGATTGAAACCAATGTGGTAGTGGGTAAATCCGTTACCATTGATGAACTCCTTTCTGAGGAGGGCTTTTCCGCGGTATTTATTGGCTCCGGTGCGGGTCTTCCTAAGTTTATGGGTATTCCCGGAGAAAATGCTAACGGAGTGTTCTCGGCAAACGAATATCTGACCAGAAGCAATTTGATGAAAGCATTCAGTGAAGATTCCAATACACCCATCATGAGAGGTAAAAAGGTAGCGGTAGTAGGCGGAGGAAATGTAGCTATGGATGCTGCCAGAACTGCGTTGCGGTTGGGGGCAGAGGTGCATATTGTATACCGAAGAAGTGAAGAAGAACTGCCCGCCCGTGTGGAAGAAGTGCATCATGCCAAGGAAGAAGGAATTATCTTTGATTTATTGACCAATCCGGTCGAAATCTTGCAGGATGAAAAAGGTTGGGTAACCGGCATGAAATGTATCAGAATGGAACTGGGTGCACCGGATGAATCCGGCAGAAGACGTCCGGTGGAAGTGGCCGGCTCCGAATTTGTTATCGATGTGGATACGGTTATTATGTCTTTGGGAACTTCCCCCAATCCATTGATCTCTTCTACGACGGAAGGTTTGGAAACTAACAAGTGGAAATGTATTATTGCGGAGGAAGAGAACGGCAAAACCACCAAGGAAGGCGTTTATGCCGGCGGTGATGCGGTAACGGGTGCTGCAACCGTTATTCTGGCTATGGGTGCCGGAAAAGCGGGTGCAAAAGGTATTGACGAGTATCTTCGCAATAAATAAAAGGAGCGCATATGATAAAGCATATTGTTTTATGGAATTTTAATCCGGAAATGACGGCTGAAGAGAAAAAGGCTGCAGGGGATAAGATGAAATCCCTGTTAGAGCCTATTAAGGAGCTGGTGGATGGTGCAGTGGACATTCGGGTGGTAGTAAACGAACTGGAGTCCAGCAACCGTGAGATCGCATTGATCGGTACCTATGAAACGGTTGAAGCACTGAAAGCCTATCAGGTTCATCCTGCTCATGTAGAAGCCGGAAAGTTTGTAAGAAGCGTGACGTGTGACCGCGCCTGTCTGGATTATGAGGAATAAAAGATTTCCCAACTGGAGGAATAGATATGCCATGGTGTCCACAATGTAAAAACGAGTACAAGGAAGGAATCACAGTCTGCACAGACTGTGGCTGTGAATTGGTTTCCGATGAGACGGAAAGCTATAAACCTCTTACTTTTGGAAGTAAGGAAGAGCTTTCCGAATTGGAAGATTTTTTGAAATACAGCGGTATTTCTAAAGTCAGAATTTCTGAAAGCCGGGATGCAGCCGAAAGCGCGCAGAAGAGTGAAGAGGAAGCTATAAAAGAGGATTATGAACTCTTTGTAGATGAGACGGTCTTTGAAAAAGCCGCAAAATTAGTCTATATTTATAAGCGCCAGAAAGCGGAATCGGAGCCGGAAGAAAAAACACCGATTGCACCCTCGGCCCTGTATGAAAACAGTGCGGAGAGAGCGGCAGACAACAAATCGTCGGCTTATATGCTGCTCATAGTGGGAGGATTGGGCCTGTTAGTGATCGTGCTGGGAATCGCAGGTGTGCTGCCCTTTCATCTGACCGGTACTATGAAATACATGACCTACGGCATCATGAGTGCCCTATTTGTTCTGTTTGTAATTATGGGCATTATATCCATGAAATCCTACCATATTTTTGCAAAGAAAGCAGAGTCTGAGAATTCTTTGAGGAGTACGATTGAAAAATGGTGTCTCGAAAATGTAAAAGCCGAGAATATTGATGGAGAGATCACTGCCGCTGAGGTCTCGGATGAAGAAAAATATTTTAAACGTACATCTTGGATGAAGGAGAAGATTTCAAAACAATTTCTCAATCTGGACGAAGCTTTTTTGGAAAATTTTGTAGATGAAATCTATGACAGGGTTTTTGAAGAAGAGAAAGAAGTATGAAAATATCCATTGTATGCGTAGGAAAGATAAAAGAAAAATTCTATAAGGATGCAATGGAAGAATACTTAAAACGGCTTTCCCGCTATTGCAAAACGGAAGTTGTAGAAGTGACGGACGAGAGCACGCCGGACGGTGCAAGTCTTGTTTTAGAGGAACAGATCAAACGGCGAGAAGGCGAGCGGCTGCTTGCAAAGCTAAAAGAGGATGCCTATGTCATAACTTTGGAAATTGCAGGTGATAAGGAAGATTCCTTTTCTTTTTCAAATATCATAAAACAGGTCGGCATAAGCGGTAAGAGTCATATTCAGTTTGTGATCGGCGGTTCTTTGGGCCTGCATGAAACGGTCAGTGCACGAGCGGATAAAAAGTTAAGCTTTTCCGATATGACCTTTCCCCATCAGTTGATGCGGGTCATCCTCTGTGAGCAGATTTACAGGGGGTACCGTATTATGAACGGAGAGCCGTATCATAAATAAATTAAAAAACAGGAGGAGAAAAATGAGTTTAAAATTTGGTGATTTTAGTAATGTAGACATATTCGGAATGCATGTGGACTATATTCAGATTTTAATTATTGCCGCACTGGTTTTCTTTGTGTTTATCATTGCATTGGTTATTATTTTAGTCAATGTAAAGGGAAAGAAGAATAAGAAGGTTCCCAATATGCAGCCGATGCAGGGATTTCAGCAGACGCAGCAGATACAAACATACCAGACGGCAGGACAGGTACAGTCAGCGCAATCCAATCAGGCGGTTTCAGCCGGGGGCATTACGATGCGCTTTTGTCCGTCCTGTGGTGGCAAACTGGTGCCTGAATCAAGTTTCTGTGTACAATGCGGTACCAAGATTAGATAGTGGAAAAACAGAATTCACAAATATTTTTAAAGGGGAACTTACGGGTTCCCCTTTCATTTTAGAATTGACGCGTATTCTTCTATAAATGATTTTAATTATTGCGCAAAAATCTGAACATAGTGGAGTTGTCCTTCCTCTGATAGATAGACAGCTGTTCCTATTTTGTTAAAATCGCCAACCAGATTCGCCTGATGCGAAGGAGAGGCAATCCACATCTCCATAACCTGAGAAACCGAATCCTGATATCTGGCAAGATTCTCGCCAACCAGTGGTGAGGGATATTGCATTTCTACAAGGATATCTACATATTTTGTTCCATCCGGGCGGATATGCGACCAAGTGGTCACAATTTCCTGCGCACGGATACGTGCTACATATGTAAGCTGATCATCCTGCGTCAATTCGTTCAAACCAAGACTAACACGATACTCATTGGTCTGACGAATGATTTCTGCTTCCATTTCAAGCAACTCTTCAGGTGATGGAGTCGTTGCTGCATCGGAATCCCCCGCCTGGCTGGTGTTTTGGTCAGAAGGTGCGGTTCCGTGCATAGATACATGGATTCCCCATGCCGTCACCAGTGTTATTGTGGCGGCCACCAAGAAGGTCAGCCACCATTTTTTGGGCATCATAATGAATTTCTCCTTACTTTGTGGGAAATAATTTCCAATTAAATTACTATCTGCTAATATATCTAAATCACTGTTTATAAGTATAAGGGAACTATAAAGTAATATCAACCCAAATTAGTTATTACGCATATCATGAAATGTATTTGTTCTCTCATTTGTAAAATTTTGTTTAATATTTATGGATTTTCTTTTATTGTAGAAAATGGTATGTTATAATAAGCAAGCTCGAAAACATAACATTTCCCGTGGAGGATTTATATGTATAATGATTTATTTTCTGTTGGTCCCATTACCATACATACTTATGGTGTGATGATTGCAATCGGCGTGTTGGCGGCTCTGTTTTCCGGAGAGGCCAGAGCGAAAAAACGGGACATGAATGCCGATGTTTTATATCCCATGACTTTTTTATGTGTGGTTTTGGGGTTTTGTGCGGCAAAGGTGCTATTCTGTATTGTGGAATGGAAGAGATTTATTCAAAACCCGTTAAGCATGCTGAGTAATAGCGGATTTGTGGTTTATGGAGGCATTTTGGGCGGTGTATTGACTGCTTATGTGTACTGCAGGATTAAGAAGTTGAACTTTGTGGACTATTTTGATCTGATGCTTCCTTCGGTGGCATTGGCTCAAGGCTTCGGAAGGTTTGGCTGTTTCTTTGCGGGATGCTGCTATGGCAGGGAAACGAATTCTTTTATAGGAATTGCTTTTTCTCGCTCCGATTATGCACCAAATGGCGTAAAGTTGATTCCAACACAGCTGTTTTCCGGTGCGGGTATGTTTATCATTGCCGGTATTTTATTTTACTACGCAAAAAAAGAAAGGGCAAAAGCAAAAGTTGGTGCCCTGTATTTGATTCTTTACAGTATCGGCAGATTTAGTATAGAGTTTTTCCGAAATGATTATCGAGGAGCGGTGGGGATTTTTTCCACTTCCCAGTTTATTTCCTTTTTTATTTTGGCGCTGGGACTCCTTTTGTTTTTTCGGAAACAGAAAAGTGAGGAAAAGGCATGAGCGCATTTGTTGAATTCCAAGCAGTAGATAAGATATATCAATCGGGTGAGATTTCCATTCAGGCCTTAAGGGATGTAAATTTTGAAATAAATAAGGGGGAATTCTGCGTTGTGGTAGGAGCATCCGGCGCAGGAAAGACCACCATCTTAAATATTTTGGGTGGAATGGATACGCTGACTGCGGGTAAAGTATTTTTGGATGGGCAGGAAATTTCCGCCTATAATAAAAGGCAGTTGACTGCATATCGCAGATATGATGTAGGTTTCGTATTTCAGTTCTACAATTTGGTACAGAATCTGACAGCACTGGAAAATGTGGAATTGGCAGCACAGATATGCAAGGAGCCGTTAGATGCGGCAGAGGTGTTAAAGGGAGTCGGTTTGCAGGACCGTATGGGAAATTTCCCGGCGCAGCTTTCCGGCGGAGAGCAGCAGCGTGTTGCAATAGCCAGAGCGTTAGCAAAGAATCCGAAACTGCTTTTGTGTGATGAACCGACGGGTGCGTTGGATTATAATACGGGCAAGGCGGTCTTAAAACTATTGCAGGATACTTGCCGTAAAATGGGGCGAACCGTGGTAGTGATCACTCACAATCAGGCCTTGACAGCTATGGCTGATAGGATCATTACGGTAAAGAGCGGCACTATACATAGTATGGTAGAAAATAAAAATATTGTGGATATAGACAAGATTGAATGGTAATAGAGGTTAGCTGGCAATGAAATCCATGATGCGAAAAACAACATTTAGGGAAATTAAACAGAGCCTCGGTAGATACTTGGCAATTCTGGCAATTATATCACTTGGAGTCGGTTTTTTTGCCGGTCTTAAAGAAACGAGGGATACTATGGTGACCTCTGCCGGAGAATATCTTAACGGGTTGCAGTTATATGATTACAGGCTTTTATCCACGCTTGGTTTTGAAGAAGAGGCTGTTGAGGCACTGGCACAAAAAGAAGGTGTCAGGGCTGTGGAAGGAGCCGTATCCGCAGATATTTTATATATTGATGACGCAGGAAATGAAAATGTGTTGAAGATTCATTCGCTGACCAATACAGTCAATGCTACTGTGTTGACGGCAGGGAGGATGCCGGAGAATGCGTCGGAATGTGTTGTGGACAATTTGTTATTTGATGAAAGTGCGATCGGTACGCAACTGGTGCTATCAGAAAATAACAAAGAAGAGGATCTGGATCATTTTTCTTTCCGGGAATATACGATTACCGGATTGGTACAGTCCTCTTATTATATACAGTTTGAACGGGGTAATACATCTCTCGGAAGCGGACGGATAAGTGGATTTGCCTATTTGCTGCCGGATGGCTTCGCCATGGATTATTATACGGAAATTTTTGTGAAATTTGATGCAGACTATACATTATATTCAGAGGAATATGAGGCCTTTTTAGACAAACAGCAGCCCCTGTGGGAAGCTTACACCGATGAAGTTGCAATGCGTAGATACGATGAGTTGATCGAAGATGCAAAAGCCGAACTTGCGGATGCAGAAAGCGAACTTGCCGAAACGGTGGCTGATGCGGAGGCTGAACTTGCAGATGCGGAAAGAGAACTCTTGGACGGAGAAGCTAAACTAGCCGATGCAGAGGCCGAGTTTTTAGATGCAGAGAGAGATATTGCGGATGCGAGAAAAGAACTGGATATCGGCTGGAAGGAACTTGCTGATGCAGAAAAGGAGCTCGCGGACGGGGAAATTGCGCTTGCAGATGCAAAGATAACATTAGAAGAAAATGAGGCGCTGCTTGCCGGAAAACAGCAGGAATATGAGGACGGCATGAGAGCCTATACTTCCGGCAAAGAGCAGATTGCGGCGCAGCAGAGGGAACTTGATGCTGCTCGTATCCGCTTGAATACGGCGCAAGCGGATCTTGATAATGGGCAGGCATTATTTGATAGTTCTATGAATAGCTTACAAGGTGGATTTGCGGGTGGACTTCCGGATGATTTTTTGGATAATTTTCCGGATGGATTACCGGATGGCTTTCTGGATAATTTACCGAATGAGTTAATTGAAGAATTAATGTATTTAAAACAATTAAAAATTAAACTGGAAACCGGCAGAGCAGAGTTAGCCGCAGGCTGGGCACAGGTCAATGCAGGAACCGGACAGCTTAATTCTGCGAATGCTCAGTTAAACGGCGTCTATGCGCAGCTTTTGGATGCAGAGAAGCAGCTTACGGAAGGCTGGGAGGAACTAAATGCCGGTTGGGAGGAATATTACGATGGCGAGATAGAACTCGAAAACGCCAGAGCGGAAATTAAGGATGCCAGGCGTAAACTGCTGGACGGTGAGAAGGAGCTTGCGGATGGAGAAGCGGAGCTTGCGGATGCCAGGGTGGAAATTGAGGATGCAAGGCAGGAACTTTTAGACGGCTGGGAGGAATATTACGACGGTCAGAGGGAACTTGCAGAAGAGGTTGCTGATGCAGAAGCAAAAATCGCGGATGCCAGAGCAGAAATAGATGATATTGATGCCCCTGATATTTATGTGCTGGGCCGCAACACCAATGTGGGTTATGTAATGTTTGAAAATGATTCAGGCATTGTGGAAGGTATGTCCAATGTCTTTCCTGTCATGTTCTTTTTAGTGGCAGCGTTAGTGTGCATGACCACCATGAACCGCATGGTGGAAGAGCAGCGGATACAGATTGGCGTATTGAAAGCACTCGGCTACGGTGAAGGCGCCATTATGGGAAAATACCTCTTTTATTCCGGCAGTGCGGCCATTGCGGGCGGCTTGTTAGGGTTTGTATTTGGCACGCTGCTGTTTCCGACAGTGATTTGGGTAGTATATGGTATTATGTATCGGCTGGGTGATATCGTTCATCTGTTTGACTTAAAGATTGCCGTGATTTCTCTGGCGGTGGCAGCGCTTTGTTCCATGGGTACAACCTGGTTTACCTGCAGGCAGGAACTTAGAGAGGTGGCCGCGGATCTGATGCGCCCGAAAGCCCCAAAAGCAGGCAAACGGGTCTTTTTAGAGCATGTCCCCTTTATCTGGCGGCATCTTAAATTCTTACATAAGGTATCAGTCAGAAACATTGTGCGCTATAAAAAGCGTTTCTTCATGATGGTATTGGGAATCAGCGGGTGTACCGCACTTTTGCTGACGGGATTTGGCATTCGGGATTCCGTAACGGATATTGCCAATCTGCAGTTTGAGACGATCCATATTTTTGATATGAGCATTACCCTGCAGGATAGGCTTTCCGGGACAGGTGATGAGGAGATACTTAAAACCGCACAATCCTATGGCGTAGAAGTGCTTCCGGTTTTGGAAGAAAGCTGGGATTTGGAGGTGGATGGCACAATTAAGGCCATCAATCTGGTGATTGCGGGGGAACCGGAACATTCGGAGAATTTTCTTGATCTGCATACGGGAGATGGAATTTCAATTGCATATCCGGGAGAGGGAGAAGCAGTGATTTCCGATAAGCTTGCGGAGACTTACGGATTAAAAGCAGGAGATGAAATTTTCCTTTATAATGGAAACCGTACACAGTTGCATGCCGTTATATCCGGTATCTGTGAAAATTATATTTATAACTACGTTTATCTGACCCCGCAGACATATGAAAAGCAGGTAGGGGTTCCCGAATATAAGAGCCTGTATCTGAATGTACCGGAAGCGGAGGATGTCCATCGGGTGGGCGCTGCGCTCATGATGGCGGAGGGCGTAACGGGTGTTAACATCAATGAGGATATTCGGACACGTGTATCCGGAATGATGGGAAGCATGAATTATATTGTGATCGTGATCATTTTTTCCGCAGGCTCGCTGGCCTTTGTAGTACTGTATAATTTGAATAATATCAATATCACGGAGCGGCTTCGGGAAATTGCGACCATCAAGGTGTTAGGCTTTTACAAAAAGGAAACGGAAGCTTATGTGTTTCGGGAAAACATTGCGCTGACTGCTATCGGCTGCGCGGTGGGCCTGGTTTTAGGAAAGCTTCTGCACCTTTTCGTGATGGGAGAGATCAATATCGATATGATATCCTTCGATGTACAGATCAGGCCCAGCAGTTATGTCTTCAGTGTACTTTTAACCTTTGTTTTCACCTGGTTTATTAATCGGCTGATGTCCGGTAAACTGAACCGGATCAATATGGCGGAATCCTTAAAATCCGTGGATTAACGGTTGAATAAGGCAATGAAACATGCAAAGAAGCGTCCTTTAGCCGGCAGGCGGGGATGCTTTTTTACATTGCGTGAAGGCATGAGGCAAGATTTGCCGCTGCCCACAAACCAAAGAAACTCACAAAGCGTGCTTCGATGGTGTGGCAAGGTCTGTAGAGATTGCATATTAGAATTTAGATAATATATTACTTGACATATATAGATAACCTATATATAATCATATATAGGTTATCTATATATGATTATAAAATTTTTTTGATTTAGGAACATAGTGAGGTAAATATGATTTATGACATTCATTTATCCGTTATGCTTGTTTTATATGCTGTAATTTTGGGCTGTCTGATTTTTTATTATAGAATACGAAAACAGAAAAAGAGGAAGATATTGATTTGGCGCTGTTTATTTGCTTTATATATACTTTTACTCATAAAAGTGACAATATTTCCTATTACTTTTACACATTTTGAATGGATGGAAGATACCTCATATTTGGCAGTGCAGCTAGAGCCGTTTAAGAGTATTGTGTCCATGGTGAAACATAAAAATTATATTCAGATTACAGGGAATATCATACTTTTGATGCCCCTTCCTCTGTTATTGCAGGGGATAAAGGATCAGATGTTTTCCCGAATGAAATGTTTTGTTTCCGTGTGTGCGGCAAGTCTGGTTATTGAAGTTTTGCAGTTGGGAATCAATCTGTTAACCGGTGTTAGAAACCGTGTTTTTGACGTGGATGATCTGATTTTGAACATATCAGGAGGTATTCTTTTGATGATTCTATATAAACCGATAAACTATGCAGCTAAAGGAGTTGTTTCTTATATAGCAGGAGAAGGCTTAAAGAATAACGATTAGTTATCAATATGAGCACAGTAAAGCGGATGAAGGAGGAGAGCGTATGGCAGTGGATAAAAGTCTGGTATCGGGAAGTATGACTTTGCTATTGTTAAAATTATTGGAGGATAAGGACAGATACGGCTATGAGATGATCGAGCAGTTATCGGAGAAGTCCCAGAATGTATTTGAATTAAAGGCAGGGACTTTGTATCCACTCTTACATGGGTTGGAAGAAAAGGGATTGGTAAATTCCTATGAAAAAGAAGTAAACGGAAAGCAGCGGAAGTATTACCATTTGACAAAAGAGGGGCGTAAGAGTCTTTCTGAGAAGAAAGAAGAATGGCAGCGTTATGCCGGCGCTGTAAACAGGGTGTTGGGAGGTGTGGTTTATGCAGGTATCTGAATATCTGGAAGCGGTCACGGCACAAATGCGCTGTAAAAGGGCCAGAGGTATGGTGGAAAAAGAACTGAAGGCCCATATTGAGGATCAGGCCGATACGTATATGGAATATGGAATACCGAAAGAGGAAGCATACAAAAAAGCAGTAGCACAGATGGGAGATCCCATACAGGTAGGCACCGATATGGACAGGCTGCATCGTCCCGATATAGATAAAAAAGCGCTTTTTCTCATATGTCTGCTCAGTCTGGCAGGCGGTGTCTTATACAGATGGAGCATGGATATGGGAGATGGCCGTATGTTCCAGATGGGGGATTTTTTCGAACACCTGTTATTGGATGTACTCCCGGGAATGTTTCTCATGTGGCTGATCATTAAAATAGATTATACCAGAATTGCCAGACATCCTTTTCTTTTCAGTTTAGTGCTCGTTATGATTGCTCCATATGCAGAACATTTCGAAGCTCGCGGTAAATATGGGTATGTATTTTTAAGTTTTACTTTGATTGCAATCCTTTTTGGAGCAGTCCTTCATAAACTGCGTGAATATAAGCTGATGGGGATGTTCTTTGGCTTTCTCTGGCTTATGTTTATCATATTACTGTATCACTTTTCAGGTCGGGCTAATATAGCAAATTCCGTAAATCTGCTGGTGATCGGTATGTTCCTTTTGGGCACGGGTGCCTTTAAAGATTGGTTTGAGGCGGGGAAAAAGAAATCTGTGGCTATGTATTTGGGACTGTTGTGTGAGCTGATTCTTCTTGGCGGGTTCGGACTGGTGCTTCACAGATTTTTTGGACAGTCCTATGTCAGACACCGGTTAATGGGCTGGATAAATGCTGATCAGGAAGGTAATTATATTTTTAATGTGATCAGAACGCAAGCGGCAAATGCCGGCTTCTTTAAGGGAAGCGGCAACTTAACGGGGGTTGGCAATGAAAATGAATACTTTATCATCAATCTGATTTCCAGATACGGTTATTTAGCAGCTATCTTGGTAGCAGTTCTCCTGGGGCTGTTGTTTTTGGTATTGTTATCAGGTGTTAAAAAGCAGCAGAACAGATTGGGCACGTTAATGGGAATTGCGGCAATCCTTACCCTCTGTATACCTGTAGTGGAGCATATAGCCTATAATTTGAGTTTGATTCCTACGGGGGCGCTGATCTTACCGTTCTTTTCCGGTACCGGTGCGGATGCATGGATGCAGGGAGATTACTGCAGAGGAGCAATTCTAAGTTATTATGCGGCTATGGGCATCTGCCTATCGGTATACCGAAGCCGTAACATTGTAGCGGAGCAGGATGCCATTCCAAAGCTGCGGTTAAAATTAAAACTGGAACGGCAGTAGAGATTGATAACAGTTGATATGATCTATATTTACACCCATATTTTAGGAAGAGGCGTCCGAAAATATGGGTGTCTTTTTATTTAAATTATGCTAGAATAGAACTGTCGGGTGAATTTAATGTATACGGAGGTTTTTTATGGCAATCGAAAAGGTGAGAGAATATTTAAAAGCGTATCAGATGGCGGATAAGATACTGGAGTTTTCCGTATCTTCCGCTACGGTGGAGCTGGCGGCGGAGGCTCTTTGTTGTGAGCCGAAGCGGATAGCCAAGACCCTTTCCTTTCAGGTGGGTGAGGAAGCTATACTGATCGTCACTGCAGGAGATGCCAGAATTGACAATCATAAATATAAAGAGTTGTTTCAAACAAAGGCCAAGATGCTGGCCTTTGAAGAGGTAGAGGAGAAAATCGGTCACGAAGTAGGCGGGGTATGTCCCTTTGGTATTAATGAGGGCGTTAAAGTATATTTGGACGTGTCCTTACAACGTTTTACAACCGTATATCCGGCCTGCGGCAGTTCCAACAGTGCGATAGAACTGAATATGGAGGAGCTTAAGAGACTGACCGGTGAAAATTTTGTTAGCTGGATAGATGTCTGCAAGGATTGGGAGTAATAATTCATATTTCACAGGAAAGGCAGGATTACATAGATGAGAATGTATGATTTGATCGTAAAGAAAAGAAATGGGGAAAACCTGTCGAAAGAAGAAATTCGTTTTATGATACAGGGATATACCGAAGGCAGTATCCCGGACTATCAGATGTCCGCCATGATGATGGCAATTTATTTTCAGGGCATGAATGAGGAAGAAACTCTGGAATTGACTTTAGCTATGGAACATAGCGGGGAGGTGCTGGATCTGAGTCCTATTAAGGGGATTAAAGTAGATAAGCACTCCACAGGCGGCGTGGGCGATAAGACCTCCTTAGCACTGACTCCCATGGTGGCGGCTTGCGGTATTCCCGTAGCAAAAATGAGCGGCAGGGGACTTGGGCATACCGGAGGGACTATTGACAAATTGGAGAGTTTTCCTGGGTTTTCCACAGAATTGACGCCGGATCAGTTTATAGAAAATGTGAATCGTATTGGAATTGCCATTATGGGTCAGACTGCAGATTTAGCTCCTGCGGATAAGAAACTGTATGCACTGCGGGATGTGACCGCTACCGTGGATAATATGTCCCTGATCGCAAGTTCCATTATGAGTAAAAAACTGGCCGCGGGAGCAGATGCCATCGTGTTGGATGTAAAGACCGGCAGCGGCGCTTTTATGAAGCGGGAGGAAGATGCCTATGCATTGGCAAAAGAAATGGTGCGCATAGGAAACGGTGCAGGAAAAAAGACGATAGCGGTTATTTCCGATATGGATCAGCCTTTGGGCTATGCAGTGGGCAATGCCCTGGAGGTAAAGGAAGCGCTTGCTACGCTTAGAGGAGAAGGACCGGCGGATTTTCTGGAGTTATGTCTGACACTGGGGGCACAGATGTTAATAGCCGGTGGCAAAGCGAAGGAAGAGACGGAGGCAAGAGAACAACTGCAGCATGTGATAGAGGATGGCAGTGCGCTTAAGAAGCTGGCGGAGTTCGTGGAAGCACAGGGCGGAGATCCGGCCGCAGTATACCATGAGGCGCTTTTACCCAAAGCCTCTATGATAGAAGAATGCAGGGCAGAGCAAGAGGGTTATATCGGTCATATTGCCTGTGACGAAGTGGGTATCTGTTCTCTGATCTTAGGCGGGGGCAGGGAAACAAAGGAAAGTACGATCGATCTGGCAGTTGGCATTGTCCTGTTAAAGAAAACAGGGGACTATGTGAAGGCAGGTGAGGCATTGGCGGTTTTACATGCCAATGATAAAGAAAAATGCAATGCCGCAAAAACGCGTCTTTTAAAGGCTTATCACATCACACAGGAAAAACCGGTGAGCGCGCCTTTTATACGGAACATTCTGCAATAGAAACCCTTTTCACAATTTTGGTATGAGAATTCTGCCGCCGGAATATAGTGTACTATGAAAAAGAAGCAGAGAGCGGCAGAATTAAAAGAATCAAAAAAAGAAATGCTGGTGGAATCTTTAAAGCTGCCAAAGGATATGATGATGGGAGCTTTCATGCTCTCCATGACCGGCAACAGAGAAGCGTTTATTGAAAATTATAGGGGCATCCTGGAATATACGGATACCTGCATCTTGCTGCAGACCAAAAGCGGTCAGGTACGCTTTGAGGGAACAGGCCTTGTGATTGAATATTATACCAATGAGGACATGAAAATCGGAGGATACATCCAGAGTGTAATATTCGGATAAGGAGCGGCGCCTTGTGATTGGGTTTTTGAAATGGGTCAGAGGATATGTGCAGATCAAAGTTTGGGGATTTGCACCGGAACGTTTTTTAAACCTCTGCAGCAATAAAAATATACTTTTGTGGGATATTAAGAAAGACGGGGATATCTATTATCTTTGCATCAGTCTTGCAGGCTTTTACCGTTTAAAGGAAATTACGCGGAAAACGGGAACCAGGGTAGTCATTCTGAAAAGATGCGGACTACCCTTTTTAGTGCCGCAAATCCTTTCCAGAAAGGTATTTGTTCTGGGCCTGTTTGCCGCATGCTTTTTCTGGTTCTGGTCTTCCCGCTATATATGGGAAATCAATATTACCGGCAATACGATCATTACCGAAGATGTTTTTATTGACTTTCTTAAGGAGCATGGCATCCGGGTCGGGATGCAGAGTGATGATCTGGATATAGAGGAACTGGAGAAGGAGATCCGTCGTGAATTTCAGGAAATCACCTGGACTTCGGCCAAGCTTTCCGGTACCAGTCTGGAAATATCCGTAAAGGAGAATGACGCCCTGCTTGCCCCCATGCAGGAGGATATTCTTTCGGATCTGTATGCGGAAAAAGACGGACTCATCGTTTCCATGATCGTGCGTTCGGGAGTGCCGCAGGTAAAAATCGGAGATCGTGTGGAAGAGGGCACACTGCTTGTGGACGGCAGAGTACCCGTTTATAATGAGGATACCACCGTCAGAAAATATCAATGTGTACGTTCCGATGCGGATATTTATGTACAGCGGATACAGGAGGTTTATGAGGAGCTGCCCTTTTATTATATGGATAAGGTATATACGGGCAGGGAGCAGGAAAGCCACTATATGAAGCTGTTCGGCAAAATGCTGGAAGTAGGAGGAAGCTGTAGTTTTACTGTCTACGATACGGTCATAACAGAGAAAGAATTTGAACCGCTTAAGGGGCTGACCCTGCCCTTCATTCTGGGTACCAGATGTTATCGTGAATACCAGAATACGGAGCGAATTTACACGACAGACCAGGCGAAGGAACTGCTGATCAAAAAATATTCCGCATTTATTTCAGGTTTAGAGGAAAAAGGGGTACAAATTATTGAAAAAGATGTTAAAATAGAAACAGGCAGTGACAGATGGATACTTGTAGGAAAGCTGCAGGTAATAGAAAAGATTGGAACGGAGGTTCCCTTCACGGAAGAAAGTATTGTGGAGGAAGGGACGGTAATACCTGAGTCCATAGAATCGGAGTAATAATGAGTGTAACGACTTATACCATGGAAATGCCCACTGCTTATATGCAAAGCATTTTCGGACAGAATGACAGATATATTAAAAAACTGGAAACAGACTTTCATGTAACGGTTGTGGATCGCAACGGTGCGATCAAGATAACGGGTGAGGAAACAGAGGTCAAAAAATGTGTCAATATTCTTTCCCGTTTATTTGAGGTGTCACAAAACGGCAGCGAAATAGAGGAACAAAAAGTGGATTATGCGATTACATTAGGACAGGAAGAAAAGGAAGAGGAGCTTCTGGAAATTGATAAGGATCTTATTTGTCATACCATAAGCGGGAAACCCATTAAACCCAAGACTCTGGGACAGAAACAGTATGTGGATGCCATTCGAAACAATATGATAGTATTTGGACTGGGACCGGCCGGTACCGGTAAGACCTATCTGGCTATGGCCATGGCCATTACTGCTTTTAAAAATGATGAAGTGAGCCGTATTATACTGACCAGGCCGGCCATTGAAGCAGGAGAGAAGCTGGGTTTTCTTCCCGGTGATCTGCAGAGCAAGGTGGATCCTTATCTGCGCCCGCTCTACGATGCACTATATCAGATTATGGGGGCGGACAGTTTTACCAAAAATATGGAAAAGGGACTGATTGAAGTGGCCCCTTTGGCTTATATGCGCGGCCGCACTTTGGACAACGCTTTTATTATTTTGGATGAGGCACAGAATACCACACCGGCCCAGATGAAAATGTTCTTGACAAGAATTGGTTTTGGTTCTAAGGTCATCGTAACAGGAGATGCTTCCCAAAAGGACTTGCCTCAGGGAAGCCGTTCGGGTCTGGATGTAGCGGAACGAGTTTTAAAAAACATCGAGGATATTGCCTTTTGTACACTGACAAGCAGAGATGTTGTCAGACATCCGCTGGTGCAGAAGATAGTGAAAGCCTATGACGATTATGAGGCAAAAGAAAAGAAGGGAAATAAGGATATCCGAAAAAATGGCAGACGATAAGACAAAGAAAAAAAGCCACACGGGTCTCTGTGTGCTGATCCTGTTTTTTGTGACGATAGCAGGCACTTTTTTACTGTGCCTTTTAAAGGGCTGCGCCCGCATCGATATGCTCCGCAATGTGGTGCTCGGCGGCATTGGCTGCTTCGCGGTCCTGTTTTTAATGGTTCAGGCGGCGGAGAAGCATCTTTATGAGTACGACAATGAAGCGTTTTTACTTCGTTTTACCGGGCTGTATGCGGTGTGCTTCGTTTTAGCTGCCGCCTGTTCCTATCTGCCTTCGGAAGGCTGGCCTTTTTTAACTGTTTTTGTACTACTTGCCCTGTTTTCCAATACGATGATCGGAATCTGTGCGGGAGGTCTTTTGTTAGCTGTTTCCGTCCTGTTGGCAGGCTGTGGCACGGAGATTTTTGTGCTGTATTTTACTTGTGGAATCATTGGAGCGGGACTGTTCAGGCATCTGAACGATAAGGACAAGCTGATAGTGCCCATATTGCTTTCCGTGGCGTTTCTTCTGGTAGGAGAAACGGCCTGCGTAGTGATTTATGCCAATGAAACTTTAAAAGTAGAGCTCTTTCTTGTTCCTTTACTAAATGTAATTATCAATATTGTATTACTTTTTATTTTAATAAAGTTTTTCTCGAATTTGGTGATTTATAAATATCGGGATAAATACATGGAAGTAAACGACCAGGAATTTGCATTGATGGTGGAACTGAAAGCCTATTCCAAAGAGGAATATTACAGAGCCATACATACCGCATATTTTTGTGATCGGATAGCAAAGAAGCTCCAGTTGGACGCAGATGCTGCAAAGGCTGGCGGCTATTACCATCGCATCGGCATTCTTAAGGGAGAAGTTACACTGGAAAATACGAAAGAACTGCTGGTTCCCCATGCCTTTCCGCCTGCGGCCGAAAGGCTTTTAACGGAATACTTAAGAACTGATACCCCCATTAAGAGTAAAGAAGCAGTGGTGCTGCTATTGGCAGATGACGTTATTTGCTCTGTACTAAAGCTCTTTGCCGGGGATCCTAAGATACAGATTGATTATAATGTGCTGATTGAAAAGATTTTTCAGAAAAAACTGGAGGATTCCGTTTTATGGGAGAGTGACATTACAATGGGAGAACTCACCAGTATGAAGAATACCTTCAAGGAGGAAAAACTCTACTATGACTTTTTACGTTGAAAATGAAACAGAAGAATCATTTTCCTTTGATATCAAAGAAATAGCCGGGATGGTTATGGAAATTGTTCTGGAAAGTGAAGGATGCCCCTACGAAGCACAAGTCAATCTGGTTCTGACTGACAATGAGGGCATTAAAAGCTGTAACGCAGAGTTTCGCGGGATAGATAAGGAAACAGATGTTTTGTCTTTTCCCAATGTGGAATACACTGCGCCGGCCGATTTTTCCCATTTAGAGGAAGATGCGGCGGACTGTTTTGATCCGGAAAGCGGGGAATTGCTTTTAGGGGATATTATGATCTCCGTGGAGAAGATTAAGGAGCAGGCAGTAAGTTTTAATCATTCCGAAAAAAGAGAATTTGCTTTTTTAGTGGCTCACAGTATGCTACATCTGTGCGGATATGACCATATGGAGAAAGAAGAAGCCACAGTTATGGAAAAAAAGCAGGAGGAAGTACTGAAGACTTTAGGAATTACAAGAGAGGATTGACGGATGAAGCAGACAGAAATCAAAAAGAGACAGTTTATGATCG
Source organism: Lachnospiraceae bacterium (assembly GCA_022510705.1). Classification (GTDB taxonomy): domain Bacteria; phylum Bacillota; class Clostridia; order Lachnospirales; family Lachnospiraceae; genus Acetatifactor. Next base: position 99,793 of record JAFLSX010000002.1, read on the forward strand.
CAACCGAAATGTTTAAACTGGCCATTTTTATTCTTCTGGTGCGAGTGATAGGAGATTGGGGAATGACCTATCTGGCTGCAGCGTTGGAGGTATACATTTTACTTCAGATCTTATTTATAGCCTGCATACCTGATGGGATAGCCCGACTGTTAAAAGTGCGCATGAATAAAGGACAATATAAGAATGCGGGTAAGGTTTGTAAAGCGGCTGTAGGTTATTGTTTGACGGTCGGGATCATCGGTTGTATTCTGATTTTCGCTCTGGCGGATTCCTTAATGGGAGGTCTGTTAAAACTGCCGGAAGCGGCTTATGCACTGCGCTTTCTGGCCCCCCTGTTTCTGATGGAAGCTGTCTGTGCAATCCTGCAAGGATATTTTCAGGGCATCGGCACATCTATGCCCACGGTGATCGCAGGATTATTAAAACAGATTTTTTCCCTTTCTTTTGCACTGTTATTTGCGCATGTACTATACCGGCATGGCGAAAAGGTTTCGAACCTTTTACATACAGAAAAATTTACCTTTATGTACGGGGCAGGAGGAATTACTCTGGGCATGTCCATGGCAGGTTTACTTACGCTCTGCTTTTTATTCTTTATTTACATGGGCGCCGGCAGAAAAGCTATCAAGCGTGGTCAGGAGGGAATGCGACTGACGGAGAGTAGCTTGGAAGTACTGCGGCTTTTGATGTTGACCGTAACGGTAGAGATGGGTATTCAAATTTTTTTAAAAGCGGGTACGGTTGTCGGAATGGCAGTATATTTTAGAGGGATTGCAGATACGGAAATACTGCAGACAACCATGGCAGCCTATGGTGGGTTTTATGCAAAATATCTGCTGCCGGTGGGGTTTCTTACAGGAATTGCACTGCTGTTATGTATAGGAAACCAATCGAATCTCATCAATTCAGTTAAAAAAGAAGAATACAAAAATGCTAAGAATTTGTTTACGGGAGGTATACAGACAATTTTTCTCATAAACGGGTTCTTTGCAGTTATCAATATGGTATTAAATCCGGGCATTCTGCTTGCTATCTTTGGAATTGGAGAAGGCACTCTTTTCGGAGTGGGCTGCATGCAGAGAGGATTTCTGGCAATTCTGTTTCTGCCCATGGGTATTTATTTTATGAATCTGCTATGCGGTCTGGGAAGAAAGAAAATCGTATTTCTAAATGTCCTTGGTTCCTTTGCTGTTTTTTTGATTGTGGCTTTGATTGGAAGAAATGTTTCTAAAGACAGTATCTATACCCTGGCATTTGCTTTTATGATTTTTACTGCGGTAAACTGTATTTTAAACGGTGTTTTTGTTATGAAAACGTTAAAGTACAGTCCGGAATGGCTGCATCTCTTTGCTATGCCGGCGCTGGCGTCAGTGGTTACCGGTCTGTGCCTGTTTTTACTAAACAAAGGATTGGTCATGGTGATGGGAATCATGCCGGCAATGCTGTTGGGAATTGTGATCGGCTGCGGCTGCTATATTGTTTTACTGTTTACTTTCCGATGTATTCGGGAAAAGGAACTATATATGCTGCCGGGCGGCGGTGTTTTAAGAAGAATTGGAGAAATCTTACATATTCTGTCTTAATTGAATAAATTTGAAAGATAGGCTGATACTGATAACAAAGGAGTCTGATTATGAGATTTGTAAAAGGTATCAGTTTATTTTTCTTATATCCCTGTATGATGTTTTGCGCAGGTATTTATCTGGGTGTGGAAACGGAGCGGTATTTTTATCCGGGAAAGCAGGATGTGGTGCAGGAGGAAATAGCAGAAGAGTCTATACAGCCGGTAGCGGTGGAAGAAGAGGAGATACTTACCGCAGACACGGAATATGTGTTAGAGGAGTTTGATACAAAACGTGGAAGTATTGTAGAAACCGTAACAAAGGTACCGGAAAAATATTTAGGCATGGACAGGGAAACTTTTGTGCAGTCCATGGATTTGTATGCGCTTACACCGCCCTTGTCCGAGCAGGAAAGAGGATTTATCGGATTGGAGGTAATGTCCTTTTCCAGAAGCCGGGTAGTAGTACGGATGAATTACCTTTATACTGAGCCAAGTAAGGGTTTCTATCTGAAAGTGGAAGACAATAATATTGTGGTATACTGTGATGATGAGAAAACAGTATATATGTATACCACGATTTCAGCCCTAGAACTTCCGGAAAATTTAAGGATTCAGATTGTGGAAGGGATTTTTATGGAAGATGAAGCGGCATTATATAATTTTTTGGAAACTTATTCCAGCTAAATAAGAAGAGACCGAGAGGATGAATATGAAGCAAAAAAAGATTGCGGTGATCGGCGGCGGAGCCGCCGGTATGATGGCAGCCATAACAGCCGCAGATAGGAAAGCTGCAGTAACACTCTATGAAAGGAATGAAAGAGTAGGTAAGAAGCTGCTTTCTACCGGGAATGGAAAATGCAATTTTTCCAATATGGATTTGAAGCCCTGTCATTATTTTGGCAAAGATATAGAGACGGCCTGGAATGTGCTGAATCGTTTTGATAATCAGGCAGTGCTGAATTTTTTTCATGGTTCGGGGATGTTGACGAAAGAAAAGAGGGGCGGTTTGTATCCCGCTGCGGAGCAGGCTTCCGTAGTATTGGACATTTTGCGGTTGCAACTAAAAAATAAAGCAATTGAGGTCAGGACTGAAAATAAAGTGCAAAAACTAAGGCCTCTGTCGGAGGGCGGCATCGAGATCATAACAGAAAAAAGTAAGGACAGATATGACAGTGTTATCCTTGCCTGCGGCAGTAAAGCGGCACCTAAAACAGGATCCGATGGGAACGGTTATGCGCTGGCGGAGGCCCTGGGACATTCCTTGATTCCTGTAGTACCGGCTCTGGTACAGTTAAGATGCGGGAATACGCAGTTAAAATCTGTAGCAGGTGTAAGAGCGGAAGCAGAAGTTACCCTTACAGTAAATAATAGAGAGATGGCAAAGGAACGGGGAGAATTGCAGCTTACCGATTACGGCATATCGGGAATCGTAGTATTTCAAATGAGCAGAATTGCCGCCTATGCATTACGGGAGCAAAAGGATGTTACAGTTTACATAGATTTTTTACCGAATTTTTCTGATGAAGAATACAGCAGATGGGTATCCGAAAGAAAGGCCTCATTAAACGGAGCAGAAAATGTGGAGCAGTTTTTCACTGGAATGCTTCACAAGAAACTGATGCTTTTTTTGATACGACTGGCAGGTTTAAAACCTACGGATAGTTATAACAAAGCACCCAAAGGCAGCATTGATAAGGTCTTTACATTATGCAGGCATCTTCCGCTGCATATTACAGGATATAATTCCTTTGATAATGCCCAGGTCTGTGCGGGAGGGATACCTCTTTGTGAGGTATCAGAGAATTTGGAATCCTTAAAGCAGAAAGGAATCTTTTTTGCAGGAGAGATGTTGGATGTGGACGGAAAATGCGGAGGATACAATCTGCAGTGGGCATGGTCTTCCGGCTATGTGGCGGGAAAGAGTGCGGCGGAAAGGTTAATATGATTCGGATACAGATTAAGTTAAAACCGGGACATGCAGAGAAGGAGCTATATGAAAAAGCTGCCAAGCTGCTGCGGGTGCCTGAGAAAGAAATAAAACATATTACAATTCATAAAAAGTCTCTGGATGCAAGAAAAAAGCCTTCACTATTTTATTTATATACCTTGGATATAGAAGCGGCAGACGAGGAAAAATTAATAAAACGCAGCGCCGGGGCAGCCATAGCCGTACATCCTACGTGCTATCGGTTTCCTGATATCAGAGGTGAACAGCCGCTCATGCATCCCGTAGTGGTAGGAACAGGACCTGCAGGGCTTTTCTGCGGTCTTTTTTTGGCACGGGCCGGCTATGCTCCCATTCTGCTTGAACGCGGAAAAGCAGTGGAAGAACGCCGGAAAGATGTAGAAAGATATTGGGAGGGCGGCCCTCTTTGTCCTCAATCCAATGTTCAGTTCGGAGAGGGAGGCGCCGGTACTTTTTCCGACGGTAAGCTCAATACTTTAGTGAAGGATAAATATGGGCGTAATACCGAGGTGCTCCGACTACTGGTGGAGTTTGGAGCGCCCCCTGAAATTTTATATGAGAGTAAACCCCATATCGGAACGGATATTCTGCGAAAGGTAGTAAAGAATCTACGGGAAGAGATCTGCAGATTGGGCGGCGAGGTTTTATTTGAGAGCAAATTGACGGAGCTCATAACAGAGAGTGGCCGTATTAGCGGCGTGGTAATTAACGGAGAACGCCAATTGTCCACAAAAGCCGTGATACTGGCTATCGGACACAGTGCCAGAGATACCTTTTCCATGCTCTACGAGAAAGGGATTCCCATGGAGGCGAAACCTTTTGCAGTGGGATTTCGGGTAGAACATAGGCAGAAAGTGATCAATACCGGTCAATATGGGGCGGATTATCCGAAAATACTGCCTGCGGCATCCTATAAAGTTACTGCAAAAACCCATGACGGCAGGGGCGTCTATTCTTTCTGTATGTGTCCCGGAGGTTATGTGGTAAATGCATCCTCTGAGGAGGGCAGATTATGTGTAAACGGTATGAGTTATAGCGGAAGAAAAGGAGAGAATGCCAATAGTGCTATCATAGTTGCGGTATCGCCTGATGATTTTGAAAGCACTCATCCTCTGGCAGGAATTGCATTTCAGAGAGGGTTGGAAGAGAGGGCTTATCTTGCAGGAGCGGGTAAGGTGCCCGTGCAGACCTACGGAAGTTTTAAGGAAAACGTAGAGCAGAGTAAGAATTCTTCGGATGCGGCAAAAGGGGCATCCTTTGCGCCAGCCATCAAGGGAGAATACACATATGCGGATCTCACCCATATTCTGCCCATGCATCTGAATCAAGGCATTATTGAGGGTATGGAGCAGTTTGCAGAGGCCATACATGGATTTAATGATCCGGATACGCTTCTTTCCGCAGTAGAAGCCAGAACCTCTTCTCCGGTTCGGATTCTGAGGAACGAAACATTACAATCGACCATAGAAGGCTTGTTTCCCTGTGGGGAGGGAGCCGGCTATGCAGGCGGTATTACTTCGGCTGCTATGGACGGGATTAAAGTGGCGGAAGCAGTGGCAGCGTCCTATAAACCGGTTTCATAAATGTTTTTAGAACCGAGGTTTGAAAAACCTTTTCTCTACGTTGACGGGCGGAGAAAAATACAGTAGAATGGATACGCAATCGGCCTTTATGGCCGCAGAGAAAGGCAGATAAAAAATGAATTACAGAGAACTTTTAAAAGATAAAAAGAGAATTGTGGTGAAGATTGGTTCCTCCTCCCTGCAGCATCCCCAAACGGGAGATCTGGATTATATCAAGTTGGAAAAACTGGTCAGGGAGCTTTGTGATATCCGCAATCAGGGTAAGGATGTGGTATTGGTGACTTCCGGCGCTATTGCAGTAGGAAAAAAGGCGGTCAATCCCTACTCGGAGCATGAGGGAAAGCCGGTGACTGATTTAGCCTTTAAGCAAGCTTGTGCAGCAGTTGGGCAGGCCAGACTGATGATGACTTATCAGAAGCTCTTTGCGGAATACAATCAGATCGTGGCACAGATTTTGATGACAAAAAACACCGTGGTGGATGATATGAACCGCTTCAATGCCCACAATACTTTTACGGAACTGTTAAAGATGGGCATTATCCCCATTGTCAATGAAAACGATACCATTGCCAGCTATGAAATCAACTATGAGAAGGACAGTGATACCTTGATCGGAGATAACGATACGCTTTCTGCTATCGTGGCAGCTTTGGTAGAAGCAGATTTACTGATCCTGCTTTCAGATATTGATGGCCTTTATACCGATGATCCCCGTCAGAATCCAAACGCCAAATTCATATCCGAGGTAGAGGAACTGACGGAGGAATATCTGAATATGGCTAAGGCAAGTACGGGAAGCAATGTGGGTACCGGAGGCATGAATACAAAGATGGTAGCGGCCAGAATTGCCACGAGCGTCGGTGCAGACATGGTCATTGCAAACAGCCGGGATGTAGGCATCTTACATAGGAT
>JAFLSX010000020.1 GCA_022510705.1 Lachnospiraceae bacterium
CGCATCGCCTGCGGATAGCTTCTCCAGCTGCAAGACCCCTGTCGAAACCTTGACTAGCCCTTATTTGACGTAATATTGTATCGTCATTTTTATTATATGCAAAGAGTGGAATCAAGTCAATTACAGATTTTTGATCTTAAACTCTCTTTCGTGCTCTCTGCGCTGGTCTTTTTTGGCAATGTCTGCTCGTTTATCATACAGCTTTTTACCGCGTGCCAGCCCCACTTCTATTTTGGCCCTGCCGTCTTTAAAGTATACCTGAAGCGGCACCAGCGTAAGACCCTTTTCAGCCAGTTTACCGGTCAATTTACGTATCTCTGCCCGATGCATCAAAAGCTTTTTGGGACGCAGCGGATCCCTGTTAAAAATATTGCCTTTTTCATAGGGACTGATGTGCATGCCATAGACCCAGACTTCATTATTTTCAATTCTGACAAATGCTTCCTTAATACTGCATTTTCCCATACGCAGAGACTTGACCTCCGTACCGTGCAATACCACACCCGCTTCGTAATTCTCCTCTATAAAATAATCGTGGTAAGCTTTCTTATTGTTCGCCACCAATTTCTGCGTTTCCTTGCCCATTTCTTAACTCCTCCACCAGATCAAAATCTATGGTCTTTAAAAACCTGTCTGCTCCGGCCACCCGGATACGCAGCATATCCCCCAGTCTGTAGACATGGCCCGTTCTTTCTCCCTGCATTTCATAGGTATTCTCGTTGTAGGAAAAATAGTCACCAGACAGCCTGGACACATGGATCATACCCTCCACCGTATTCGGCAGTTCCACATAGATACCCCAAGTGGTAATCCCGGATATAACACCCACATATTCTTCGCCTATCCGTTCCTCCATATATTCAACTTTTTTCAGCTTGTCCGTTTCTCTCTCCGCCTCATCCGCCAGTCTCTCTCTTTCAGAAGAACGCTTAGCCACCTGCTCTAAAATGCTTTGGTAATGCATCATCTTCTCCTCACCCAGTCTGCCCCGCAGCCAGTCCTTGATGATACGGTGAATCTGTAAATCAGGATAACGCCTAATGGGAGAAGTAAAATGACAGTAATACTGGCAGGCCAGCCCGAAATGACCATTACTCTCCGTGCTGTAACGGGCCTGCTTCATGCTGCGCAGGGTCAGTCTGCTGATCATGGCCTCTTCAGGAGTTCCTTCAATCCTGCTTAAAAGCTTTTGAATCTCCTTAGGATGTACTTCCTCATCCCCCAATTTTCTGCGGCCTCTTCCTACAGATTTCATATAATATCCCAAATTATTGATAAAGACATTTAACTTCTGCAGCTTCTCCGCATCCGGTCTCTCATGCACACGGTAAACAAAGGGAACTTCCATCCAATAGAAATGCTGTGCTACGGTTTCGTTAGCTGCCAGCATAAAATCCTCTATCAGCATATTGGCCGTATTTCTCTCATAGGGCTGTATGGTAATCGGATAACCATTCTCATCCAACTCTATCTTACTTTCCGGAAAATCGAAATCGATAGCGCCCCGCTTCTTCCTCTTTGCACGCAGCAGGGCAGAAAGATCCCGCATATGCTCGAACATGGGCACCAACTCTTCATACCTTTTCTTTTCTGCTTCGTCCCCATCCTCCAAAATCTTTTTCACGGAAGAATAACTCATTCTTGCATCCACTCTGATGACGGACTCCACTATTTCATAACCCACAATTTCTCCTGTTTTATCAATTTCCATCAGACAGCTTAAAGCCAATCTATCCTCTCCTGCATTCAAAGAACAGATGCCATTGGAGAGAATATGGGGCAGCATGGGAATTACCCTGTCTGTTAAATAAACACTGGTTCCCCTTTTTAACGCCTCCCTATCCAGTGCGGAATTCTCCTGCACATAGTTTGCCACATCAGCAATATGCACACCTAAGTGATATAGACCTGATTTTTCTTCTAAGATAAGACTGACTGCATCATCCAGATCCTTGGCATCCTCACCGTCGATGGTTACCATGACCGTATCCCGCAGATCCCTTCTTCCCTCTCTGTCCGCTTCACTGACCGGTTTTGCAATACGCTGCGCCTGATCCAGCACCTTTTCCGGAAATTCTATCTCTAGTTCATAAGCCTTTACAATGGAGAGAATATCCATACCGGGATCATTGATATGTCCCAGAATTTCCAATACCTTACCTTCCGGGTTTCTATCTCCCTTTCCATAGTCCGTCAGTGCTACCACTACCTTATGCCCGGTCACAGCTCCCTTAGAACGCTCTATAGGAATAAATACATCCTTGGGTATACGGGTATTATCAGGCCGTACAAAACCGAAGTTACCGGATTTTTCATAGGTGCCGACCAACTGACTTAGGCCTCTCTCCAAAATCCGCACCACTTTGGCCTCCCGTCGCTTTCCGCTGCCCTTAGGCAGAAAGCTGATTTCCACCTTATCCTTGTGGAAAGCTCCGTTTATCATATCGGGAGGAATATACAGATCTTCCTCCATCCCATCTATTTCTACAAAACCAAAGCCTCTGGCATTTGCTATAAACGTGCCGACAAGGGGCGCAGCAGCCAGTCCGCTGCCCTTGATATACTTTCCTCTCGCAGTCCTTGTCAGTCTGCCGGCTAAAATCAGTTCCTCCAAAATGCGGGATAGTTCCGGCCTCTCCTCCGGCTGTACCTGCAAAAAAGCCGCCAGCTCCTTCTCCTTCATGGGCACATACAGCTCATCTTCCATCAATTCACAAATTAGTTTTTTTCTTCTTTCCTCTGATTCTTTGTTCATATTTCTCCTGTTGCAAAAGATTTCCTATCACATAAAAAAGAGCACCCCCTAAAAGAGTGCTCCATCTTAATCAGTTTAAAACAAATTAAGATTCAGTATCAGTGCAAGCAGGATAAAGGCAACTGCCAAAATCTTGGTGATCTTCACCAACTGGCCCTCCATGGAACGTCCTTTATTCTTACCCCAGTAGGTTTCGGCTGCACCACTGATGGCACCAAGTCCTGCCGATTTTCCCTCCTGCATCAATACCAGCACTACAAGTGCAATACATATCACTATAAAAAGAATGGTCAATGCAATTCTCAATGTTTACACCTCCGGAATAACATTCTCATCACGTTCAGTAAAATCATACAACCGTTATTGTAGCATAGCTTTATTTTATTTTCAACTACTTTTTCCAAGTCTTTACGGAAAATAACACCAGCATTGGCAGCAGCTCCAATCTTCCGGCCAGCATATCAAACATCAATACCAACTTGGAGAAAACAGAAAATGCAGCAAAGTTTCCGGTGGGTCCCACCATGTCAAAACCGGGACCGATATTGTTAAACATTGCCATAACTGCGGATAAATTGGTTTCAAAGCTGAAATTATCAACACTGACTAATAGAACGGATACAAAGTATATTGCTACATATATCACCAAATACATCCTAATAGAATGCATGACGTTTACAGATAGACCCCTGCCATCCATATGCAGTTTCTTGACGCTTCTGGGATGGATCACTTGCGTGATTTCACTCTTGATACTCTTTAACAGCACTACCAGACGGGATACTTTAAGTCCGCCACCCGTAGAACCGGCACAGGCTCCCACGATCATCAGCAGAAACAGAATGGTCTTGCTGAATACCGGCCATAAATTAAAATCATAGGTGGTAAAACCGGTGGTCGTAATGACAGAAACCACCTGAAACAATGCATGATAAATGGACTCCCCAAGACTGACAAAATGCCCTCTGGCATTCCAGGCGATCAACAGTGCCGATCCAGCGATAATTCCCAAATAAGTACGCAGTTCTTCACTCTGCAGAGCTTCCTTAGGCTTTCGTGCCAAAAAAAGATAATAAATATTGAAACTGATACCGCACAAAAGCATAAAGATCAACAAAACTGTCTGCACATACCGGGAATAATCAGCGGTACTGCTGTTTAAAAGACCGAAGCCGCCGGTTCCCACCGTGGAAAAGGTCAGCGTGGATGACTCGTATAAGGACAGACCACCGCATAAAAGCAGGAGGATCTCAATCAGAGTAATCCCAATATAGATTCCGTACAGAATACGGGCACTGCTTTTAACCTTGGGTACCAGCTTTCCCACTGTAGGCCCCGTACTCTCCGCTCTCATCAAATGCATATTGTAGCTGCCTGATAAAGGCAAAATTGCCAGTATCAGCACCAATACTCCCATACCGCCCAGCCAATGGGTAAAAAGCCGCCAGAACTGGGTACACCGTGCCAAAACCTCCACATCAGAGAGTATGGTTCCTCCTGTGGTGGTAAAACCGGAGACCGTTTCAAACAGGGCGTCCACATAGGATGGAATTTCCCCCGTCAATACGAAGGGTACCGCACCCACCAGACTAAGGAGTATCCAGCTTAAAGATACCGTCACAAAACCTTCTCTGGCATAAAATACTGTGCTCTTCGGCTTTTTTAATCTGCCCAAAAAGCCCAACAACAGGCTTGCCCCCGCCACGATCAGAAAAGCAATGCTCTGCGTCTCTCCGCATATGAGGCCCACCAGAAAAGGCAGCAACATAAAGGCTCCCACAAATTCCAGCACGCTGGCCAATATGTAAAGAATAATTCCGTAATTCATAGTCCGCGCCTACTCCAAAATATCCCTGATATCATTAAAACCGGTTGTGGTCGTTACAACTACTACCGTATCACCTACCTGCATCTTACTCTGACCGCCGGGTGTGATGATGCTGCCCTTGTGGTTAATACTACACACCAGGATGTTCTTTTTGAGTTTCAGTTCCTGCAGGGGAATCCCTACTAAAGGGCAGTCCTCCCTGATCAAAAATTCCAGTGCTTCCACTCTGTTCTCATTTAACCGATACAGCGTTTCAATATTACTGCCTATGGAATTATGCATAGCACGAACATACTTAATTATAGTCTCCGCCGTAATATTCTTGGGATACACAATACTGCCCAAATCCATGCTGTCAATAATCTCATCATAGGAAATCCGATGGACACGAGTAATCACTTTGGCTTGGGAGAGGCTCTTTGCAAAGAGGGAAAGCATGATGTTTTCCTCATCAAAATTGGTCATGGAAACAAAAGATCCCGCTTGGGCCAGTCCTTCTTCCATCAACAGTGCCCGTTCCGTTCCGTCACCGCAAATGATCATGACATTCGGAAGCAGCTCGCTCAACTCCTCACAGCGGAATCTTGATTTATCTATGATTTTTACCTTGATACCGATATCTACTAACTGGGAGGCTAGATAGTAAGATGTTTCTCCGCCTCCGATGATCATAGTGTCCTTCACGCGGGCGGTAGGTACACCTATTTTTTTGAAAAAGGCCGCTATTTTAGAGGACGCCGCTACAAAGGTTACGGCATCCCCCGCTTTTAACTGAAAATTACCGTCGGGAATGTATACTTCTTCCCCACGCTCCACCATGCATATCAGTACATCGCTCTTGAATCTGCTGCCCACGTCCTTTAACTGCAGATTACACAGAACGGACTGTTCGCCGATTCTATACTTTACCAGTTCCACCCTGCCCTTGGCAAAGGTATCAATTTTCAAGGCGGAAGGGAATTTTAACAAACTTGCGATTTCCGTAGCTACCGCATATTCGGGATTGATCACCAGAGAAATCCCCAGTTCTTCTTTTAGATAAGCAATTTCCCGGAAATATACGGGGTTCCGAACCCTCGCCACCGTATGGCAGCCTCCTGCCTTTCTGGCAATCAGACAGCATAAGAGATTTAACTCATCCTGCCCCGTAATGGCAATCAACAAGTCCGCTCCTTTTACACCGGCCTCCTGCTGAACGCTGTATACTGCACCGTTTCCCACAATACCCATGATATCATAGGTATTGGTGATACTGTTTACCAGTTCTTCCTTTTCATCCACCACTGTGATGGAATGACCTTCTTTACTTAACTGCTCCGCCAAAGCCGCGCCTACATTGCCGCAGCCTACGATTATAATCTTCATGGACGGTATCTCCTTTGTCCGTAGGCCTTTTGCCTACCCACTCATTATACTGATATTGCAGTCAAGAATCAAGTAGAAAGGACTCTATTTTCTGTCGGTAAAAACATCCCGATATATAGCGGAACCGCCTAACTCCTCTTCTATCTTCAAAAGACGGTTGTACTTTGCCACCCTGTCGGAACGGCAGGGCGCACCGGTTTTAATCTGTCCTGCATTTAAGGCTACCGCAATATCCGCAATGACAGTATCCTCCGTTTCTCCCGAGCGGTGGGAAATAATCGCATTATAGCCGTTCTTCTGTGCCATTTCCACAGCATCGAAAGCCTCTGAAAGCGTACCGATCTGATTGACTTTTACCAGAATAGCATTGGCTACCTCAAGACGGATGCCCGCATCCAGCCGCTTTACATTGGTAACAAAAAGATCGTCACCCACTAACTGTAACTTATCCCCCAGTCTTTCGGTAAGCTGTTTAAAGCCATCCCAATCATCTTCCGCCAGACCGTCTTCAATAGAAACGATGGGATACTTTGCAAGCAGCATTTCATAATAGGAAATCATCTCATTGGTATCCCGCACGACGTCCGTTTTCTTTAAGCTGCTCTCTCCGGGGAAATGATACATACCGGTCTTCTCATTATAAAGCTCACTGCTGGCTACATCTAGTGCAATCCGAATATCTTCACCCGGAACATATCCTGCAGCTTTCACAGCTTCCATGATCAGATCCAGTACTGCCTCAGCATCAGGTAAATCCGGTGCAAATCCGCCTTCGTCTCCTACTCCGGTAGAGAGCCCTCTATCCTCTAAAATCTTCTTTAGATTGTGATAGACTTCTGCACAAATACGCAAAGCCTCTCTGAAGCTTCCCGCACTTACCGGCATGATCATAAACTCCTGAAAATCCACCGTATTTGCTGCATGCTTACCTCCGTTTAAAATATTCATCATGGGTATGGGCATCTGTCTGGTATGAATCCCTCCAAGATAGCGGTAAAGAGGCAGATGCAAAGCTTCTGCTGCAGCTCTGGCACAGGCCAAGGACACCCCCAGCGTGGCGTTGGCACCCAGATTGGCTTTGTTGTCCGTTCCGTCCGCCTCCACTAACAGATTGTCGATCATGGTCTGCTCCAGTGCATTTTTCCCCAATAAAATTGGCTTTATTTTTCCTTCGATATTTTCCACTGCATGTCTGACTCCCAGACCAAAATAGCGTGGTTCTCCATCTCGCAGTTCCACCGCTTCAAAACGCCCCGTGCTGGCACCTGAGGGTACAGCTGCTTTTCCTATAAACAGTCTGCCGTCTGATGTCTGTACGGTTACCTCTGCCTCCACTGTCGGGTTTCCTCTGGAATCCAGAATTTCTCTTCCATGTACATCAATAATCTTCAAATAAGCAATCATGGCATACCTCCTTTACGGATAAGTATGCCACGATACGGTAAAATTATAAGCTTTTTCCAGCTGTTTATTTTTTAACCAATAAGGATTTACCCGTCATTTCCGCAGGCTGCTCCTTGCCCATGATCTGGATCAGGGTGGGTATGATATCCGCCAGACATCCGCCCTCTCTTAAAGTATATGCGGGATCATAATTTACCAGAATGAAAGGCACCTGATTGGTAGTATGTGCGGTAAAGGGTGCACCGGTTTCATAGTCGATCAACTGCTCTGCATTACCGTGATCGGCACAGATGAAGAGCACGCCGCCAACTTCCTTGATGGCTTCCACAGTCTTGCCCACGCATACATCCACCGCTTCCACTGCTTTGATGGCCGCTTCCTCCACACCGGTATGTCCCACCATGTCGGGGTTGGCGAAATTGATAATGATCACATCATAATTGCCGCTGCGGATTGCGCCGGTGAGCTTGTCGCAGACTTCGTAAGCGCTCATTTCAGGCTTGAGATCATAGGTGGCAACTTTGGGTGAATTAACTAAAATTCTATCCTCTCCTGCATTGGGTTCCTCCACGCCGCCGTTGAAGAAGAAGGTCACATGCGCATATTTCTCAGTTTCTGCAATACGTGCCTGGGTCATATTCTGAGCCGCGAGCCACTCGCCAAAGGTATTGGTTACGGCAATCTTATGGAAAGCCACTTCCTTGTTGGGAATGGTGGGATCATAGTCAGAGAAACATACATAAACAATATCTTTTCTTGCGCCCCTATCAAAACGGGTAAAGTCGTCCTCACAGAACACTCTGCTGATCTCCCTTGCCCGGTCGGGACGGAAGTTGAAGAACACCACAGAATCTCCGTCTTTTATGGTAGCTACGGGCTTACCGTCCTCCACTACCACGGTGGGCCTTACAAACTCGTCCGTCACTTCCTTGTCGTAGGAACTCTGGATACCGCAGATACCGCAGGCAGCGGTCTCGCCCTCACCCTTTGTCATAGCGTTATATGCTAACTCTACTCTGTCGTAATTATTGTCTCTGTCCATAGCGTAGTAGCGTCCCATTACAGTAGCAATTTTTCCTACGCCGATTTTCTTCATCTCTTCGGTCAGTTCCTCCGCAAAACCCTTGCCGCTCTCGGGGGGCGTGTCCCTACCATCCAAAAAGCAATGCACATATACCTTTTCCAAACCGTTTCTCTTTGCCATCTCCAAAAGACCGTACAGATGGGTGTTATGACTATGTACGCCGCCGTCGGATAAAAGACCCATGCAGTGCAGGGAGCTGTTATTCTTTTTACAGTTCTCCATTGCCTTTAATAAGGCAGGGTTCTCAAAGAAAGTGCCGTCCTGAATCTCCTTGGTAATTCTGGTCAGCTCTTGATACACAATCCGACCCGCACCCATATTCAGATGTCCTACCTCGGAATTACCCATCTGGCCATCCGGCAGTCCGACTGCCATACCACTGGCATTTCCCTTTACAAAGGGACATTCAGCCATCAGCTTGTCCATGACCGGTGTCTTTGCTTCAGCAACCGCATTGCCCTTGACATCTTCATTCAGACCGTATCCGTCCAATATCATCAATACTGTAGTCTTCTTACTCATCTTAGTCTCCTTCTTCATTCCTTTTGGAAATTATTATGCTTTTTTGAAGATTATACTCGTTATTTTCTCCACGTGCAATAGAAACCTTTGCTTCATTTTCATTTTGGGGATTGACTTTTTTACCATCCTGTCGTATGTTAGTAGCAGTCACTCGATGTACAGATTTTAGAAAGGAGGTAACAAAATGTTGATATTCAATATTGCAGACACAATCAAGATTACGACATATTTACATTCTTATGCAGTTACCTCAAAGAGTTTAGGACGGGTATCTTAATTTTATTTGCCGATACGCCTGCCTGCGGTTTCTGCCGCAGGCTTTTTTTGTTGAATTAAGATATTCCTTCTCTCTTTGCAGGAAGCTTTGCACATATTAAAGGAGCTTATATGAAACCAATTACTTACCATATCCGAAAACGTCTGCCGGCCTATCTGCTAGCCATCTTCAGCCTGGTAATCTGTGTGGCGCTGGATATGCTCTCTCCACAGCTCACCAAGCAGATCATAGACGATGTTATCGGAGACGGCAATCTCGCAGCCTTAAATGGTATTTTGATCGGCATATTGATAATCGGTGTAGGCAGATTTATCTTTGGCTATATCAAGGAATTTGTCTTTGACATCACCGGCGCTGCCATTGCCGCAGACATCAGAACCGACTTATTTAACCATCTGCAGGGACTGTCCGCCGACTTTTTTGACCGTATGAAAACCGGTGAACTGATGTCCCGTATTAAAGATGATGTGGATCACATCTGGGATGGATTGACCTATGTGAGTATGCTGATCATAGAGGTAGTGGTACATACCTCGCTTATTCTCTTCTGTATGTTTTCCTTAAACTGGAAGCTGGGTCTGATTCCTGCTTTTAGTATGGTTTTATGCGCTATTTTAGCCATTTATCTGGAAAAAAAGCTGGATAAGATTTATGAGCAGATCAGTGAGGAAAACGCAAAACTCAATACCGTAGCGGAAGAAAATCTGACCGGAGTGCGTACTGTAAAAGCCTTCGCCAGAGAAAAGTATGAAATAGACAAGTTCCTCTCCCACAATAAACGTTATTATGACTTAAATATGGCACAGTCCAAAACTTTTGTTAAGTATCATCCACTCTTCTCTCTGGTCAGCAAACTGCTGCCTCTGATCGTGCTTTTGATCGGTGGATACTTCTATATTTACAAAGGTTCGGACACATCTTTTACACTGGGAGATCTGAGTGCTTTTATACAGTATTCCACCAATATTGTATGGCCCATGGAAATGTTAGGCTGGCTTACCAACAGTCTCTCCTCCGCCTTTGCTTCCAACAAAAGACTGAAAAAGCTGTATGCGGAGGTACCCACTATACAGAATCCCCAGTCCCCTATTGTGCTGTCCGAAGTCAAAGGTAAAGTATCTTTTGAGAATGTTTGTTTCTGCAGGGAGGATCGGGAGATCCTGACGGATATTTCCTTTACGGTGGAGGCCGGGAATACTCTGGGTATCATGGGGGCCACCGGTTCCGGCAAGAGCTCCATCATACAACTGCTGCAACGGCTCTATGACTGTTCTTCCGGTACCATCCGATTGGACGATGTGGATATAAAGCAGCTGTCTTTAAAACAGTTGCGCAATAGTATTTCCTTGGTGATGCAGGATGTTTTTCTCTTCTCGGATACCATAGACGAAAACGTACGTCTGGGAAAGAAGGAGCTGCTTAACCGCTCTCTGGTCAGAGAAGCTGCACTGGCTGCTTCCGCGGATGAGTTTATCGAGAAACTGGATCAGGGATATGATACCGTCATCGGTGAGCGAGGTGTGGGTCTCTCCGGCGGTCAAAAACAACGCATCAGTATTGCCAGAGCGCTCTCCAAGCAGAATCCCATTCTGATCATGGACGATTCCACTTCCGCCCTGGATATGGAGACCGAGCATGAAATCTGGCAGTCCTTAAAAGAATTACATAACACAACTAAAATCATTATTGCACACCGTATCAGCGCTGTCCGCAATGCCAACCAAATACTGTTTTTGGAGGATGGCCGGATAGCGGAGTCGGGTACCCACGAAACGCTTTTGGCAAAAAAGGGGCTCTATTACGAAACCTATATGGCACAGTACGGTGAGTTTCTAAGTAAAAAGGAGGCATAACATGCCCATTAATTCATTCAAAGAAGACGAAAAAACAGTAGAAAAGGGAAAAGCCCAGACACTTCTCAGGCTTTTTTCCTATCTGCTTGCCTACAAAAAAGAAATCGTGCTGGTACTGTTTATCATGCTGTTCTGCGTAGGCGTATCCTTGGCAAACCCTCTCATCATAGAGGCTGCCATTGACAATTTTATCAGTAACAATAACTATTCCGGCTTGCTGTATCTGCTTCTTTTTGCCATAATACTCAATATCGTGATGATTCTGTTGATCCGACTGCGTATGTATATTATGGCAAAAGTCTGCAACAGCATTCTGCTGACAGTACGACAGGAACTGTATACCCATATCCAGACTCTGGATTTTCACTTTTTTGACAGCCGTCCCACAGGAAAAATCCTCTCCCGTATTATCGGAGATATCAATTCCCTCAAGAATGTACTGGAAAATAGTGTTACTACTTTGATCCCTGACTTTGTTACCGTCTGTGCGGTGGCCGCCATCATGTTTGTGAAGAATCCTTCTCTGGCTTTAGCTTCGCTTTCCACACTGCCCGTGTTGATTGCAGGACTTGCTTTTATCCAGATTTTTTCTCATAAGCGGTGGCAGATCTTTCGTAAAAAATCTTCCAATGTAAACGCTTTTGTACATGAGGATATGTCAGGCATGCGCATTATTCAGAGTTTCACAGCTGAGGAAGAAACAGAAAAAACTTTCCGCATACTGGTAACGGAACATTTTGAATCTTTTAAGAGCGCCGTCCGGCTTAACGATGCCTTCGGCCCCATTATTGACATCTGTTGGAGCGTCAGCACGATCGCGCTCTTCTATGTGGGAATATGCATACTGGGTGTGGACAGCATCTCCGCCGGCCTGTTGATTGCTTTCGGATATTATATCAATATGTTCTGGAATCCCATAGCTAATCTCAGCAGCTTCTATAATCAGCTGATCACCAATGTTGCGGCGGCGGAGCGGGTTTTTGAAGTCATGGATACACCGCCGGATATTGCCGATGCTAAGGATGCAAAGATGCTGCCCGATATCACAGGCGAGATAGTTTTTGATGATGTCACCTTCGCCTATACGGACGCTCCCGACATCAAAGTTTTAGAGCATGTGAATCTCCGTGTTGCGCCCGGTGAGACAATTGCTTTAGTAGGTCCTACGGGAGCCGGAAAAACTACCATTGTCAATCTGGTCAGTCGTTTTTACGATGTCAGTTCCGGCTGTGTTCGGATTGATGGTTCCGACGTACGCGAAGTTTCATTGGAAAGTCTGCGCAGCCAAATGGGTATCATGACCCAAGACAATTTTCTCTTTTCCGGCACGGTAAGGGAGAACATCCGTTACGGCAGACTGGATGCTTCAGATGAAGAAATTGAAGCGGCGGCCCGTGCCGTGGGTGCTCACGATTTTATTATGAAACTGGAGCAGGGTTATGATACTCCCCTTTCCGAAAGAGGAGGCGGCCTCTCCATTGGTCAAAAACAGCTGTTGGCATTTGCCCGGACCTTTGTTTCCATGCCCCGCATCCTTATACTGGATGAAGCTACTTCCAGTATTGACACACAGACGGAACTTCTGGTACAAAAAGGTATAGAAACCCTGTTATCAGGCCGTACTTCTTTTGTCATTGCCCACAGACTTTCCACCATACAGAAAGCCGATCGAATTCTCTTTATTGACAAGGGCGGCATATTAGAAGAAGGAAACGCTTCCGAACTGCTTAAAAAGAAAGGCGCTTATTACGATCTGTATATGGCGCAGTTTGCGATATAGATGTTTTGATGCCAAAATAGCCGGGAAATGCGCAAAAAAGGTAGGAAGGTATTCATGAAAGCTGAATATATTTACATGCTTATTCTTTCCGATCAGGCGGATCCGCTTCCATGCAGAGTCCGCTTCTCTAAACGAAAAAGTATCAGTATTGAAATCACAGCCGAAGGGGAGATCATCGTTCGTGCTCCCGGCTATATCAGTAAACGTACCACTGAGGCATTTATTGCGGAAAAAAGAGACTGGATCATAAAAAATCGAGACAAAATATTAGTCAAAAAGCAAACAACCACTCTCTCACCCCTCACTCCCTTGGAGGAACAAAAAGCTGCCGCTCTGCAAAAACGTTTTATGGGCGCAGCAAAAATATATTTTCCCAAACGATGTGAAGAACTCCTCCGGCTGACCGGAGGACATTATGAAAAAATTACGATCAGAAATCAGAAAACCCGTTGGGGAAGCTGTTCCCAAACGGGTACTCTGTCGTTTAACTACCGTCTCATGATGGCGCCGCCCGAGATCATTGACTACGTCATTGTCCACGAGCTTTGCCATCTGAAACACATGAATCATTCTAAAGCTTTCTGGAATATGGTTGCCGGCATTCTGCCGGACTATGCCGAAAGAAAAAAGTGGCTGAAAGAGCATGGGCATGAGCTGAACGAAGTGCATTATCTGCTTTCGTTGATGTAAATCTGCGCCCTGCTTTGAATAATATCCGCTACCTCTGCGGCTGTTTTCTGCCCTGCAAAGAAAGCTGCCGCCTCTTCTGAAATGATTTCTTCCAGATTCTCATCATAGTAATCGGCTTTGTTTACCGAAGAAATATACTCATACAGCCACTCTGCCTCCGCATCCGTCAGCGGCACGAAGGTAAACTCCTCTTCTGCAATATAAAAGCTATTGTCATAGTAATTCTTGTTACCATCCTCATCTTCCCAATAAGGACGCTCCTTTGCTTCCTCCAGTCTTTCCAGGAGCAAGTCTTTTAATATAGGCAGGGAATAATAGATATTTTCCCTCTGGTAGTCCTCAGTCAGGTAATACCTTAAGAATTCCCATGCACCTTCTTTCACACTGGAACGAGCAGAAATAGCGTATTGAGAACTTGCTCTGACTACGGCACCGTTACCCTCTTGCGTAGGGAAGCCGATAAAAGTGATCGGTTCACCAAAAGTTACCTGGCTTGCATACGTATATCCATCCCAAGAATCAAAACCGTAAATATATACATTGCACAGCAATGTCTTATTGTTCCGATACTGGAGCTGATTCTCTATATAATCGTACTCGACACTCTCCCAATCAAATTCTGCAGGGAACTGTTTAACAAACTCTAACAAATCGATGAATTCCTGACTGTCAAAGCTGCACTTTCCGGTAGCGCTGTCTATGAATTTGGAACCGGAGAAAGTCAGAATCTGGTACATTATCGTACTCTGTGTAGTGCCTTCCTCAAAAATTCTGGCATCCGGAAACTGCTCCTGCAGGGCCCATAAATCCTCCATGGTCCAGCCCGGTGTATCTCCTACGAGAGCAGTTTTTGCCGCTACGGTTCTAATATTGAAAGAAGGAATGACTGAATACAGCACACCCTTAACGGAGTAAGCTTCAAAGACATTTTCAAAATAATCTTCTCTGTTTAATTCTTCATCTTCATCGATCATCTTACCGATATCCGCCAATAAACCTTTGGCAATATAGGAATCCACCGGCATATAATATCTGTCCAGAACCAGAATATCCGGCATCTGCCCTGTTAGGATATCATTGTTCAAACGGGTATATCCGGCCGTATAGTCATCCATGGTACTGTAGCTGCTATAATCCTTAACCAGAATACGGTAGGTGTCACTGGAGCGGTTAAACTCCACGATTCTCCTACGCATATCCCAATCCAGATAATAGCAGGCAATAGAAATGACCTGTTTATCCGGTATCGTTTCCGGATCCACATAATTTAGCAGGGCAAAATGAACACTCCAGTTCTCCTGATCATAATAGGTGCAGAAAAGCTGGTCACCGTCCATTTCATAAATATTACCCAAGGTATTGTAATCCAGATCGGAATTGAGGTAACTTAAAATCTGTGTAACATCCTCATCCCCCATATTATAACCATAAATACCCATGGAATTAGTCAAAATAAAGTCATAGCTCTTACCCGTAGAAACACCGTAATTATTCAGGGTATCCAACAGTTTACCCTCGTCCTCATAGGCACCGGTCTGCATATTGTAGCGATACAGACTCATCTTTGTATAATTGTTGTCATATGCCAACATATTCAGTTTTCCGTCCTTATCCACAAAAGCCTGGGAAACATAACCCAGCTGTTGAGCAGACAGGTCTATCTGAGCGGTCTGATTTCCTTGTGCATCATAAATATAAACCGTACCGGTACTTCCACCGGATATCAGAGCCACATTCCCTTTCTCATCGGCAACCATAGTGTTGATATATACATAGCTCTCATTACTGTCACTTATCACTGCCTGAAATTTTTCGGTCCCATCCAGTGCAAAAGCATACAACACTAAGGAATATTCTCCCGGAACATAATCACCCATCTCATCAAAGGCATATGCACTGTTTTCCATAACTATATAACAGCCGTTTTCGCTCAAGGTATAGGAAGACATATAATTGTCGTAATACCAGTCCAATCCATCCTCTGTACCGCTTTCCTCTTCCGCCTCATCCACTTCTTCCGTAGTTTCTTCCGTCTCTTCTGTCGTTTCCTCCGTATCGGCAGCCCCCTCATTCTCTTCAGGTGCCACTATTAACGGTGCATCTATTACAGGCAGCATGGAAGATGAGGCAGAAAGCGGCATCACGCCCATATCGTCATCAATATCGTCATCAATATCTATATCTTCATCCCCGGCTCCGAGCGGCTCACCCGGCTCCACATAATTCGGATTCGGTTTCAATGTACTAAAAAGTTCTACACGCTCTAAATCGCTGCCGTCCGGTTTGAAAGACACCAGACACACTACCATACCCTGCATTTCCTCATATTCATACCTAGTGAGCAATGCATAAATTCTGCCATTTGCATAGCAGGCAGCTCTGATATTTTCGTTCTCCTCCGCTGCATTTACATCCAACTCCTGCATATGGTAAACATACTTTTTAGCATCCTCATTAGTCAGGATGTTTTTACCTTTGCCGCCTCCGCAGGCTGTAAGACCCACAACCATACATGCAATCAGCAATACAGTCAACACTCTTTTAGTCAACTTTTTCATCATGTTCCTCCTCATTTATATGTTCCTCATTTTGAGTTTTTTTCTTTTTCTCTTTCCTCTTAGCCCGAGCCGCCCAGATCTTCTCCCGCAGTCTGTCCGCCTTATCGGTTATTTTATGCCATGCACTTCCTGCTGTCCAGGTTTTATGCTTCCAGGCTCTGACCACAAAAATGATGATCAGAATTGTTGGATACAATAAAAACAGCAGTGTAAGAACCAGAAGCAGTGTCAAAATATCTTCATAACCCCGGGCCATATTTTCCCAATAGGGGTAAATAATTGCTTTGCTGTTCATGGAACGGGTACCGAACTGCATCAATAGTTTAAACCTTGATAACAGACTATAGCGAGTAGTATTTTCTACAATTTCCACTTCATTTCCCGTCACACCGATATTTTCCATCACATAGCTTTTTGCATAGCCCGTGACCGGATTGGGCATTACGATTTCATAGGTATTCAGGCCATAGTTGGTACCGTACTGTTCCAAGGTGCTGTAAGACACATAGACTATGGAACTGCTCAATCCCGCAGCATCCGCCATGCGCCCGTCCTCACGTCTGATCACACCTGCTATCATATGAGGAACACCGCCTATCGTGACCATCTGCCCATCTACATTATTGGAGCCAAAAAGCTGCCACGCCACATCCTCATCTATCACAATATGGTCCTGCATCAGATCACTGCCGGAAAAATAGGCGCCCGCCATCAGTTTTAATGGGTGAAACAGAAAGAAATCTCCTCCCACGCCCACTGCTGAAACATCCACGGATGCCCGCCGGCTGGTAATCGTCACTCTGCCGTCGGCGCTGTAAGCGTCCACCCACAATCTGGCACTGGGATTTTCCGAGTCTACAACAATGGAAGCTTCCACTAAGGCAGTATCCAGGGCATGCCTAAAATATATTAAATTGTTTTCCGACATTTCTGCTTCTCTGGAAAAGAAACAGCTTATCTGCGATACATCCCCATCCTCAGACCACCTTAGGGCCATATTCTGCGCATCCAGCTTACTCACGACATAATTGCCAATGCCGTTTATGCCCAGCCCCAGTATACAGGAAAGAATGCCGCTGCAGAGAAGTATCAGCTGTTTTCCGCTCAACCTCTGTAGGATTTTCTTCATAAATCAGCCTCCGGGTTTCTTCCTGGTTTAATCGGGCAGTCGTACCATCTGTCCTGCTTCCACAGGCTTGGTAGACGTAGTGATCACGTATTCATATCCGTATAATGCACCATTGACAGCAGACTGTGTATCATCGGAGGCCAATACCTCCACATCATATCTGGTCGCATAATAACGATTTCCCAAAGGACTGTTTCTGGTTTCTACTACCAGAATAAACTTACCGTTATTGTCTTCTCTGATCGCACTGTTAGGCACGATACAGTCATAATTGGAACTCCTCTGTCCCACCTGCAGACTTAAGCTCTGCCCGGCAGTCAGGTTGCCTGTCAGATTGAATGTCACCAGTTTCTGACTGTTGGGATTTGACGGATCCGGTCTGATGGAAGCTACCGTTGCGGTGACATCACTATACCACCAAGAATTCACCAATTCCCCGGGATCTCCTACGCTGATTCTCTCCGCCTGCTGATTGGTAACGGAGAAGCTCAATGTAAAGCCCTTTCCTTCCGGCTGAATTACTGCCACG
Organism: Lachnospiraceae bacterium; assembly: GCA_022510705.1. Classification (GTDB taxonomy): domain Bacteria; phylum Bacillota; class Clostridia; order Lachnospirales; family Lachnospiraceae; genus Acetatifactor. The sequence goes on from JAFLSX010000020.1 coordinate 17,775, forward strand.
GGAACATCGGGGGAAGTATTCTCTCCGGCTACTACGGAAATAGAAGTAATGGTACCTGCTACTTCCGCCGTTACGGCAGCTCCTGCCGACTTTCTCTCCAATTCCGCAATCAGATCCTGCTGCTTTGCCACATCTTCTTTTGCCCCCTGCACAATATTATATTGTTTGTTCAGCTCATACAAACCTCTGATATCGTCGTATAATTTATCCCGTGCATCCTCCTTTTCTTTCAGCAGTTTCTCGGCATTTCCCAAATTGACCTTCAGCGTATTCATCTGGCTGGACAGTTCATTATTGGCAATACCTTCCTTATATGTCAGTACCGTCTGGGCATTCTCCAGATTGGTCTGCGCATCCCGAAACTGTTTCTTCAAAGACGCCACATTATTCTCCTGAGCCGCAAGCTGCTCCTCCAATGCCGCAATCTGCTCACTGTTTCCTTCCGCATCTTCTTCCGTCAACTTCTTAATCTGGCCCTCTAACGACTCCTTTTTGCTCTCTGCCGTATCCAGTAGCGTCCGCAGGCTGCTTACTGCCGCCTGTGCATTCGTGACCGAATTCCTCTCATCTACTAAATTGCTGCTGATAGCAATCTGATTATTCAGAGCATCTATCTGACTCTGCCAGTCATCCACAATAGCCTGCTGTGCCTCAATTTCATTCTGCAGCTGCACTACCTGCTCCCGATAAGCTGTAACAGACTGTAAATTTCCCGCATTCTGTATCACCTCGTTGCTGTATTTTCCTGTCAGCAGAGTGAGATTATAGTCATTCAGTACAGCTTGATAGAGATCCTGCAGTTCCTCCAAACGCTCTCTGGCATCCTTTAATTCACTGCTCTCCGATTCGTCCAGATAGCAGATAATGTCTCCGATTTCCACTATATCTCCGACACGAACTTCCACACTGAGCACTTTCCTGCTCTCCTTTACTTTTACATTAAAAAGAGAGCCACTCTCCACGATACCGGTTCCCCTTATTTTGGCGGTGATGGTTCCGGAAGTAATATACTGGGCCGCCACCTCCGGCAGGGAATAATTCATGATTGTGTTGGAGAAGAAGGTTAGCACCAGCATTACTGACAAAAATACAATTGCCGCTGTCTTGACCCATTCTCTTCGCTTGGCTTTTTTCTCGTTCATGATCTTCTATCCTTTCGATTTTATCCTTTTATTCCACCCTGGTAGGTAATACCGTCTACCAGATACTCTTCACCATATAAAAACACAAACAGACTTGGTACCATATACACAGTTGCCACCGCAAATGCCAATCCGATCTCTCCCGCATTGATTTTACTTAAGAACACGGACAGCGGGTGTTTTTCCTCATCTGCCAGAAGAATGAGGGGCTGCTCCACCATATTCCAGTAGTCTATAAATACTAAAATAGCTGCGGAACAAATAGCGCCTTTGCACAGGGGCATACAGACCCGTTTGAATATCTGCCACTCTCCGGCACCGTCTATCTGCGCAGCCTCTATAACTGAGGTGGGAATGCGCCGCATATACTTGGTTAAAAGAAAGACTGCAAAGGGTGAAAAGATACCCGGCAACCAGATAGCCCAGTAGGTGTTGATGGTCTTTAACCAGCCCGCCACCAAATAATTGGGTACCAAGGTAACCTGATATGGCATCAGCATTAATATAATATAGGAGAAAAAGATAATCTCCCGCAGCCTCCCCCGATATCTGGTAAATCCATAGGAAGCCAGCGCCGCCACAAAGAGCTGAAATACTACGATGGGTCCCACCAGTATTACGGAATTCCAAAATTTCAGCAGATAGTCAGGACTCTTAAACAGTACCGTGATATACTGGCTGAAAGATACGATATCGGGAATAAATTTCAGAGTTACCCTTTCCGATATGTAAACCTTTCCTCCTCTGTCATTTGTTGCAAAGACCGAACCGTAATTGGCCGATATTTCCGAAGAAGACATAAAAGAATTGGTAATAGTCAATATAATGGGAAGCAGGAACAACACAGCAAAGCCGGCTGCCACCAAGGTAGCAATACCGATTTTGACCGCATGTATTCTCTTCCTTCTCTGTGCCGCATTTTTGTCTTTCTTTTCGGAAACGCTCATCCTTCCACATCCTTTCCGAAATAATTCTCCACAAGGAACAGCGCTCCGATCAACACGATCATCACTAAAGACATCAGAATTGCCGCTGCCGACAATCTCTGATAATCCAAGGAAGCAAAGGCATTATTCATAAAATGCTGCAGCATATAGATAGCGTCATAGGGATGATCACCCGTCAGTAGATAAATTTCCCTAAACACCTTGAAGGAACTAATTAATGACATAATTGTCACAAACAAAATTGTGGAGGAAAGGTATCGCAGTTTAATGTAGAAAAAGGTCTGAATCGGTTTTGCACTCTCCAATCTTGCCACCTCCAGAATATCCCGCGGGATACTGGAGAGCGCTGCCATAAACAGGATCATATTATAACCCAGATTCTTCCATAAAAATAAGATCACAACCACTATCTGCGAATATTGGGACTTCATCCAGTCTATCTTGCTGCCGCCCAAGGCCAGCATCACTTCGTTAACTGCGCCGTTATAGTGAAAAAGCACCTGCCAGATCAACACAATGGAAGCCACCGGCACCATCATGGGGCTTAAGAAAAAGGTCCGAAACTGGCTTCTGAAAGGGAGTTTTGTATCCAACACCATGGCCAGCATCAAAGAAAGTATCACCGCCAACGGTACCGCTACTGCAGAAAAAGTAGCCGTATTCTTGACTGCCGTCTTAAATGCCGCATTCTGGATAACTCTGGAATAGTTTTCAAAGAAAACAAAATTTTTACTTATGGGATTATCCACCAGCGAGTAAAAGATTACTACAATAAACGGCAAAATAAAAAACAGCAAAACGCCAAACAGGCTGGGGGCCAGATACAGCCCCGAGCCTAATTTTAACTTACGCAGACGTTTCGTCGTTTTTACTTTCGGTTTTTTTGTTTTCTTTTCTTTCTGTAAGGCTTTCATAAGCCCTCCTTATGTTACCTGTTCTCATTCACGTACATTTGTACTCTGCTCTGAATGATATCCGCAACCTCATCCACACTCTTCTGACCGGCAAAATAAGCGTCACTTTCCTCTTCGATAATTGCCATGATCTGCTCATCATAATTCCCTGTTCCGCCGATTCTGTTGATGGTTTCCCTGATTGCTTCCGCGTCTTTCTCGGATACGGACATTAATTCATAGGTCACATCATCCCAGCCCCAACTGGAATGGGATATCTCTATTGGTTCACCATTCTCATCCAGCAGAAGTTCGCCGTTTTCATCCATGGCATAATCCGGTACCATAGCCTCCTCCAACCGGCTGTCAAAGACGCTCTGCCGAATAGGGAAGCCCCACACGAACATGCGGGAAGTCAGCGCTTCTTCTGTCAGCATACCCTCGATAAAGGTCCAGCAAGCCTCCTTGTAGGCTGAAGTTGTGCTGATACAGATACCGTCACTGCCTCTTACCACCACGCCCGTACCGTTAGCGGAAGGAAACCCAATGGGTGTTGCCTCTTCCCCAAACATCATCTCCACCAACTGCCATTCCTTGAACTCATACATATCCAACTCATAGAGCAATACCTGATGACTGCCTATCAGAGTGGGACGACTTCCCGTATAATCAGCATTTTCCGGATATGTCTTGGCTAATTCCAGTACCCTTTTAAAATTATCCGTATCAAAGAAACATTCCCCGGTTTCCCAGTTTACATAGGAATCAAAATCATACATCAGACAATACTGTCTGACCGTATATCTGCTGGCATAGGTAAACAGCGAAGCATCCGGGTACTGCTCCGCATAAGCAATCATTTCGTCTATACTCCATCCAATCTGATCTCCCACTTCCGAAGTTCTTCCCAAAAGTGTAGAAACGGTGAAACTGGTGGGAATAGTACAGAGGATGCCGTTACTCGTATAGGCATTCAGAACAGGAAGGATCAAATCGTCCCTGCTCACTACGCTGCTTCTCTCCAGATAAGGATTTAAATCCTCGATCACACCTTTTGCGGCAAACAGCTCAAAATTGATATCACTTGCCACAAACAGATCCGGTGCATTACCCGTTAATATATCATTTTTCATCTGGGTCTGCGCATTCTGATAGTCATCATATGCATTCTCTTTACTCCAGTCCACGGAAGAAGAATAGTCCCGCACCTCGATTCTGTATTCTGTATTGGACTTGTTAAAGGCCACTACTGCGGATTGCAGATTCTGACTCAGCCCCATGCTGCCTAAGATGATGATCTGCTTCTGTACGACTTCGGAAGCAGGCGTCTTCTTCAATAGTACGATGGAGGTCTCATCCGTATTCCAGTCCCGATAATAAGCTACAATGGTTTCCTCATCCAACACGCTTATGCTTTCCACATAGTCCGGATTCATATCACAGTCTAACCACCGCAGCAGTTCGGTATAAGTCTGAGTTTCCGGGTCATAGCTGTAAAGAACATCCTGACCTTCCAATAAAATGCTGCCCTCCGGTCCTGCTGATATGCCGCTGTTGTAAATATTGGGAGGAAGATTTTCATAAGCATTCGAGAAATTTTTCTTCTCCTCATCATAAATTTTAATTTCCGTATCACCGGTGTTGCCATTCTGTATGATTGCCAATCTTCCGTCGGATAAAAATCCCATACCGCGTATCCAGCCACCGTTACCTTCACTCAGTCTGATGTCCGTAACGTGCGTGCCGTCCGCTTCAAAAATCCAAAGATAGGAGGAACCGTTGGCAAGATAAATCCTGCCTTCTTGGTCAACCAGAAAATATTGTATATAGCCATTATCCGGATCCATTCTCAGATACTCGGTAATATCCACGCTGAAAACTTCGCCGCCGTCCTCTCCCACTTTACTTAGGGTATAGGTTGTCTGCTGTCTCTGTTTTTCCCACGCAGACGGATCCTCATAATCCGTAATGATCGGCTGGGTTGTGGTTATCATCAATACCCCTCCGTCACCGCTTGCCGCAAGTCTGTCGGTATAGGTGTAAAACTCTGCTTCAGGATCGTACTCCTCTCCTTCTATCGTATACAGCACAACGGGCTTTGCATCGGGGGCTAAGAGATCCAGACTTCTAAAATCCCTGCTCATCACCTCTCCGTAGGTGGAATAATTGTAAAACATATTGCTTCCCACAAACAAGACATTGCCGATATAAGAATTATCATCTTTAGGCAGATCCTTATATGAAGCGACCCAGACATAGTCTTCTGCTCCGCCGGATACTCCCTTCCCGTCTTCGCCTTTATCCTCACCGCCGCTTCCACAGGCAGCCAGACTAAAGGTCAATCCCATGGCAAGCGTCACGGCCAGTACTTGCTTTATGTTAATCTTTTTCACCGTATCTCTCCTTTTTATACACATGATATTGTATTTTTCTTCCATAGCAATTCTATTATAGACCATATATGTTGTATAGTCACCTTAAGAATTTATGAAGATTTTTTCTGCCCATGCTACCGGAAATATACTGACTGTATTCTTCCATCCTATCTACTCCCTTTACTGTCGTGAAAATCATACCGCATTTTCGCTCATAATTCAATATCTAATGTGCAAAAGCCCTCGGTTGCATTTCCCATTTTACAGTCTTATAATGAATGTAATATGACCGCATGAAAAAGGAGTTTATATGCTGATAGAAAACGGACTGGTATTTACAGAAAAGACGGGTTTCCGACCACTTCATATCCGGACAGGGGAGGATAGGATTCTCTCCCTTTTTGAAAAAAACTCTTCGGAGATTTCCGGGAGGATGAAAGAGTCTTCTGAAGTAACGGTGGATGCCTCCGGCTGTTATGTATTGCCCGGTCTGACCGATATTCATTTTCACGGATGTATGGGACGGGATTTCTGCAATGAGGAGAGTGTATCCGAGGATATAAAACTGCTGCAAAATCTAGAGGCCATAGGCAAGTACGAACTCTCAAAAGGAGTGACCTCCATATGTCCTGCCACTATGTCCCTTCCTGAAGAGATGCTCTCTGCCATCTGTCGCGGCAGCGCCCTTTTTAAACATGCACAGGAGACAGGAAGCTATGCCGATGTGGCAGAATTGGTGGGCATACATCTGGAAGGTCCCTTCTTAAATACGCAGAAAAAAGGCGCCCAAAACGGCGCGTATCTGCGGCTTCCCGAAACTACCCTGCTGCATAAGCTGCAGGAGGAAGCGGGCGGATTGATCCGGTTAGTCACATTGGCTCCGGAACTGGATGGCACCCTCCCATGTATTTCGGAATGCCGGAATCTGTTTCATTTCTCCTTAGGACACACGGATGCGGATTATGACGTATCCATGGCTGCTTTTTTAGCGGGTGCAGACCATATTACCCATCTCTATAATGCCATGCCTCCCTTTTTACACCGTGCTCCGGGGCCAATCGGGGCTGCATTTGATACTCCGGAATGCTTTGTCGAACTCATCTGTGATGGAATCCATAACTCGTCCAGCGCTGTCCGTGCCGCATTTAAGCTTTTCTCTTCCTCCCGACTTGTCCTGATCAGTGACAGTATGGAAGCTGCCGGTCTATCGGACGGGCGTTATCGGCTGGGCGGACAGGATGTCATTGTAAAGGAAAAGACCGCCGTTTTAGCAAACGGCAGCCTTGCCGGAAGTGTAGTTACACTCTATGACTGTCTGTGCAATGCCGTGTCCATAGGTATTCCCTTGGAAGATGCCGTATGTGCCGCCACCATCAATCCCTGCCGCTCCATTGGTATAGATGATCTTTACGGCAGTATTGAAATTGGCAAAAAAGCGCATTTCTTATTATTGAACCAAAAAGATTTATCTATTCGCAAAGTAATCAAAGGGCAATTCATCTTATGATCTTAAGTTACTCCGAACCCGAAAGTACCATGTCCAGAATATGAGCCAATGGATAACATGCATTCATGGCTTCCTCCAAGGTATTATTCTCATCTCCCAACTCAATCAACAGGGAACGTTCCCTCAAATGCATATTATAACGATATTCCCGTACATAAATCTTACGGATCAATCCCGGATAATACTCTCCCGCTTTTACCTGCAGTTGAAAAGATAGTGCCAGATTTCCTGCCAGGTTGGGATTGGCAAGATAAGAAATCTCTCCCGTTTTTTTACTCCTGGAAATACCATTAAATAACATAAATCTAGCCGTTCTTCTGCCGTCTATCTCAACCACCATATCCCGGGAAGTGCTGCCGGCATCCCTATGCAGATCAATGATCACTTGTATGGTAGGATTTTCTTCCAATATCTGCTCCAGAGCCGGCAGGGACCTGGCATAAGCCTCATCCCGAACCGTATCGTACTCCTCCGTTATATGAAGCACATTGTAACCGTATTCCTCCGTCAAAATCTGTGTCAAAAAATCTCCTACCCCCACAATGGTTTGGGAAGGATCCCCCGGCTCCGAATCGGCAAAGGCCTCCCGGGAGTGCGTATGGTAGATCAAAATCTGCGGCCCTTCTGCATTTTTATCAATACTCATATCCCGGTCTTTTAACGCTGCCAAATTAAACAAATCACTGCCTGCCAATGCATTTGCATCAATAGAATAAAAAGTTGCCAGTAATGTTTCATAATCCTGCAGGGCTTCCCAGTCATAAACGGATACCTGTTCTGCAGGGGTAAATTGGTATTGATAGACCTGCGCATTTTCCTCTTCAAACAATTCTCGAAGAGACGGTGTTGCTTCCTGTTCCACATAGGAAGACTCATCCAAAGGAGGTGTAATCTCCATTTCCTCTTCTGAAAGGTCTCCTTCTTCCTCCCCGCTCTCCTCGGTCAGCCAATGTAAATAGAATCCCTCACCTCCCGGCAACTCTCCGGCAGCGGCATTCATTTCCCTGGTATAGCCGCAAATGGGCAGAAATCCTGCCAGTCCCTCCTCCAAAAAAGCGGGTGCCCCGTCATTTTCATACAGCATATATGTAAAAAGCGGCAGATATAATTTCTGTCCGCCCGCACTGCCAAATATAAACAGCAGAACAAGAACCAGCAGCACCGAAGAAACCAGGCTTCTTAAGCTCCGCTCGTACGTCCTTAAATATTTCAAGCCAATCCCAGCTTTCCCCACAGATTGGAAGCAAACCTGCTTCCTCCTTTGCAGTATATGCTTGCGCTTCTGTCCCTATTCCAGCTCTAACGCCATGTTAATTCCTTCGGATACCGTGTAGCTGAGTCGTTTGATCACTGCATCAATATCCTTACTTGCCACATACATATTGTGTAGTTCCGGCAGTGTATTTTTGTCTGCCTCCAGCTGCCATTCCTGTTCTTTATCTTTTATATTCCGAAACATTTTTTCCAGAGCATCCTCCACGATGGTTGCTGCATCCACTACGGTGGGCACTCCTATGGAGATCACCGGTATACCCATACTCTCCTCCGTTAATGCATTGCGGTTATTGCCCACACCGGAACCCGGATGAATGCCCGTATTGGATATTTGCACGGTACGGTTCAGCCTTCTGGTGCTCCTGGCTGCTAAGGCATCAATGACGATCATAAGGGAAGGGGTTGTCTGTTCAATGACCCCTTTTATCATCTCTGCCGCTTCCATACCGGTCTTTCCCGTAACTCCCGGCTCCATACAGCTTACCATATTCATCCTTTTCTTATTATAAGCCGCCTTTCCAAATTCCTTGACCACATGCCTGGTAATAAAAAGATTATCCACCACATGGGGGCCAAGCGCATCCGCCGTCACTTCTCTGTTTCCCAAGCCTACTACCAGTATGGCCTGCTCCTTATCGGCATCCGGTATGATGTCAGTCAACTGATCTGCAATAACTTGCGAAATCTCCCTGTGGTAGTCCTCATCCGGCTCCAGCATCCTCGGTGCCTCTATGGTAATATAGACACCCATAGGCTTTCCCAATGCTTTGGCTGCATTTTTGGTGGTTATTTCTACTCTGGTGACTCTGATATCATCCTCTTCATCATAAGATTCCTCCATAATGACACCCCGTAGAGTGGAGTCCGCTTCGGAAATGCTCTCTCTGGCTTCCAAGGCCAGGTCCGTTCTTGCCTGAAAACTACCCATATTCTCCTGTCAATCCTTTCATTCCCTGTTTTCTTCTTTATTTTTTACAAAAAAGCCGGAAATATGTATTGACATTATGTCCTCACTCGGCTAAAATAATATGCGTATGTTTACATTGGTCGTCCGTGTCAGGCTTTAATGGAACATTTTCTTACAAAGAAGATTATTGGAAAATGGGAGGTGTAGATATTGGCTAATATCAAATCTGCTAAGAAGAGAATTTTAGTAGCGCAAACCAAGGCTGATAGAAATAAAGCCATCAAGTCCGGCGTTAAGACAGCTATCAAGAAAGTACATGCTGCTATTGAGTCCGGAGATAAGGCTGCTGCATCCGCAGCTTTGCTTGCTGCAACCAGCGAAATTGATACTGCTGCTTCTAAGGGAGTATACCATAAAAACAATGCTTCCAGAAAAGTATCCCGTCTGGCAGCTGCAGTCAACAAGATGGCTTAATTTAGTTTATAAACATAATAAAAACAAAAGCACCCATACCGTCATGTGGGTGCTTTTTTATGTGGTCCTCACACTGAAAAAGGATTCTGTTTTGCAGAATCCTTTTTTATCTGAAAAGCATAAATGACTTTCGGATTGTTAACGTCTATGACCGCCTCCGCCGTGGCTTGCACCGCTGCTGCTGTGGTGACCTCCGCCTCCGCCGCTGTGACCGCTGCCGCCACCCCCGCCGGAGGATGTCTGAATCACCCGGCTGGTTACGAATTTATTTACCAGCTTATCACTCTTCTCATTAAAATGTATACTGCCGTTCTCTACATAGGTAGAAGCCACGGTCGTCTTCGTTCCTTCTTTCGTCTTCAAATTTGTTAAAATAAAAACAGCCGCCACGATCATAGAAATAATAAACAGGCCAAAAGGACTCAACAGACTCACCAAACTGTTATTTTTATTTGACATCTGCCTGTAAATATCCTCTACGTAAGCTCGATAGGCGCGATAAGGAGATACCTCCACCAAATCATCGACATCATTTAATACCCCATCGATCATGCTGGAGGAAAAACGCCTGTATACGCGGCCACTGGTGGAAAGCCAGCTGCCTTTTTCACTGCCGTTCTCACCCTCATACCAGTTGTCTAATAATAATACGCCGTCACCTTCAAAATCCACATTATAGCCATAGTTGTTAGTATCATAGAAATCGTCGGCATAGGTCTCCATACCATATTCCCAGTTAGCGTCCGTATTCTCCGTAAAACCGTAATAATCCAAAACCGACATATTAACAGTCACCAATACGATGTCGCAGCCAATCTTTCTTTCCCTATCCGCAATCAGCTTGCGCAGTTCGTCTTCTTCGCTGTCAGTAAGCACGTCCGCAAAGTCATATACCCGCTCTTCGGGGGCCCGGTAGTTGCTCCTGCCGCCGGTTACATATTTCATTAACGTTCCACAGCCGACCAATACTACTAAAATTCCCAATATAATGAATATTAATTTAAAATAAGAAAAATATTGTTTCATTCCGTTTCCTCCTCCTGCCTACAACAAGATCAGCAGCTGGCGAACCAGCATCAAAATTGTAAACAAGGATGCAAACACAGTGGCTCCATATCCCCAGACTTTACCTGCGGCAAGAGGCACCTTTCCCACAATTTTACCGGTCTGTCCGTTAATGTGGAAACTGTAGTCTTCGTTTTTGTATTTATAATTGTATATCCAAATCGGCAGCAACGCATAGTTGGTATCCGTTCTGTCTAAAGTCACCTGATTGCCCGGCGAGCTCTTTAGGCCTACATACCCACTGATACTCTGCTTTAAAATACTTTCGGCATCCGCTCTGGCCTTACCGACGGCACGGCCTTCTCCGTCTAAGGCGGACATATTGTAGCGTTCTGCAAAGAAACCCGACATATATTTTGCCTGAAACTCCTCTAATGCCTTATAATCAAACGGTTCCATCAGATCCATTATGCTATCGGGCATAGCCACGGAAGCATCCACAGGCATCTTTTCAAAATCTACCTCCATATCCCTTTTTATATGGAACACGCTGGTTTCGGTATATTCCCGGTTTCCTCTTACCCAGGTACGTATGACATTGCCCTCACCCTCATAGATACCGTGAACGTGATAGTCATACATCCAAAAAGGCACATACATACCTGTTATGGTATCCAGTTTTACTTCAGCCAAAAAATCATTCGGTGCAAAGACACTTTTTTTGAATTTATCACGCAGCAGCTTCTTCACTGTCTCTTTGCCGTAGATAAAGGGGATGATCAGATGAGGTTCATACTCTCCGCTAACCCGCTCGTCAAAGATTATGTAACTGTCACAGTAAGGGCATTTTGAAGCCGAGGTAAAATCAGCAATTTCCAACGGACCTCCGCAGCTGATACAGCTGTACAAGGACTCACCGGTCGTCTTTAACTCTTCACTGTCCTGACTTTCACAGTAAGGACAGTACATAGTATGTCGTTCCGGACTATATACTGTATTTCCACCGCAATTTTTACATTTAAAAATCATATCATACTCTCCTTCATAACACTATGCCACATTACTGCACTTTATGGATTGATTATAACAAAAAAAGACAAATTATGCAATGTACGTATCCTTATTCTGTATTTCAGAAAATCTTTCTGGCAGCAAACCTGCCCGCAATATGGGTATGAAAATAAACTACAGCCTCCTTTGATTGCCTCCACTCATACCAAACCTGCTCCGGTACATCATAAAACTGCCATATTTCACCTCCCGGAAGAAACTCTAACTCCAGTATGGCATACAGAGCATCGTAACCTGCGCCGGAAATTCCCGGTATCATTGTTTTAATCCTTCTCATTCGTAACCTCCATTCTTTCTTGTTTCCGGGGCGTATTATTGCTTCTGCTGGCATATTTTATTTTATCCCCTATACTATTTAATGTTTTCAGAATGGTAAAAAGTTACAAATTTCGACAAATTTTTTAAATTCTATTTATTTCGGATTCCAACCGACTGCGTAGGGACCGCATTTTCTTTCGTATCCGGGTAAGCTTTACCCGGATATTTTCTTCTGTCAGATTAAACTCTTTTGCCATTTCACGAACAGAATAGCCTTCAATATAATATCTGATAACCAGCTTCCTGTCCTTTTCTCTCAGCAGACTCTGCATGATCACGCTCCACTCTATATATTTATAGTATTCTTCTGCTTCTGAAATACATTCCGTTTCCGGTACTATGTCCAAAGACAGATTACAATTGTCCCGCCGTCTTTTAGCATTTCGGTAGAGATTGTGTGCCGTTTGATACAGCCATCCGGAAGGATTGGGATGCTTCGCCAGCATTTCACGGCGTTTATAGGCTTCAAAATAAGTATCATGCAAAATATCCTCTCCCCAGCCGTCCAGTCCGCCAAAGCTGTAAAGGTACTTAAGAAGCGCCTCCCGGGTACTCAGATATAGTTCCTCAAAAAACGCTTCGTCGTCCGCCATAGTGCCCCCTGCTAAGCGCAAGCATTTCCTCTTGCCATATGCCTTCACAAAAAAACCGCCTCCATGCTCCAGCATTTCGGCGGTCCCATTCTCACTATATACAATTACTCTTCTTCCATTTTCTTCTCCTGCACCATGTTCCAAAAATACTTCAAACTTCTGGCAAAGAGTGCGTTACTCTGTTCCAAAGTGCAATTTGCAATATATTTTTCCAGATCAAATGCTGCAGGTTTCTCTCCCGTCAACAGATAGGTCGGTTCTATACCAAGTTTCTCGTAAAGCAGACGTAATTTAGCAATGGTCAGCCCTGAACTGCCGCTCTCTAACTTTCGGTAATGCTCATCGGTCACCTCTAATATTTCTGACATTTGTGCCTGCGATAAACCCAAATTAATCCTGGATTCTCTGAGCCTTGCTCCTATCTCAATATTTACAAGTTTCTTAATTCTGTCCATAGCAATATCGACCTTTCTTGATATTTCCATCATACCAATATCAGAAAAAGCACAACAGTGCACCATGTAACCGTTTTGTATGCACATCGTGCTCGTATTACTATATACAGAAGCCTGTCTATTATGTATGTTTTATGATATAAATTTTATATATTTTCCCATAATTACTTTTAAAAAAATCCCCCCATTCGGGGGGATTTCTCATCTTTGCCAATCAGCACATAAAAGCATTTCTATTAATCTTTTTTTACTACCAGATGCTGAGGAAGTCCGTTTACCATGAAAGGCTGCAACTCACCCTGAATCAGAGGTTTTGCATAATTGATGAATTCCTCGGTCACATAATCGCCTTCCTCGTTAATCCACTCTCTGGGTACGATCCTCTCGTTGTTGGCAATGTCGTGGATATCATAGATGCCTGCCTGGCTTCTGTAAGGATCATCGGAAACTCTCTCAATTGTGATCATCTTTCCGGTGTTGCCCTCTACAGCCGCCTTCACAGCAGCGCTACCTACCATGAATGCCTCATCGATATCAGTACGGGAAGAGATATGGGAAGCACATCTCTGCAATGTGGAGAACTCGATAGCACGGGTCTTGCAACCAATCTTAGCACCTAAGAAACCTGCCAGATAAGCCGCTGTACCCTGCAGCTGCTTGTGACCGAATGCATCCACATAGTCAGCACCGCCGGACAGCTCGCACACATAGCGGCCGTCAGCCAGCTTAATACCCTCGGAAACAGCAACAACCACATTCTTCTGTTTCTTAACCAGAGCCTGTACCTTCTCAACGAACTTGTCCATATCGAAGGGCAGCTCGGGCAGATAGATCAAGTCGGGACCGCAGCACTCCTCGGTCTTTGCCAGCGCAACAGCAGCGGTAAGCCATCCTGCATTACGTCCCATGATCTCCATAACGGTAATATTCTCTTTGTTGTAGCTTAAGCCCAGCGCGTCACGGATAACTTCCTTGGTAGCGGTAGCTATGTACTTGGCAGCGCTTCCGAAGCCGGGAGTATGATCGGTAATGGCCAGATCGTTGTCAATGGTCTTAGGTACGCCCATGAACTTCTGGGTATAACCCTTAAGAGCAGCATAATCAGATAACTGCTTGATCGTATCCATGGAATCGTTTCCACCGATATAACATAATACATCGATCTCAAGCTTGTCCAGAATTTTAAAGATTTTCTCATACATATCCGGATTTGCATCGATCTCAGGCAGCTTAAAGCGACAGGAGCCCAAATAAGCGGAAGGAGTTCTCTTTAAAAGCTCCACATCCAGATCCGACTTTAACTGTGTGGAAAGATCTACATACTGTTCGTCCAGCAGACCCTGAATACCGTGCAGCATTCCGTAAATCTTGTTAAAACCAAGTTCCTTGGCTGCTGTGTAAACACCGGCCACACTGGAGTTGATCACAGCTGTAGGGCCGCCTGACTGTCCAACGATAATGTTACGTTTTTGAGACATTCTATAGTACCTCCTTAAAAACAAGTAGTATTCACTTTCCTTATTGTAACAAAGACCTTCCCATTCTTCAATTAAAATTTTTAAAAGTTTAATTTTTGCTATTGGAAAAGAAAAGAAAATATATTATATTATAATAGGATATTATTAAGAAAACTGTAATACATTTGAAAAGTATTTTTAGAGGAGCGTGGGCTGAGATGATATTTTCCTTAGTAACAATTGACAAAAAAGTTGCCGGTAAAGCAGCATGGGCGATTTATATGATTGGCCATATCTTAATAGGATCAATGGCATATTTAAACCAATGGCCCATATGGGTAACCACGATACTGGCCATAGATACGGTCGTATTGACCGTTTTAACCTTTTATCCCAAATGTCCTACAAAATATCAATCTATTTTCATGATGCTGTTCTCCTTTACTAATATTCTTATATTCAGTATTGTAGAAAAGAATGTTTTTCCTGCTATGCTGGCATTTCTGGCAATGGCGATCATTTTGGCAGTTTACCTAAATGAGATGTTACTGTTTATCTATTCCCTGCTCTCAATAGGAGCGGTAATTTTTCATACTTTCATCCTCAAGAGCGTTGACCTGAGCACTTCAGCCAATATTACTTCATTCACTTTTCGGTTCATTTTCTTGTTCATAGCCCTGTTTTTCCTTTTGGTCTTCATAAGAAAAATGAACAAAAGCAGAGAAATGATGCTTGAAAGTCTGGAAGCGGCAAAAACGGCGGAACAATACAAATCAGACTTTCTGGCAAATATGAGCCATGAGATACGTACGCCTATGAATGCAATCATAGGCATGTGCGAGTTGATCCTCCGTGAAGACGCACTCAGTGAAAGTGTCCGTGAAAACTGCTTCAACATTCAGTCTTCAGGCAGGAATCTGCTTGCCATTATCAATGATATTCTTGACTTTTCAAAGATTGATTCCGGAAAAATGGAACTTGTATACGAGGAATTTAGCATAGCCTCCACCTTGAATGACGTTTTAAATACGGCAGAGGTAAGAAAAGGTTCAAAAGATATAAAGATTTTGGTAGATATCGATCCAAACATCCCCAGAGGACTAGTTGGGGATGAAGTACGTATCCGGCAGATCATCCTCAACCTTATGACCAATGCGATCAAGTTTACAAAAGAAGGAAGCGTCACTCTCACTGTGTCATACTCCGCACAGGATTACGGCGTGAATCTTCTTGTTTCTGTAACCGATACGGGTATCGGAATCACGGAAGAAAATATAGAAACTCTCTTTACCAGTTTCCGCCAGGTAGATACCAAGAAGAACCGGTCCGTAGAAGGAACAGGCCTCGGTCTTGCTATTTCAAAAAATCTGATCAAAAAGATGGGAGGACATATCGACGTAAAGAGCAAATACGGTGTCGGAAGCGAGTTCCATTTCGTGATTCCCCTTCATGTTACCAGACGCGACCCGTTTGTGGCGGTGAAGGAGCCTGACAAAATTCATGCTGTGGCCTGTTTCGAGGAAAATAGGTTCGCTGTTGAAAAGGCACGTCTTTTCAACAGAATGGGACGCAAACTGGATGTGGATTTTAGGTACATAGAAAGTATGGAAAAACTGAAAGCGGATCATACAGCCCAGCATTACACCCATATTTTTGTCGGCAGTGACGAGTATCTAAAAGACTGCGATTTCCTGGAAAATACTTTAAAAGACACACAAGTTTTTGTTGTGCAGGACAGAATCGATGATATATCGCTGGCTAAGGGTATTCAACGCATTTACAGTCCGCTCTATGTACTTCCTGTTGTCTCTGCACTCAATCAGGAAAGCAGCGTATTCAACCTCAATGAGCAGAGTAATTCCACGACACATTTTATTGCACCGAAAGCAAAGATACTGATCGTAGATGACAACGTTATCAATCTGAAAGTGGCAATGGGGCTGATGCAGCCCTATCATATGCAGATTTTGACTGCCGTGAGCGGTCCCGAGGCCATAAGAATTCTTGAATCAGCGGATTTTGACCTTGTATTCATGGATCATATGATGGCGGGAATGGACGGAGTGGAAGCAACATCCATCATCCGAAGCAAGGACGATGAATACTACAAGAAGCTGCCCATTATTGCTTTAACTGCAAATGTAGCAAACGGCGCCAGGGAGATGTTTTTAAGTTCCGGCTTTAATGATTTTCTGGCAAAACCGCTTGAACTTACAGCGCTTGACCGAATCCTGAGGCACCATCTGCCCAAGAAATACATACAGGCGCCTATTAAAGCAGAGCCCAAAAAGCCGGCTGAACCGGAACCGGTTAAACAGGAAGCGGTCAAGCAGGAAGTGGTTATGCAGGAACAGTCCAAACAGGAACCGCCTAAACAAGAACCTCTTCCGGAAGAGGACACTTCTCTCCTGCTGGATGTTGAAAAGGGAATGTCCTATATCGGTGATGAGGAAAGCTATCGAGAAATCCTTTCCCTGTATGTCGAACTTGCTGCAGAAAAGGTACCTCTGATTAAGGAAAAGTTTGAGCAAAAAGACTGGAAAGATTATGTCATCGAAGTCCATGCACTGAAAAGTACCTCATTAAATGTGGGAGCAGTAAAACTGTCTGAGCTTGCAAAGGAACTGGAACTGGCAGGCAAAGCCGGAAAACTGGATGACTCTTGGAAAGAAAAAAATGAAGTGGTTATAAAACTATACGAAAAAGTTATCGATGCTGCCCAAAAGTATCTGGGAGAAAATGCCTCACCACAAAAAGAGGCGGAATCCACAGAGGAAGCAGGGAAATCCGCAGAACTGACTGAAATTTCTGTTGATATACTGAGAGAATACCTTAAGCAGGCAAAGGATGCCTGCCGTGGCTTTGACAGTGATATGGCGGCACAAATTGCTGCCGAGGTTTCCGGCTGCTCCTTTGGCGGCGAACCCTTAAAAGATTATTTTGAGAAGGCTGCACAGTTGGCAGAGGATTTCGAGTATGAAGCTGCAATGCAGGAACTGACAACATTGGAATCAAAAATCAGTGCAAATTAGGAGGTATTTTCTAATGAAAAAAATAGGAATTTCCACGGACTGTTTAAGCGATCTGCCTGACAGTTATCTACTGGCACACAATATTGATATCATGCGTTTTTACATACATACTACCAACAGCAAGTTCACCGGCAAGTTCAAGGACGGCGTTGAAATCACGGCAAGAAACGTTCTGGAATATCTGGAAGACGGCGGAGAAATGCCTAAAACCAGGATTGCCGTTTCCGAGGAGTATCGGGTTTTTTTCCAAAAAAACCTAAAAGAGTATGATGAGATCATTCACATCGCTATCAGCAGTAAAGCCAGTCTGTCCTATCATAACGCAACAGAATCACTGCAATTATTGGGAGAAGACAGCGAACGGGTAACAGTGATCGATTCGGGACACTTGTCAATGGGTTTAGGACTCATGGTGCTGAAAGCTGTGGAAATGCGGGATAGCGGAAAAACAGCTGCCGAGATAGTTGAAGCTATAGAAAACATGAGAAGTATGATATCCAGCTCCTTTTTTGTCCCCACCGCAAACCATCTCTATCATAACGGCAAGATAAGCAAATCTGTAAAAAACGTGTGCAGCTTTTTTAGATCTAACGCTGTTTTTTTCATGAAAGATAGAAAGATTACTTTAAAATCATTGCAAATAGGCAACTATGAAAAGGCTGTATTACGGTATGTTCGGAGTGAACTGAGGCATACCGAGAAGATAGACAAAAAAATGCTGATCATAACCCATGCGGGCTGTCCGCAAAAGATTATTTCTCAAATCTTGGCAGTAATAGAAAAAAAAGGATATTTCGATGAAGTGATAGTTAATAAGGCCAGTGCTACTTTCACGTGTAACACCGGTCCAGCAATGATAGGACTTTACTATGTATATAAATAGAAGGAGCAGCTTAGAGCTATGAGAACAATACTGATAGTGGACGACAACAAACTGAATCTTGCAACAGCAAGAACCGTTCTCAGTAAGGAATACAAGGTCATCCCTGTTATGAAAGGACAACAGGCGCTTACCTATTTGGAAAACGGAGTATGCGACCTTATTCTGCTGGATATCAAAATGCCTGAGATGGATGGATTTGAGGTTCTTAACAGAATACGCGGGATGGAGCAATGCCGCAGCATACCCGTGATATTTCTCACTGCGGATAACGACCCCGAAACCGAGGCCCGCTGCTTTAGCGAAGGTGCGGTAGATTTTATTACAAAGCCCTTTGTTCCGGAAGTCATGCTGTCCCAAATCAGCAGGGTCTTTGAAAAATAAAAACATACAAAGAAATCAAAAGGACTGTTTCTACACAGTCCTTTTGTATCTGCCTAAAGAAAAACTTCTTATTTTCTTTTGCCAATTGCATCGGTATGATTTCCGTTACTTCTGTGTAATCCCATGGAATCTGAAATCCTCTCTATGCAAAATAAATTATTTCCTTTTATGAGAACCACTGTTATATATAGAGACAAAAATAGGACAAAAACCGGCTATTCTTTAGCCCAATTTTTGCCCCATTCACGACTAACCCTTATGTTCCGCCAGCCAGCGCATGGCACTATGCGCCAGGCAGGCTGCCCCGATGGGCAGGACATCCTCGTTAAACTGCACTTTGGGATTGTGAGCGGGATAGTTGCCACGCTCGTCCGCATAGCCGGCGGACAGATACATAAAGGCGCTGGGAATCTGTTCCGCAATCAAAGCGAAGTCCTCAGAGGCGCTGGCAGCAATTCCGGAGTAACCGGTCGCATTTGGAATCGGAAGCTCCGTCATATATCCGACAATCTCTTTGGTCAATGTACTGTCACACACCAGTGTCGGTACACTGCATGTGAATACCACTTCGGCAGACCCGCCGTAAACGGTAGCGGTAGCCTCCGATACCTCTTTTAAGCGGCGGACCAGCTTTTCACGAGCCTCTTTTTTATTGGTGCGCATCGTTCCTTTCAGCACGGCAGTATCCGGAATGATATTTGCTGCGGAACCCGCAGTAAACTGTCCCACCGTCAGAAGAGCGGCATCATTCGGGTCGCTCTCCCGTGCGATCAATTCCTGCAGGGCAAGATAAATATGCGTTCCGATATTAATAGGATCGATTGACAGATGAGGATAAGCGCCGTGGCTGCCTTTACCCTGAATGTGGATTTCAAACGTATCGACAGAGAACATCATGGTGCCGGAATCGTTATACAGATAAGTGCCGATGGGGAGTTTCCCCGGACTGACATGATAAGCTAATGCAACATCCGGTTTGGGATCCTCCAAAATGCCATGCTCTATCATATTACGGCTGCCCTCAAAGGTCTCCTCCGCAGGCTGGAACATAAATTTTACCGTACCCTTCAAAGCGGCTTCGTCTTCCTTGAGCAGTTTTGCAGCCACAAGGAGCATTGCCGCATGGAAATCATGCCCGCAGGTGTGCGCTTGTTCTTTGGTAGGACAAGCAAAAGACAGGCCACTCTCCTCCGGCATGGGCAGCGCATCCATATCGGCCCGAAGGAGGATCACCTTACCGCCGCTTCCCAGCGTAGCAGTGACACCTTCCCCGCATTCCTGCGGCTTTAGACCGTATTCTTCCAATTTTTTCATCACATAAGCTTTGGCTTCCGGCATATGAAGCCCGACCTCCGCATTCTCATGAAAATACCGTCGATTTTCAATCAGCTCTTCACGCAGAGCACAAGCACGTTCAAAATAATTCATAGTTTCTCCTTTTATAGCTGTCTCATTTCATCCAAAGATAATTAACATCCAAATAATTTTGCTGTTTTCTCCATTTTTTCTGCAATTGGAACTTCAAACGGACATCTGGATTCACACGCGTGACAACTTATACATTCTGAAGCCTTATGCTCCAGCAGCATATAGTGAGATTTTACAGTCGCG
>JAFLSX010000021.1 GCA_022510705.1 Lachnospiraceae bacterium
GACTTGAACCCTCGACCCCTTCATTACGAGTGAAGTGCTCTACCGACTGAGCTATTTCAGCAGGCAACCTTAACGGTCACAACAGTAATTATTATAAAGGCTCCTCTAAAAAAATGCAACGGTGAATTTATAAATTTTAAGATTTGCCAAAATTAAACTTGATGAACATCCAACTGCGGAAAGGGAATGGTAATACCTGCTTTATCCAGCGTATACTTGGTCTCCTCTGTCAGCCTCCACTTAGCCGTCCAGTACTCCTCTTTTGCCACCCAGCAGCGCAGTATCAGATTAATGGAAGATTCTGCCAGTTCATCCACGACCACCAAATATTCCCTGTCCTTTAACACTGCCTCATCTGCTTGTAACATTTCTGTCAAAACATCTTTGGCCCGCCTTATATCCGAGTCGTAAGCTATCCCCACCGCAATATCCAGTCGGCGCACAGGGGCTGCCGTTACATTGGTCATACTGGTATTTGCAAGCGTACCGTTAGGCAAAATAATGACACGATTGTCAGGAGTCTGCAACTTGGTATAAAAAAGCTGGATTTCTGAAACAGTCCCCTCGTTTCCCTTTGCATCCTCCTTAATATAATCCCCTACTTTAAAAGGTTTTAACAGCAGAATGAGTACACCTCCGGCAAAATTGGAAAGGCTGCCCTGGATTGCCAGACCGATAGCCACACCCGCGGAACCTAATAGCGCCACAATGCTGGCAGCATCCACACCAAAGCTTGAGGCTATTAAAAAAATCAATAATACATACAGCACGACTTTAGTAAAGGAATCCAGAAACTGCACAACACCTATATCCGCATGAGCACGTTTAAGGGACTTCTTTACTATCCTGCGTAACAGCTTGATGATCTGTCCGCCTATAAAAAAGGCGGCTATAGCTAACAGAATCCGTATTCCCAACCTAAGAGCCTTGTCAGGAATCTCCATCAACAACTGCTCTACCACATCAATATCCTGTGTAATATGCAGTTCTTCCACAATCATTGCAGTCAGCATAGCTCCTCCTATTTTGTCTTTTTCCTGCTTCCGGAAGCCTTGGGTTCAGTCTTTTTCTTTTCTTCTTCACCTTTATACGCCAGAATACTCACAGATAAGGGCGCCAATTTAATTTGAATGGAATATGGTCTTTCGTCCCATTCCTTCTTTGCGGTTTTCTTGATGCGGGAATTGACATTTCCGCTGCCTCCAAAAGCGGAATCGTCCGTATTTATAATTTCTTTATAACCGCCTTCATAGGGCACACCAATACGCAGCTGTAAGGGAGCGCCCGAGAAATTGGCAGCTACCACAAGCGTATCCTCTTTCTTTTTACCCTTTCGCAGATAAGTTAAGAAGCACTCGTTTCCTGCAATGCTGTTGATCCACTCAAACCCCTCTGCCGCATGATCCAACTCATAGAGAGCCGGCAGGGTTTTATAAAGCTGATTCAATTTTTTAATCAGTGCATTCAAGCCCTGATGTTCGGCATATTGTAACAGTTCCCATTCCACGCGCCTATTTTCGTTCCACTCATCAAATTCTCCCAGATCCTGTCCCATAAAAATAAGTTTCTTTCCGGGATGACTCATCATATATGCATAGGTCAGACGCAGCCCGGCAAATTTCTGTTCTCTCTCTCCGGGCATTTTTCCTAACATGGACGACTTGCCGTGCACTACTTCATCGTGGGAGAATGTCAGTATAAAATGCTCACTGTATGCATAGATCATACTGAAAGTCAATTCCCCATGGTGATGGCTTCTGAAATAGGGGTCGTATTTAATATAATCAAGATAATCATTCATAAAGCCCATATTCCATTTTAGATCAAACCCCAGCCCTCCATCCTCCAAAGCACCGGTGATCATGGGCCATGCAGTACTTTCCTCCGCTATACTGAGCACGCCCGGATTTCTTTTCTTTAAAATTGAATTTAAATGCTTAATAAATTCCAGGGCCTCCAGATTCTCATTGCCGCCGTACATATTGGCCACCCATTCCCCGTCCCGTTTACCGTAGTCTAAATAGAGCATGGATGCTACTGCATCCATACGGATACCATCGGCATGAAATTTTTCAACCCAGAATAAAGCATTGGCAATCAGATAATTTTTCACTTCCGGTCTGCCATAATTATATATCAACGTACCCCAATGAGGATGGAATCCCTGTCTGGGATCTAAATGCTCATAGAGGCAGGTGCCGTCAAAATTAGAAAGTCCGTAGATATCTCTGGGAAAATGAGCCGGCACCCAATCTAAGATCACACCGATACCTGCCTTATGCATTTCGTTCATAAAATACATAAAATCCTCAGGCGTACCATATCTGGCGGTAGGCGCATAATAACCGATGGTTTGGTACCCCCATGATGCATCAAAAGGATGCTCCATAACCGGCATCAGTTCTATATGGGTATATCCCATCTCTTTCACATACGAGATCAATTTCGTTGCAATATCCCGATAGTTTGCATATGCATTTCCTTCTTCCGGATCCGTAAAGCTGCCTAAATACAGCTCATATACGCTCATGGGTTCTCCGGGCTTTTGCAACTGTTCTCTGGTCTGCAGCCATTTCTCATCTTCCCATTTAAATTGCTTTAAATCGGCAATAACGGAAGCATTCTCCGGCCGGAGCTGTGCGGCATTGCCATACGGATCGGCCTTCAGATAGGTCAATCCGGTCTTTAATTTAATTTCAAATTTATAATTATCTCCTACTTTCGCACCGGGTACAAAGATTTCAAAAATACCGGTGGGCATCTTACGCATTTGATGGATTCTGCCATCCCAGTTATTGAAGTCCCCAACCGCACTGACTCTGACCGCATTAGGCGCCCATACACCAAAATAAGTGCCTTCTTCCCCATCCAATGTCATAGGATGAGCACCCAGCTTTTCATAAATAGTATAATGTATGCCATGGGCAAAGGCCGCCTCGTCATCCTTTGTGATGAGAGAGGTATGGCGATACGCATCCTGTCTGGTTTCCAGTCTTCCATCAGGATAAGTAATAATATAGCGGTAAGGTGTAATCTTCTTCTCCGGCAGCCAGAGAGCGAAAAATCCATCATCGTCCGCCAGCTCCATTTCTTTTTCCGACATATCTGTCAGAAACTGAATCTGTACTTTTTCCGCTCCAGGCCAGAAAGTCTGCAATAGTGTACCGCTCCCCGAAGGATGCGGGCCTAAAAGTGCATGGGGATCGGATGCTTCGGAATAAATGATTTCTTCAATGGCAGGCCAGTTCATCAGTTTGTACAATTTTTTATTCATAGGACTTCCTTCCTTTCGCATTAATCAGCCAGACTGTGCAAAAACAGACCACTCCTCAGTTTGGGTTCAAACCAGGTGGATTTCGGAGGCATTAACAGCCCCTGATCCGCCACTGCAAACAATTCACCAATGGAGGTCGGATACAGGGAAAAAGCAACTCTCATATCGGTATGCACCCTTCTTTCCAACTCCTTAAGTCCTCGTATACCACCCACAAAATCGATCCGCTTATCGGTTTTGGGATCTTCAATCCCTAAAAGCGGCTGCAGTACCCTCTCCTGTAAAACAGAAACATCCAGATTTCTAACCGGGTCAGTACTCCTAAGTTCCTCTCCGGCAGTCAACAAATACCACTTATCTTCTAGGAACATCCCGAATTCCCCTTTAGCGGCAGGCTTTACGGGAATACTTCCCCTCTCTTCCACGGTAAACATCTCTGAGAGTTTTTCTATAAACTCCACTGTGTCCATACCGTTTATGTCTTTTACTACCCTGTTATAATCCATGATCATCAATTCACTGTCCGGAAACAGAACGGAAAGAAAAAAATTGAACTCTTCCTCCCCCGTAAAATCGGGCTTTGCTGCCCTTCGCTTTAACCCCACTTTAACTGCAGAGGCACAGCGGTGATGACCGTCCGCAATATAAATATTACCCAAATCCTTAAAAATAGCCTGGATACTTTGAATATCTTCAGATTCATCTATGCAATATACTCTGTGTGTAATACCGTCTTGTGAAGTAAAATCGTAGAGCGGTGTTTTTGCTTTATTTTTACCAACCAGAACCTGCAGATCACTCCTGTCCCGATAGGCCAGGAAAATAGGTCCGGTCTGGGTATTTAAAGCATCTACATGCCGGATGCGGTCTTCTTCTTTTTCCGTTCTGGTATTTTCATGCTTTTTGATCACACCGTTTACATAATCATCAATGGACGCACAGGCTACAATACCTGTTTGGCTTCTGCCGTTCATTACCAGTTCGTACAGATAATAGCAGGGATATGCGTCCTGTATGAATTCTCCCTTACTGATCTGTTCCTCCAACAGTTCCTTGGCCTTTTCATAGACCCGTTCGTCATAGGTATCTACTTCATCCGGAAACTGAGTTTCTGCCCTGTCTATCCGTAAAAAAGAATGCACATTGTCAGCCACAGCCTGCTTCGCTTCCTGTCTGTTGTATACATCATAGGGAAGCGCTGCAATGCGGCTTTCTAATCCGGGGGCCGGTCTGAACGCACGAAAAGGTCTGATTTCTGCCATATAAAAATTCCTCGTTTCCAATATTACTTTTGATCTTTTACCTATCTCATTTTACCAAAAATTACTATACATCACAAGACAATGGTGATAAAATATCAAGAGAAAACGTAAAAGAAATAATTTTTGACAATACTAATAAAAAATAAAAGGATGGAAACTTATGACCGCCGAAGACAGAAAAATTTTAGCAAGAATCAATAAATATGCTGAATCCGTTATGGCTGATATAGACCCTCAGAAAGTGCAGGTATCGGCGCAGCTTGACAAACTCCGCCCTATACTACAGGAAATAGCGGATGAGCAAGGCGTTTCTCTGGAAGACTTTTTTATCCGTTATATGGATTTACAAAGTGAATCCGCCTGTCTGGCGAATCAGAAAATGCGTACCAATCTGGAAGATATACTGGCTGACGGAGAAAATCAGCCTTTTCTGTACCGATAAACCGGATAACACACAAAAAAGCGGCCCAATAGGCCGCTTTTATCATGCTTATTTCATAGAAATGAAACTACGATTCCTTATTTTACCACACGCACACGGAACACGCCGTCGATGGCACTCAATTTCTCTACAATCTGTGTCGTAGCCGGACTCTCCACATCCAACATGGTATAGGCTACATTGCCTTTTGATTTGTTCGTCATATCGGAAATATTGATGCCATTATCACCGAAGCAGGCGGTAAACTTAGTAATCATGTTGGCTACATTTTTATGGAAAATAGCTACTCTGCCCGCCTGTGTACAAACACCCATATCGCAGGCCGGATAGTTTACGCTGTTCTTGATGTTGCCATTCTCCAGATAGTCCATCATCTCTTTTACTGCCATTACAGCACAGTTATCCTCGGATTCTTCCGTGGAAGCACCCAAGTGGGGAATTACGATACAGCCCGGTTTGCCTGCGGTAGTGGAATTGGGAAAATCAGAAACATACTTACGGATCTTTCCGCTTTCAATACCTGCTAACACATCCTGCTCATTTGCCAGTAAATCTCTTGCAAAATTCAGAATCACCACACCGTCCTTCATCTGTGCGATAGCATCCTTATTGATCATTTCCCTGGTGGAATCAAGCAAAGGAACATGGATGGTAATATAATCACAATCTCTGTAAATTTCCTCCACATTCAGTACATGTTTTACATCGCGGCTCAGATTCCATGCAGCATCTACGGATACATAGGGATCATAGCCGTATACCTCCATACCAAGATGTCTTACGGCATTAGCTACCTTGACACCGATAGCACCCAGACCGATGATCCCCAGCTTTTTACCCATCAGCTCGGTACCCGCAAAGTTCTTCTTCTCTTTTTCCGCAGTCTTTGCAACATTTTCATCTTCGGAATTGTTCTTCACCCATTCAATACCGCCGACTACATCTCTTGCAGCCAAAAGCATCCCTGCAATTACCAATTCCTTTACACCGTTGGCATTGGCTCCCGGGGTATTGAATACCACAATGCCCTTTTCCGCACATTTATCCAACGGAATATTGTTTACACCGGCTCCTGCCCTGGCAATGGCTAACAGCTTTTCGGGAAGATCCATCTCATGCATGGAAGCGCTTCTAACCAGCACTCCTTCTGCTTCCTCCACCGATTCGGTCTTTGTATAGTTCTCCGTAAAATTAACCAATCCTACCTGAGAAATAGGATTCAGACAATAGTACCTAAACATATTCTTCACTCCTATGCATTATTTTTCTCAAATTCCTTCATGAATGCCACCAGCTTCTCAACGCCTTCTATGGGCATGGCATTGTAGATGCTGGCACGCATACCGCCTACGCTTCTGTGGCCTTTTAAGTTCACAAAACCTGCAGCAGTGGCCTCTTTTATAAATTTGGCATCCATTTCTTCGCTGCCGGTTATAAATGGCACATTCATTAAAGAACGGTCTTCCTTTCTGACAGTACCCTTAAAGAGACTACTCTCATCCAAGAAATCGTAAAGAATTTTTGCTTTCTTTTCGTTATGGGCTTTCATAGCTTCCAGACCGCCCTGCTTCTTTAACCATTTAAAGACCTTACCACAGATATAGATACCATATGCGGGCGGTGTATTGTAAAGGGAATCATTGTCCGCATGTATCTTGTATTTAAACATGGTAGGGGTACCGGGTAGCACATCCTCGGTAATCAGATCCTCTCTGATAATTACGATCACCACACCTGCAGGACCGATATTCTTCTGAACCCCACCGTAGATCAGCGCGTATTTACTCACATCTACCGGCTCCGATAAGAAACAGGAAGAAACGTCCGCTACCAGGGGCTTACCCTTGGTGTTGGGCAAGGTTTTGAACTTGGTTCCGTAAATTGTATTGTTTTCACAGATATAGACATAGTCCGCATCTTCACTGATGGGAAGATCGGAGCAGTCCGGTATGTAAGAAAAGGTCTCATCCTCGCTGGATGCAATTTTATTTGCTTTGCCGTAAAGCGCCGCTTCCTGATAAGCTTTCTTAGCCCATTGTCCTGTTACAATATAGTCCGCCACTTTGTTCTTCATCAGATTCATGGGAATCATGGCAAACTGCGAACTGGCGCCACCCTGTAAAAACAGCACCTTATAATTGTCGGGAATCTGCATCAGCTCTCTTAAATCAGCTTCTGCATCCTTAATAATCTTGTCATAAGTCTTGGACCGGTGGCTCATCTCCATTACGGACATACCGCTTCCTTCATAATCCAGCATCTCATCTGCCGCTTCTTTTAATACTTCCTCGGGCAGTACCGCAGGTCCTGCAGAAAAATTATAAACTCGCACTTTCATATCCTCCTCGTTTCCGTAACTGACATACGTTTTATTGTAAACGCTCCAACCGCTTTCGTCAACTGCATTGTTAAATGATTCTCACATACACTATATAAATAATACTCAGTAAAACATAACTACCGGTACACCGATTTCCAGCATCTCATATAATTCAGGCATCACATCGGGCGGAATATTGATGCAGCCGTGGGAACCGTTTGTCTTATAGATCTCCCCTCCGAATTCTTTCCGCCAAGAAGCATCGTGAAGACCAATATTACCTGTTACAGGCATCCAGTATTTCACAAAAGAAGCATAGCCCGGGCCTCTCAATGTCCTATTCCGCTGCATACTGTAAACATAATTAACGCCCTCCGGTGTCCCCATCCTGCGTCCTGTATTGCCCGTCACTACATCTGTCTCCAACAAAAGCTTTCCATCTTCATAATAGTAAAGCTTTTGCTCCGTCATGTCCACCTCCACATAGGTGTCACCGATATCGTCCTTTCCCCTTACATAAGCTTCCCGCGTATAGGATGGCACATGAACCTCCTCTACACCACTTAAAAATGCCTGTTTTAAATATGTTTCTTCAGCAGCTCTGTCAATTTCATTCCCATAGGTTCCTCCTTCAATGGTAATAAGGTCTCCTCGTGTAGACTGAAAAGTATGTGTACTGCCGTAGGTAGTATATTCCGCACAAAGTATATCCAGAAACTCCTGTATGCCCTCCTCCTTAAGTATCAGCTCACCGCTACTATCCAGTAAAAAATCTCCTTTTTCCGATAACATGATCCAGCCGGAAACAATTTCCGGAGTAAGTTCCACAAAAGCATCACCCATATCATATACAATGCCGCAGGTTTGAAATGCATCCACCTTCTCCCACAGAGCCAATGTTTTTAACATCTGATCCGTATAAGGTAAATCCACATAACAGGAAGAGACATCTATTTCCGTCATACCGGTTTTCAGTGCTTCTATGATCACAGTTTTCAGCATATCCTTATCCAGGATATCTGTCATGCCATCCTTTAGCACATAACCCTGTTCCAGCAAGATTTCAACATTCTGCGTCTTTTCGTTGTCACGATAGATACCGCAATTCTCCAGTGCCTTTGCAAGTAAATCCTCATTCAGCACAATCTGTGGCGGAAGCGTCCGATAGCGGAAATCAAATAGATTCATAATCCATAAATAAGGGCTTTGTGCAGACTGTATATCCTCCAATTGACCAATATAGTCAATGTTCAATCCAATCTCATCAAATCCGATGATATAGGTATGTCCGTAAGCATCCTGTAAGGAAAAAGAATCCTTTCCGTACTGTTTCTTTAATTCTTCGTTTACCTGTTCCACAGACTTACCGGTACAATAAATTCCATTGATAAAGGTTCCCGGTCCAAACCCCTCCTGATAACAAAAGCCGATCACAAAATACAGGATGGTCAGAAGCAGGAACCCAAGTATAACGGTAAGCTGTATCATCAGCCCTCTTCTTTTTGCCATATTCCCTCAAAAATCATCTTTTGTTTAAATCATCCTCATCAAATGCTTCGCTGATAGGTGCTCCCGCAGGTACCATCGGAAATACTTTATCATCTTCGGGAATCATACATTCAATCACCACAGGCGTCTGCAGAGATATTGCTTTTTCAATTGCCGGTGCCACCTCTTCCTTTGTGGTGACCCGAATAGCCGTACATCCCAGCCCTTCCGATACTTTACAGAAGTCCACCTTATCCTGTAGTACTGTCTGGGAATAACGGTGATCGTAGAATAAGGTCTGCCACTGACGCACCATACCCAGCACATGGTTATTGATGATCACTTGAATAATCGGAATATTGTAACGGCTGGCCGTTGCCAGTTCGTTCATATTCATACGGAAACAACCGTCCCCCGCAATATTAATACAGATCTTGTCAGGTTTTCCAACTTTTGCGCCGATGCATGCTCCCAAACCATAGCCCATAGTACCAAGGCCGCCGGAAGAAAGAAAGGTTCTGGGCTCCGTATATTTATAATATTGCGCCGCCCACATCTGATGCTGGCCAACATCAGTCGTGATCAGGGCCTTCCCCTTTGTTACCCTGTCAATTTCTTCTATTACATAGGGACAGGAAAGTTCATCCTGTGAATACTTGAGAGGATATTTTTCTTTCAATTCTTTGATATGCTGCATCCACTCAGGATGAGACTGCTGTTCCAATCGCTGGTTTAATTCCTTTAATACGCAGCTCAGATCACCGGTGATGCCGATATAAGCCGGAATATTTTTGCCGATCTCCGCTGCATCAATATCAATGTGCAGCACCTTGGCATTCTTGGCAAAAGTAGCCGGATTTCCAATCACCCTATCGGAGAATCTGGCACCCAGCGTAACCAGCAGATCACACTCACTGACTCCAAAGTTAGATGTTTTCGTTCCGTGCATACCGATCATGCCGGTATATCTTTCACTCCTTCCGTCAAAAGCACCCTTTCCCATCAGTGTATCACAGACCGGGGCATCCAGCTTCTCTGCAAATTCTCTCACCTGCTCTGCTGCGCCGGAAATGATCGCGCCGCCTCCCAGATAAATATAAGGTTTCTTTGCATTTTTTAGTAACTCCGCCGCCTTTTCTAAGTCTTCCTGCGTATAGCGGTTGATTATCTCCGGTTCAGCGGGCGTCATGGGCGTAAACTCACAGCTGTTGGCAGTCACATCTTTGGTAATGTCCACCAACACAGGACCTGGTCTGCCGGATTTTGCAATCTTAAAAGCTCTCCTTAAGGTATCCGCCAGAATATTCACATCCTTTACAATATAACCATGTTTTGTAATGGGCATGGTCACACCGGCAATATCCACCTCCTGGAAAGAATCCTTTCCAAGCAGAGGCAGATTTACATTTGCAGTAATAGCTACCATAGGAACGGAATCCATGTAGGCCGTTGCAATACCGGTCACCAGATTGGTAGCGCCGGGACCGCTGGTGGCCAGACAGACTCCTACCTTTCCGGTAGCTCTGGCATAGCCATCAGCCGCGTGAGCTGCTCCCTGCTCATGAGACGTCAGAATATGCCTGATTTCACTGCTATGTTTATAAAGTTCATCATAAATATTTAAAATAGTGCCGCCGGGATAACCGAAAACGGTATCCGCACCCTGCTCTTTTAAACATTCAATTACAATTTCTGCACCTGTCAGCTGCATTTCTAAATCCTCCTTTAGCTGTCCCCTACTTATTGTTTGAGGGCAGTTCTAAAATTGCGCCACGGTTTCCGCTGGTGACCAATTCACGGTAGCGGGCCAGATAGCCGGTGGTTACTTTGGGCTCTCTGGGCTGCCATGCAGCGCGTCTTCTATTCATTTCCTCATCGGAAATTTTCACATTTAAAGCATTTTCGGGAATGTTGATACTGATAATATCTCCCTCTTCTACAAGAGCAATAGGACCTCCCACAGCCGCTTCCGGTGAAACATGTCCGATGGATGCTCCTCTGGAGGCACCTGAGAAGCGTCCGTCCGTAATCAGCGCTACTGAAGACCCCAATCCCATGCCTGCAATGGCAGAGGTCGGATTCAACATTTCCCTCATACCGGGCCCGCCTTTGGGTCCTTCGTAACGGATTACCACCACATCTCCTGCTACAATCTTACCGCCTTTGATCGCCTCAATGGCATCTTCCTCACAGTCAAATACCCTGGCCGGACCCTCGTGTACCATCATTTCAGGCACTACGGCGGAACGCTTTACCACACCGGAATCCGGTGCTAAGTTGCCTTTTAACACGGCAATTCCGCCGGTCTCAGAGTAAGGATTCTCCACCGGGCGAATCACGTTCTCATTTGTATTTACGGCATCCGCTATATTCTCACCCACGGTCTTTCCCGTAGCCGTGATCAAATTCAGATTCAGCAGATTTAACTTGGAAAGTTCCTTCATTACTGCATAAACGCCGCCCGCCTCATTCAAATCTTCCATATAAGTAGGACCTGCAGGTGCTAAATGACACAGATTGGGAGTCTTAGCAGAAAGTTCATTTGCAATGTCTAAATTCAGATCCACACCCGCTTCATGCGCAATGGCCGGCAAATGCAGCATGGTATTGGTTGAGCATCCAAGTGCCATATCTACGGTCAGCGCATTTAAAAAGGCCTCCTTCGTCATAATATCCCTGGGTCTTATATTTTTTTCCACCAACTCCATAATCTTCATACCGGCATGTTTTGCCAGACGGATTCTCTCGGAATATACAGCGGGAATGGTACCGTTACCCTTTAAGCCCATACCGATGGCTTCAGTCAGGCAGTTCATGGAATTGGCGGTATACATACCGGAACAGGAGCCACAAGTAGGACATACCTTCTCTTCATACTCACAGAGCTCCTCCATAGTCATGGAACCTGCCGCTACACTACCCACCGCTTCAAACATGGAAGACAGGCTGCGCTTTTCTCCCTTTACCCTACCGGCTAACATAGGCCCGCCGGATACAAATACAGTGGGAATATTCAGTCTGGCTGCAGCCATCAAAAGGCCGGGCACATTTTTATCACAGTTAGGAATGCACACCAGTCCGTCAAAGCCGTGTGCCATAGCCATACATTCGGTACTGTCCGCAATCAAGTCTCTAGTAACCAGAGAATATTTCATACCGATATGTCCCATGGCAATACCGTCGCAAACCGCAATGGCAGGAAACATAACCGGAGTACCGCCCGCCATGGCAACTCCCATTTTTACTGCCTCTGTAATTTTATCCAAATTCATATGTCCGGGCACAATTTCATTATAGGAACTTACTATACCAATTAAAGGTCTTTGCCGTTCTTCCTCTGTATAACCCAATGCATTGAACAGACTCCTGTGGGGGGCCTGACTGGTACCCATTTTTACAGAATCACTTCTCATTGTCTTTCTCCTCCTTGTTTTCCAAACACCGCAGCTTATATTCTTTCGGCAATCAAACTACCCATTTCAGAGCAGCTTACCTGTTTCGCACCCTGTGACATAATATCCACCGTTCGATATCCTTCTTTCAGCACCTGCTGTACCGCTGCTTCCACAGCATTGGCCGCTTCATCTAAATCAAAGCTGAACCTCAGCATCATGGCTGCGCTCAGTATGGTAGCAATGGGATTTGCTATATTTTGCCCCGCAATATCCGGAGCGGAACCATGGCTGGGCTCATAAAGTCCAAACTTTGTATCATTTAAGGAAGCACTTGCCAACATACCGATGGAGCCGGTCACCATGCTGGCTTCATCGGATAAAATGTCACCGAACATGTTCTCTGTTAAGATCACATCAAACTGCGCCGGATCCTTTACTAACTGCATCGCACAGTTATCCACCAGCATATGCTCTAACTCCACCTCGGGATAGTCCTTAGCCACTTCTTCCACTACCGCTCTCCATAGTCTGGAAGAATCCAACACATTGGCTTTATCCACGCTGGTTACCTTTTTCTTTCTCTTCATTGCAATATCAAAGCCTTTGATAGCAATCCTACGGATTTCATTCTCATCATAGGTCAGGGTATCTATTGCTTTTCTGACACCGTTTTCTTCTATGGTTTTCCGTTCGCCAAAATACAGACCCCCCGTCAACTCTCTCATGATCATAATGTCGAAACCTGCCCGGCTGATTTCCTCCTTCAATGGACAGGCACCGGCCAGTTCGGAATATAGAAAAGCAGGGCGAAGATTTGCAAACAAATTCAATTCTTTGCGGATCTTTAAGAGTCCTGCTTCGGGACGTTTTTCGGGCGGCAGCTTATACCAGGGTGAAGTTGTAGTGTTGCCGCCAATAGACCCCATCAATACTGCATCTGCCGCCTTTGCGGTTGCTACAGCTTCTTCAGTCAGAGGTACGCCATGTACATCTATGGAAGCGCCTCCCATTAAAATATCTGTAAATTTCGGTACAAATCCAAATCTTTCTCCGGCTTTTTCTAACACTTTTTTTGCCTCTGCTACGATTTCCGGTCCGATACCGTCGCCCGGAATACAGGTAATCTGCAAATTCATTTTCTTCCTCTTTTCTTAAATAAGTTATATTTGTATCAATTGCAAAAAGTCCCGAAACCGCATGGGCTTACACATGGGCTCGGAACCTTTTTCGCTGTTGACCGTAAAGGGCTTATGCCTCACCGGGTTTCTCCACACGGCTGATTGCGCTCTTTTCCATGGGAATACGGCAGTTTTTATTATTACCGAATTCTACAATGACTGTATCGTCATTAATATCGATGACAATACCTATGAAACCGGAAGTGGTGAGTACACAGTCACCGGTTTCCAAGGAAGAAAGCATAGCTGCCAGTCTCTTCTGCTCTTTCTTCTGAGGTCTCATAAAGATAAACCACATTGCACCAATGACAACCGCATAAACAATTACCATCATTAAGAGAGAACCACCGCCGGCTGCTGTCGCATCTGTCACCGTTCCATCACTCAATAAAATACTCATATTCTGTCCTCCTGTAACTTGCACCAAATACCGAAAAGTATGGCACCTATTGGTTATGATACACAACTTACCGCTCATCGGCAAGCATTTTATTAAAATTAATACCGGAATATCCTATTCTTCTCCTGCAGCCATACCTTGCAGCTTTCGTTTTTTATAAGCGATAAATTCGCCGCTATCCAATGCTTCTCTGATTTCCGTCATCATAGTATTGTAGAAATACAGGTTATGAAGTACACATAGCCGCATTCCCAACATTTCCTTGGCTTTTAACAGATGCCGTATATACGCTCTGGAATAACGTCTGCAGGCAGGACAGCCACAGCCTTCTTCTATAGGTCTTTCATCCAGTTCATATTTTGCATTGAAAAGGTTGATTTTTCCATAATTGGTATAAAGGTGTCCATGTCTGCCGTTTCTGCTGGGATAGACACAGTCAAAAAAATCCACGCCTCTCTCCACGGCTTCTAAAATATTGGCAGGAGTTCCCACCCCCATCAAGTAAGTAGGCTTTTCAAGCGGAAGATGCGGAACTACCTGCTCTAAAATATCATACATTTCCTCATGGGTCTCCCCCACTGCAAGTCCACCTATCGCATATCCGTCCAATTCAAATTCTGCAATCCGCTTGGCATGTTCTATCCGAATATCACCGTAAATGGCACCTTGATTGATACCAAAAAGCATCTGCTCTTTATTAATGGTATCCGGTAAATTATTTAGCCTCTCCATTTCCCTTTTACAGCGTTCCAGCCATCTGGTAGTACGCTCCACGGAAGCTTGCACATACTTTCTGTCAGCTTTGGCACTGGGACATTCATCAAATGCCATGGCAATAGTAGACGCCAAATTAGATTGAATCTGCATACTTTCCTCCGGCCCCATAAAAATCTTGCGGCCGTCTATATGAGAGTTAAAATATACGCCCTCTTCCTTTATCTTGCGCAATCCCGCCAAAGAAAAGACTTGAAAACCTCCGGAGTCAGTTAAGATCGGCTTGTCCCAGGACATAAATTTATGAAGACCGCCGAGCTGCTTTACTATCTGATCTCCGGGCCTTACATGGAGGTGATAGGTATTGGACAGTTCAACCTGGGTTCCGATTTCCTCCAGATCCGCCGTAGAGACTGCTCCTTTAATGGCAGCCACCGTTCCCACATTCATAAAGACCGGTGTCTGAATAATACCGTGCACGGTATGAAACTCTCCCCTTTTCGCCCGCCCTTCCTGCCTTAACAAGCGATACATCAATATAAATCCTCCCAGAACTCTTCTAAAGTAATGTCTCTGCCGGTAATCACCGTAGCAGCTTCCACACCTACATATCTAAAGTGCCAAGGCTCGTATTCAATACCTGTTATATATTCTCTGCCCTCCGGATAGCGCAGGATAAATCCATACTCATAACTGTGGGCGGCCAGCCACTTGCCGGTAGCTGTATCCGCAAAGCCTTCATCCAGATTTCGGTATGTACTGCTGTAGAAATCGATGGCCAAGCCAATCTGGTGCTCACTGGCATTGGGTGAGGTCACTGTCTTAGATGCTGTTTTATAAGCATCCATATAGGACATGCCCGCATTCATATATAACTTGATTTTTCTCTCAAAGAGATAGGTTTGTCTATTGTAGTCTCTATATGGTGAGCAGACTTCCAAATCTATGCCGTCCGCCTTGGCCGCCTGCATCATGGCCAGTAAATCCTCCAGAATTCTTTCATCACATTTCATACTTCCTGTAATGGTGCCTAAAGGAAAACTATAATCTTCGGGAATAGAATGCTGCTTATTTACTAAAATCAGCCGCCAGTCCTTAGGATCGAATACATAGTCTGAATAATCCTGTATCACAGCAACACTGCCTTCTCCGGTCTGTACCAGATCCTTATAGTTTTCATTACTCTCTAGAATCTCGTCCAATGTATAGGTATCCAGTTCTTCTTCTCCTAACAATGCCACATCATCATAGCTTTCAAAATTGCCATCATCTGCTTCAATAAATGCTACCTGTTCAGAGTCCACCTCCTGCTCTGCTGTAAAGAGTATTCCATTCTCTTCTAATGCAGGGCTTGTCCTTTGTGCGGACAGAGTCTCCGGAAAAGCAAAACTGCTGCTCACGGCTAAAAAAAGCAACAACAAAACAGCACAGGAATAACGCTTGGCATTTGCGCCCAGCCAGAGTCCTGCGTCATACACTGACAATACTGTCACCATCCAAATCAGGATGGGGAGTTTCAGCCATCTATGCTTTTTTAATACCTGCTTATAATAGCCAATAAATTTTTCACGAAATGTTTTTTTCATGGCTTATCCAATCCGTATACTTTACATACAAAATTATAATAACATATTTACTTTAATTTTGCACTCTTTTTTTACCTTTTTACAATTTCTGTTGCAGGCCGTCCCTGCTTTAGTGTATAGTTTAGTTATATTCACAGTACAGGAGGCACTTATTATGGCTGGTTCCACATACGGCACCATTTTTAAGATCACAACCTGGGGCGAATCCCATGGAAAAGCTTTGGGCGTTGTCATAGATGGATGTCCTTCCGGACTCGCTCTTTGCGAGGCGGATATTCAGGTCTATCTGGACAGAAGAAAACCCGGGCAAAGCCGGATTTCTACGCCTCGTAAGGAGGATGATGCGGTAGAAATCCTCTCCGGCGTCTTTGAGGGCCGTACCACCGGAACTCCCATTTCCCTGCTGGTAAAAAATACCTCTCAACGCTCCGCTGATTACAGTGAAATTGCTTCCTATTACAGACCCGGACATGCGGATTATACCTTTGATAAAAAATATGGATTTAGGGACTACAGAGGTGGCGGACGCTCTTCAGGCAGGGAAACCATCGGCCGGGTAGCCGCAGGTGCGGTTGCTGCAAAGCTTTTAAAAGAAATGGGCATTACTGTTACTGCCTACACCCGCTCCATCGGTCCTATTGAAGCGGATATGTCCGCATTTGACAAAGATACCATACTTTCTACTCCTACTGCCATGCCGGATATACAAGCTTCAGCACTGGCCGAAAACTACCTAAAGGAAATCATGTCACAGTCGGATTCCTGTGGCGGTATCATAGAATGTATCATCGAAGGGCTTCCCGCCGGTATTGGTGATCCGGTATTTGAAAAACTGGATGCCAATCTTGGCAAAGCACTTTTATCCATCGGTGCCGTGAAAGCTGTTGAAATCGGTGACGGTATACAGGTTTCTAAAGCTAGGGGCAGTGAAAACAACGACGCATTCCGAATGGACGGAAACCGAGTTATCAAGAGCACGAATCATGCAGGAGGAATATTAGGCGGAATCAGTGATGGCAGTCCTATTCTTTTACGTGCGCATATAAAGCCCACGCCTTCCATCTTCCGCCCCCAGAATACTGTCAATCAAAATAAAGAAGAAATTTCCATACAAATTAAAGGCCGCCATGATCCCGTCATTCTTCCCAGAGCTGTTGTTGTCATGGAATCCATGGCTGCCATTACAATTTTAGACGCCCTCTTAATTAATATGAGTGCAAAAGCAGAGAATGTAATTTCATTTTATAAATCCTAATCAAGCAAAAATCAAGCAGCCATGGTTCAGATGCAGTTTCATTCACCCTGACTGCTTGATTTTTATGTTTTAGTATAATAAAAAATTGTGCTTAAAAAAGTCCCGAAATTAGATTTCGGGACTTTTCTATACATAAAACACAACTTAAACAGCTATTATTATGCTTCAACACCCATTGCAGCATAATAATCTTTAAACTTCTTATTTACTGCATCCTGAGTCTGGTAGGAAATATCGGGAAGCTTTCCGCCCCAAGTTTTTTCGGCTTTCTTGAAACCTTTCTCAAAGGCAGCCTGCATTTCCTTCATCTTCTCCACATCATCACCTGCAAGTGCGCATGCAAAATCGAAGATACGGGAAGCGGTCTGGCTTACACCATAATAACCGTCTTCTGCGATATCCGCCTGTGCCTGTGCTCTTGTAGCAGGATCTACAGTAAACTTTCCGCTTGCCAGAAACTGCCAGATATTGTTGGCCTGTCCGTAAGCATTGGTCTGCTGGGACAGCATCTGATGTACCAGGCTTACCAACTGGCTCTGACGCGCCTCGGAATCTGCCTTAAGCTGTGCAACCAGTGCTTTTCTGTCTTCAGCACTCATTTTGTTCACGGAATAAGTAGCTTTCTGCTCAGTTTCCTTGGAGCCTTCATACACAACGCCGCTTTCAGCCTTTTTGCTTTCAGCTTCGGTTTTCTCTGCCGCTTTCGTAGCCGTGTAGTCGGTATAGGTCTGTGCAGAACTGCTTCCACTTACTGCATTTACACTCATGTCCTTTCCTCCTTGATTTTTATTTGATGCACATCCGTTTGCATCCAATTATAATGTTACGTAATCTTTATCGGCTGTTACCAAAATATTCTTAACCCTTAATTTTAAAAAAAGTAATACAATTGGGTAAATCCACTTTTATTTCCTTGGTACACATCATCAAAGTGCCCTTTTCCATATCCACTTTAAAAAATGTCATGGTATTGGAAGTGTGGTTTAAGGATACAATATGCTTATTGTCCGGGAAAAAAGCAGCATCCTTTGGATACTCCCCACTGATGGGCAGACATAACCGCTGTTCCAAAAGACCGGTATCCTGGTCTGCCTTATAGACTGCCACCGTATTTTCTCCCGGTGTTGAAGCCAGCAGATACTGATAGTCCTCGGACATGGTCAATGCGCTGGCCGAATAGCCCAGTGATTTCCTGTTTGTGGTAGAAATGGTCTGAATCCTGTCAAAATAAGGAATCTCGTTTCTCTCTTCATATTTATATACGGTAATATTGCAGGCCAGTTCATTTACAATATAGATAAACTTACCGTTCTTGGAGATTTTGATATGTCTCGGTGCAGACTCTATGTCCCCGCGCAATATATCCGCCAACTGCAGCCTGCCGTTTTCATGATCCAGACGATAAACATTGACATGGTCCATTCCCTGATCCGCTACCAGCAGGTACTTATTGTCATGTGTCATTCTCGCACAGTTGACATGGGGTCTGAAATTTCTCTCTGCTACGCTGCCCAGTCCCTTATGATAGATCTCGTCCGTTATTTCTCCTATGGAACCGTCTTCTTGCAGCCTCATCACTGTGAGCTTCCCATCATGATAGCCTGCTATAAAAAGGTATTCGTCCTTATAGTCCGTGGAAAGATAACAGCCTCTCATGCCGTTGATGGATGCAAAATTAATCAGCTGCAGACTGCCGTCCTCCAATATACTGTAGGATTCCACGCCAAAATCGGTAATAGAATACAGATATTTCTTATTCTTAGATATCGTAACATAGGAGGAATTGGTGATCTCCACTTCAGACTTTTCCTCAAACCTGCCATTCTTCATATCTACATCATAGATTTTGATGCCATGCTTGTCCCCCATTGTATAGGTAGACACATATGCAACATATTTCTCTTTGCTGTTTGCCATGACAATACCTCCGGTTTCTCTCTTATCATTAAATATAACATATTCTTTGCACTTTGTTAATGAAAAACTTTCTAAATTTTAACGCATTTTTCTTTTTTTACAAGAAATTACATCCCCACTCAAAATATGCGTTGCATTTTCCTAAAAAACATTATAAAATTATTCTTAATGTGTACCGGTTCTGACACAGGATTTTTGATTATATTTTTGGGAGGTTTTGGTAACATGAGTAAAGTTTTAGTGAATCTCGAACATATATCTAAATCTTATGACGGCCAGATGGTTCTGGATGATTTGAATCTGTATATCAGGGAGAATGAGTTTTTAACTTTATTGGGTCCCAGCGGCTGTGGTAAAACCACTACCCTGCGTATTTTGGGCGGTTTTGAACAGCCCGATACCGGACGGGTTATTTTTGAAGATCAGGATATTACCACACTTCCGGCCAACAAACGGCAATTGAATACCGTATTTCAGAAGTATGCCCTTTTTACCCATATGACTATTGCAGAAAATATTGCTTTTGGTCTGAAGATCAAAAATAAGAGTAAATCCTATATAGACGATAAGATCAAATATGCCTTGAAGCTGGTGAATCTAGATGGCTACGAAAAAAGGATGCCGGATTCTTTATCCGGTGGTCAGCAACAACGAATTGCCATTGCCCGAGCTATTGTAAACGAACCTAAACTTCTGCTTCTGGATGAACCGTTAGGCGCTCTGGATTTAAAACTCCGGCAGGATATGCAATATGAGCTTATCCGGTTAAAAAATGAACTGGGTATTACTTTTATTTATGTAACACACGATCAGGAAGAGGCCCTTACCATGTCAGATACCATTGTGGTTATGAACCAAGGCTATATCCAGCAGATCGGTACCCCTGAGAATATCTACAACGAACCTGAAAATGCATTTGTGGCAGACTTTATCGGGGAC
Organism: Lachnospiraceae bacterium; assembly: GCA_022510705.1. Lineage (GTDB taxonomy): Bacteria > Bacillota > Clostridia > Lachnospirales > Lachnospiraceae > Acetatifactor. Next base: position 20,171 of record JAFLSX010000021.1, read on the forward strand.
AGCAACATTATCGGCGCTACAATGATCGAAGACAAACTGGTAGAGATCCTAGGTACCCGTTTTGCATGTGTAGACGTAGGTTTTGGTCAGAATAAACCTGTGGACGTGGTAATCCGTCCCGAGGACGTTGAACTGGTGGATGAATCCGAAGGTACCATCACCGGCGTTGTATCTCATTTGATTTTCAAAGGAGTGCACTATGAAATGGAAGTACAGGCAGCCGGCTTTGAATGGCTGGTACACTCCACTCGTATGTTCCCCGTAGGCACCCCTGTCGGTATCAAAGTGGATCCCTTTAACATTCAGATCATGAATAAACCGGAATCCGAGGATGAGGAGGCCGCAAAGATAGATGAATAAAAAGTTACTTTCACTTCCCTATCTTTTCTGGTGCGCCGCCTTTATCATCATACCTTTATGCATGGTAGTGTATTATGGCGTTACAGACAAGACCGGTGCTTTTACTTTTCAGAATATTTCAGCTATTGCTACTGCCGAACACAGCAAAGCGCTTTGGATTTCCATTCTGTTATCCTTGGCAAGTACCCTGATATGCCTGCTTTTGGCTTATCCCCTTGCCATGATCTTATCCAATCTGCATGTGAATCAGCATTCCTTTATTGTGCTTATTTTCATCCTGCCGATGTGGATGAATTTTCTGCTGCGTACCATGGCTTGGCAAACCCTTTTGGAAAAAAGCGGCGTGATCAACACCTTCTTGGAGTTTTTGCATCTACCGACTTTAAATATTATTAATACCCCGGCTGCCATCATCTTGGGCATGGTTTACAATTTTCTGCCCTTTATGGTACTGCCCATCTACAATGTCCTGACCAAAATTGATAAAAATGTCATCAATGCTGCAAGGGATCTGGGCGCAGACTCCGTACAGACCTTTATCCGGATCACGCTTCCGCTTAGTCTGCCCGGTGTCATCAGCGGTATTACCATGGTCTTTGTACCCGCACTGACAACATTCGTTATTTCCACGCTGCTTGGCGGCAGCAAGATTCTGCTCATCGGTAATGTTATTGAACAGGAATTTACTCAGACAGGCAACTGGCATTTGGGAAGCGGTCTTTCCATTGTTTTGATGCTGTTCATACTGGTTAACATGGTACTGTCCGCTATATTCGATAAAGACGGGGAGGGAAGCATGCTATGAAAAATGCGGCAAAAAAAATTTATATTATTTTGATCCTGATATTTTTATATGCTCCCATTGCAACCCTGATGGTACTTTCCTTCAACGCCAGTAAATCCCGTGCCAAATGGGGTGGATTTACTCTGCGCTGGTATCGGTCCCTGTTACAGGACAGAAATATTTTAAACGCGCTTTGGACTACACTGTCCATTGCTCTGCTCTCCGCCCTGTTTGCCACCGTGATCGGCACCATTTCCTGTATTGCCATCCAAAACATGAAACGGCATAACAGAGCCATTATCATGGGCATTACCAATATTCCCATGCTGAATGCGGAGATTGTAACCGGCATCTCTTTAATGTTGCTTTTTATTGTGTTGAAAATAAATCTGGGCTTTTTCACTATCCTATTAGCCCATATTACCTTTAATATTCCTTATGTCATTTTGAGCGTCATGCCCAGAATGAAACAATTAAATCCCAATACTTATGAAGCAGCTCTAGATTTAGGAGCTACACATTTATATGCTTTTTTTAAGGTCACCTTCCCGGATATCCTGCCCGGTATCCTTTCCGGATTTTTGATGGCCTTTACTATGTCTTTGGATGATTTTATCATTACCTACTTTACAAAAGGTCCTGGAATTGATACATTATCTACGAAGATTTATACGGAGGTTAAGAAAGGTATCAAACCTGAAATGTATGCGCTTTCCAGTATTATCTTTACTGCAGTATTGATTCTGCTTCTTTTGGTGAACAAAACGCCGACCGAAAAGAAAGCTTAAAGGAGGAACTGATTATGAAAAAATGGATTGTAATGGCTTTCTGCACTATACTGGCCGCTGCTGCTCTTACCGGATGCGGCTCTGCAGATAAGTACCCTAACGGCAAAGTTTATGTCTTTAACTGGGGAGAATATATTGACCAGGATACCATCCGTATGTTTGAAGAAGAAACCGGCATTCAGGTCATCTATGAAGAATACGACACCAACGAAACCATGTATCCCAAGATTGAAGCGGGTGCTTCTAACTATGATGTAGTCTGCCCTTCCGATTATATGATCCAAAAAATGATCGATAATGATATGCTGGCAGAATTAGATTGGGATAATCTGCCCAATGCGCAGGCAAACATCGGCGCTCAGTACTATGAGCAGTCCACCGCTTTTGATCCCGGCAACAAATATTCCGTTCCCTACTGCTGGGGTACGGTCGGCATACTCTACAATACCACTATGGTGGATGAGCCTGTTACCAGTTGGTCCATTCTGTGGGATGAAAAATATGCGGACAGTATTTTGATGCAGGACTCTGTACGTGACCTGTTTATGGTAGGCTTGAAAGAACTGGGTTATTCCATGAACAGCACTGATGAAGCCGAGTTACAGGCTGCAAAAGAACTGCTGATTGAGCAGAAGCCCCTGGTACAGGCATATGTCATTGACCAGGTGCGGGATAAGATGATCGGTGATGAGGCTGCGCTGGGTGTCATTTATTCCGGAGAAGCCATCTATACCCAGCGGGAAAATCCCAATCTTGCCTATGCTATTCCTGAAGAAGGTACCAATGTCTGGATCGATAGCTGGTGCATCCCCAAAAATGCTGAGAACAAGGAGAATGCAGAAAAATTTATCGATTTTATGTGCAGACCTGAAATTGCCCTGATGAATTTTGAATTTATTACCTACTCCACCCCTAATGTTGCAGCACGGGAACTGATCGAAGATGAAGACATCAGAAATTCCGAGATTGCATTTCCTGATCTGAGTCAATACAAGAATTTGGAAACCTTCAGCTATTTAGGTGAGGAAGCAGATACTCTTTATAACAACCTTTGGAAAGAAATCAAATCCTACTAAATTCTCAGCCAATTACCGTTGATAGACGAGCTAAACGCCGATACATAAAAGTACCGGCGTTTTTCTTTTTAAATCCTATTTACCTTCTTTAAGTCCTCTATCTTACTGCTCTTCACATCCACAGGTGTCCCCGTTAGAATAATTACTTCTAACCCAGGGAGGAGGATTATTTCCACTTCTGTTGTTGTCATAGTCCCAATCCCTGTTGTCATAAACGTTGTTACGTCCTGAGCGGCTATTATTGTCACAGCCGCAGTCGTCATTATCATTGCTACGTCCATTGCCGTTTCTGTTATCCCGGCCGCCACTGCGTCCACTACCGTTTCCGTTTTTACAGCCGCAGCCATCGTTTGCACCGGAATTACCGCCTAAACGATTACCTAAGCCTCCGTTGCAAAAAAGAAGAAAAAGAATGATCCAATTGCACATACTGTCTACTCATTTCAAAATGAATTTACTGTATCTTATTCTTCCTTGTATCAGAGTGTGACTGTAAAAATATGTTTTTCATATAAGCAAAAGTATCTTGCTCTCCCTTTTCAGCCAGCATTTTCAAAAGTTTTTCCAGATTTTTTCTGGTAAATTCGTGCATGGGGGCAGGGTCCCTGCCCATCTGATAATAGGCAAGCGGAGAAGCGTCTGTATAAGCATCTCCCAGATATACTTTACAAGCGGCAATGCGGTCGATTACCATTTCCGCAATATATTTTCTGGGCATAGGTGCGGGAGCCATACCCCCCGGACCGCCCTGCAAAGAATAGTCAATCCAATATTCATAGTGATGTTTATTACGTCCCTTATGATGCATCCAGGCGGTGGAATAGCCTTTTCTTTCTCTTTCCGCATTGTTTGGACTTCTATTGCCCTGATAATAGCATGCACCTACTATAAATTCTGTCGGGCTGTACTTAGATAGATCATGCAGAATACCTTGACGGTAAAGACCAATGGCAAAACATCCCCTTAATACCAGCCACTTATGGTAAGTAATGGTTTTAAAGTGTTTCCACACCTTCATTTAGTCTCTACCTGTCCTTTCTGCTCCCATTCTCCTTACTCATTTGGGAAATATCCTCACGACTGATGAACAAACAGATACACCGGCCCGGTATAGTGACCGATGAAGCCTCCTTCAAAGACGGCATACAGATATCCGGCAAAGAGGCTATACAACGTTCCCAATGCATACCTTTTGGCAGTTTAGGCAAGGCAAACGCATGTGATTCCCAATGCATATTGTATGCTGCATAAAAGAAATCATCCGGCGTATTTCTGTTCTTATAGGCATATTTACCGCAATACATGATTCCCACTTGTCTGCTGTAAACTGAAGTATCCGGCTTCCATGGAGCTTCTCCATGGAAAGAAACATCCGGATAGCCGCAGGCACCGTAATCCATCAAACGCAGTTCTTTGCTTTGATGCAAGACAGGATGCTCACTGCGCAGGGAAATCAGTTCTTTTACAAAAGAATATATTTCTCTGTTGCTCTCTAAATTTTTCCAATTTAGCCAGGTAATCTCATTATCCTGACAATAGGGATTATTATTTCCTTTCTGAGAATTGCCAAACTCATCTCCCATGAACAAAAGTGGAGTGCCCTGGGACAAAAACAGCAGTAACAATGCATTTTTTATCTGCTTCATGCGAAGCTGAAAGATTGCCTTTTTCCGAGTAGGACCTTCCTGTCCGCAATTCCAGCTTGCATTATAATCATTACCGTCCTGGTTATTTTCCCCATTGTCTTCATTGTGTTTTCTTTCATAGGAAACCAGATCCATCAACGTAAAACCGTCATAATTAGTCAGGAAATTAATCTGTCCGCATGCAACAGGATTACGGCGCATATGCTTAAGCACCGTCTGCAGCATACCTTCGTCTCCTTTAAGGTATTTCCGCATATCGTATCGGTAGGCATCCTTATATTCCGCCAAAAAACGCTCCTGATCTAAAGCATTCCCATCCGCTGATCTTGGGACATCAAATTCATAGTACCAAAGCTTGGTTCTTGCCAATACCGGATCCTCTGCCGGTATTTCCGGTCGGATATTCTCTCCCTTTAGGTGGAACCCGTCAACATGGTATTCCAGAACCCAATGTCTGAGTATATCCATCTGTTCCTGTATTGTGATCTTGCCGGTAAAATAGAACTGCAGAATTACTTCCATGCCGCTTTGATGAATGCTTTTTACCATATCCTTAAACTCGGTCACCGCATCTTTTGAATCGGCATAGGCGCTCTTCGGGCTGTAATAATATCCTGTAGTATAGCCCCAGTAATTTTTCCTTACGGGCGCCGGTCTGTCCACTTCATGAAACGGATTCTCCGTCCGGAGAGGTTCCACTTCTTCAAATTCATATACCGGCTGAAACTCCAAAGTAGTGATCCCTAATTCTTTTAAGTACGACAACTTCTCAGTCAATCCGGCAAAAGTTCCTCTTGCTTTTACCCCGGAGGAAGTGTGTCTGGTAAAACCTCTGACATGTAGGCAATAGACAATACTATCCTCATAGGGAATTTCCTGAGTTCTATCCTCTCCCCAGTCATACTCTTCAGGCGGCAGAATTGCCAGTTTCACCGGCTGCTCACGCTTTGCAGCGCCATAGGGAACGCCGCTCAAAAAGGCCCTTCCCCTCTCATCAGGCAAAAGCTTATCTTCCTCATAAAAACAGTAGGCCAGTTCTTGTGCTGATACATCCTTTACAAGCATCGTATAGACATTGCCTACTCTGTTCTCCTTTAAAAAGGGCAGTCTCAACAGCTCTTTCTTAGTCTTTTTATCAAACAAAACCACGCCACAATTGTTCGTGGCGGAAACATATGCAAAATTAATGCCATCTTGACAGGCCTGTACTCCCAGCGGAAGCGGTGTTCCTTTTGTCATCTTACTCTCCAATGTCTTCTCCTCTTTCTGCATGTACGTACCGTTCTTATTATAGCATACTATCATAAGAACCTGCTATGCTTTTTTAGATTTTTCAAAAAATAACGTCGACAAACCGGAATATTTAGCAAAATAATTTGCAAGACTTATGCATAACCGCTATAATAAATAAAGAAAGTAAAATCAGGAGGGTTTTATGGCTGAAAACAATTTTGCAGAAGAAGAAATGACTGTAGATATCGAATTAGAGGACGGCAAAAAAGTAAACTGTGCGGTAATTACCATATTAACCGTCAATAAAAAGGACTATATTGTACTCCTTCCATTAGATGAGAACGGAGAAAATCAGGACGGAGAAGTCTGGTTCTACGGCTATAAAGAAGATGAGACGGATCCCAATGTGGAGCCCGAATTACTGTACATCGAAGACGACGAAGAATATGAAGCCGTTTCTGATGCTTTTGACGAGTTTTTGGATAATCAGGAATTCGACGAATTGCTCTCCGATGAAAAGGAATAGTTATCTGTCATGATAAGCGGCTGCAAAAACCGTGAAGGCTGCCTTGGACGTTCTTTTGTACCGGTCAGATACAAAAGCTCCAAGGCTTTTTTAGCTCTTGTCATACCCACATAAAATAATCTTCTCTCCTCCTCTACCGCTGCCTGATCCGGCATCCTTCCGTGAGGCAGTTTTCCTTCGTTTAAGTTTGGCAGGCACACATAGGTAAATTCCAGCCCCTTACTACCATGGAAAGTCAATAAATTCACACCCCGTTGTATTTCTTTTACCGAACCACGCTCTATATTCTCCACCTCCTTTTCTTTCTGCTCGATAAAGCTGAGCCACTCACCTATTTGAGTAAAATTTCTTGCGCTCTGCTGCAGTTCATCCAATCGCTCCTTCCATTCCTCATAGGCGGAAACTTCTTCCCCGGCTCTGCCTCTTAACCATCTTTCATATCCCATTGCATTTCTGATAAATTGAATTGCCAGATAGGGAGACATTTTATTTAACTTCTCAAACTGGGAAGAAAGCCGGCGCACCGCCTTTGCCTCTTCTCTTTTATGATGAAGTACCAGTTCTTCTTCCAATTTAACAAAATTCACCTTTTCTTCCCAAAGCAGTTCCCGACTAATACCACGTTCCGGTTTGGTCATAATCTGCAGAAATATCTTTCGACTATGCTCTCCTGACGCAAAACGCAGATAAGCAAGAATATCCTGTACGACAAAATGCGCATAGGGATTCTTCATACCTCCTCTGATACAGCAAGGAATTTTTTCTTTTTGAAGAAAAGGAAACAACATCTCCATCTCTCGATTTGTTCTGAAAATAACAGCCATTTCCTCCCAGGGTATTTGCGTATGTAAAAGCTTTAACTGCTCTGTCAGATAGGCAGACTGCATCCTATATCCCTCAAAGCATTTTATCTGTACAGGTTCTCTGCCTGCAAGCAATTCCACACCTCCTGCCGCATAGAGCGTCTTGTTCATACGTTTTTCATTCTGTATGATAACTCTGCCCGCAGCCTCTATAATTTCCGGTCTGCTGCGATAATTGCCGCCCAACAGAATTTGACCAGCATTCGGAAAATCACACAAAAAGAGCTGTAAGATATCCGGACTTGCTCCCCGAAAGCCGTAAATGGACTGGTCATCATCTCCTACCACAAAAAGATTTTCATCCGAAGCGGCTAATTTTTTCACGATCTCATACTGAATTCGGTTACAATCCTGAAATTCATCCACCAAAATATAAGAAAAACGCTTCTGCCAATATGACAACACTGTCGGTTTCTTCTGAAGCAGCTCCAGACATAAAAACAGCATATCATCAAAATCCAGTTTCCCTTTTTGCCAGTTTCTGCGGCAATATTCCTCATAAATTCTTGTAAATCCTTCCCTGTCCATATTCATAGGCAGTGAAAGTTCTTCCGAATATTTTCCGTTTTTATAAAGACTGATACATCCCAGAATTGCATCACACATTTCTTCATCAGGGGACTGAATATACATACTTTGTAAAATAGATTGTATGGTTTGGATTCTTTCAGGATAGGACAAGAGACTGTCCAGTTTGAATGAATATTGTTGTTTTAAGATGTGAAAACAAAGAGCGTGAAAGGTACCGAATACGACAGGTAAAGATTTCCCATTCATCTCCCGGTTAAAACGCTGCTGCATGGAGAGTGCAGCAGCTTTAGAATAAGTAATAACCAGTATGGAATCCGGCGGAACAAAATGCTTTTCTATCAAAAACCGAAGTCTGCACACCAGGGTGAAAGTTTTTCCACTGCCGGGTCCGGCAAGGCACAGCACGGGACCTTTGATCATTGTAACCGCCTGTTTTTGTTTTGTGTTTAATCGATCAAGATAACGCAACATTCCTCCTAGATCAGGTTTGATCAAAACTACTGTATAGTCAACCACGCAATTTCTCGATACCCTTACGGATTCTTATCAAGGACTCTTCTTTCCCCAGAATTTCCATGATTTCCGTCGCACCTGCCGGTGTCATCTGTTTACCGGAAACCGCCGTACGGATTGGCCACATTACATAACCGTTCTTGCATCCCTTTTTTTCCACATAGGCTAAAAGACTCTGATATAATGCATCGTTGGAGTAATCCTCCTGCTGTTCCAAAATAGGCAGCACTTCACTCAAAACCTCTAAAGAAGAGGCAGCATCTGTCTTCATCTTTTTATGGGTATACATTTCCGCATCATATTCCGGCAGTTTTTTAAAGAAATCCACCTGTCCGGCAATATCGGGAAATACTTCAATTCTGGTTTTCACCATAGCTGCAATTTTAGGCAGATCAAAGCCCTCTCCTAAGGCTTCCTTTAAATAGGGTTCAGCCATTTCATAGAAGAGATCCGCTTCCATGGCTTTTAAATATTCACCGTTCATCCATTTTAATTTCACGATATCAAATACGGCCGGTGATTTGCTGATTCTGCGATAATCGAAATCCTTTATCAGCTCCTCCAGGGAAAAAATCTCTCTATTATCTTCGGGACTCCAGCCCAAAAGTGCAATGTAATTGACAATGGCCTCTGACAAAAAGCCCTGCTCGATCAAATCTTCAAAGGAAGAATGTCCGCTTCTCTTACTCAACTTCTTATGATTTTCATCGGTAATTAAGGGTAGGTGCACATACACCGGCACCTGCCAACCGAAAGCTTCATAGAGTCTGACGTATTTCGGAGAGGAAGACAAATATTCATTTCCTCTGACCACATGAGTAATATTCATGGTATGGTCGTCCACTACATTTGCAAAGTTATAAGTAGGATAACCATCGGACTTGATCAAGATCATGTCGTCCAGTTCACTGTTATTCACGGTGATATCACCATACAGTTCATCATGAAAAGTGGTAGTCCCCTCAGTGGGATTGTTTTGCCGAATCACAAACGGCGTTCCTGCTTTTAACTTCTGCTCCACTTCTTCCTTAGACAGGGACAGGCAGTGCTTATCATAGATCATGATTTCTTTGCCTTCCACGATCTCTGTTTTCAAACCGGCCAGTCTTTCCTTATCACAGAAACAATAATAAGCCTCTTTCTTTTCAATCAGTTCCTGTGCATATTTCATATAGATGCCTGTTTTCACTCTTTCACTCTGTACATAGGGACCGTAACCGCCATCCTTGTCCGGACCTTCGTCATGCACAAGGCCTGCCCTCTTTAAAGTACGGTTAATTATCTCTGTAGCGCCTTCAACAAAGCGTTCTTGATCCGTATCCTCAATACGGAGCATAAAGTCTCCGTCCGCATGTTTTGCAATTAAAAACTCATAAAGTGCAGAACGCAGGTTACCTACATGCATTTTGCCGGTAGGACTAGGTGCATATCTGGTTCTGATTTTGGTCATGTTCTCCTCCGTTCCGGGCTTACGCCCTGCCATATGGCTATATTTCACATGATAAAGTCTGTTTATTGTTCCGGAATCTTCCGAATGGCTTGCGCTTTAAATTTCTCCACTTCTTTTGCCGCAACAGGCAGCGCAATATTCGTTCCAGCTCCTGCAATGCATCCTCCCGGGCATGCCATTCCCTCTATCAGACAGCCCTTTTTCTTACCGGCTTTTGCTAACAGCAGCATTTTTTTACATTCGGATAACCCCTCCGCATGCTCCACATGCACGGCCGCACCGGGATAGTATTCTTTAATACAGTCTTCAATGGCACTGGCTACTCCGCCAGCCACACCGTAACCGCGGCCCGCCGCAGTTGCATCCATCATCTCATCCATAGCCTGTATTTCTTCTACTAAAATCCCACGGGCTTCAAACATACCCGTCAGTTCCTCAAAAGTAATGACAAAATCCACATCCGAACGAACGGTTCTGCGGGAGGCCTCCAGCTTCTTTGAGGCACAAGGCCCGATAAAGACCACACTGGCATCCGGATGCTCCTGTTTGATAATGCGGGCAGTTGCCACCATGGGAGTCAATTCATTACTGATCTTGTCAATTGTTTCCGGGAACAGATGCTTTGCCATGACTGACCAGGAAGGACAACAGGAGGTAAGCGCAAAATCCTGCTTACCGCTTGCCACCGCTCTGACATAGTGTTCCGCTTCTGCGGCACATCCTAAATCCGCTCCCAGTGCTGTCTCATATACCTCGGCAAATCCCAGTTCTTTTAAGGCGGTCTTAAACATCTGTGGTGTCACTTTAGGACCGAACTGTCCTACAAACGCGGGTGCCACCTGCGCCACGATCATTCTGCCGGACTGCATGGCCTTAATCAACTGAAAAATCTGAGATTTATCTGCAATGGCACCAAAAGGACAACTTACCATACACTGTCCGCAGGATACACATGCCTCATTATCAATAATGGCTCTACCATATCTGTCATTTTGAATGGCATTCACACCACAGGCCGCTTTACAGGGACGCTCCTTGTGGGATATTGCATCATAGGGGCATATATCCTTGCATTTTCCGCACTTAATGCATTTTTCCTGGTCGATAAAGGACTTGCCGTTCTGCATCGTCATAGCCCCTACCGGACATACCTCTCTGCAGGGATGAGCCACACAGCCCATACAAGTATTAGTGACTTCATAACGGTTCTCAGGGCAGGCATTGCAGGCGGAAGGAATCACCTGCATCAGAGGCGGTTCATAATACTTCTCATCAATATTACTCTCCTCCAGTCCCTCTGTCAGATGACCGGGATGTTCCCTGTTCTCCGGCCGCAGCGCCATTCCCATGGCAAGGCGGATACGCTCTCTGATAATAGCCCGATCACGATATACGCTTTCCCTATTTTGAGACTCTTCATAATCCACAATTTTGTAAGGGAGAGCCTCCATATCATCCTTTAAATTTGTAGAATTGTAAGCCAGATTGGCTACTTCTTTAAATACTTTTCTTCTGCGTTGTCTGACGGGAGTGTCAATCCCTCTCATGCTACTCATTACCATTCCTCCCGGAAATGAAATTTCTGTAGTTTTATCACCATATTTAGTAAAACATAAACTTGACAGGAAATCAAGTCCTCATGTTTTATGCTTATTGGCCGTAACATCTTCTAAAAAAAGACATATCCTATAAATAAATACTACAAAATAGAAAAGGACAAATATGCAGGATTATCATTTTGAAGAGAATTTTGAACGTTTTCCCATTGCCATGGCATATGTTCCCTGGCAACATCTTTCCTGTATTTATGACAATCTGGAAGAGGCCTTTGAAACAGGTACAATTTTCCCTGAGCTGGATAAACCCTTTACCGGAAGGAGGGTCGTTTGATGTCCAATAACTGCTCTGAACAAAACCGTATGTTAAAAGATATCAGCATCATTGATTTCACACTGGTAGAGTTGACACAGTATCTGGATACCCATCCCTTTGATACACAGGCTATGGAATATTTCAATCATTATGCCCGCATAAAAAATCAGATGATGCAGGACTTTGCCTGCCGTTACTACCCTCTGACCACGGATACGTCCACGGACAGAAAAGAATGGAATTGGGTACTCTCCCCCATGCCCTGGGAAAATGTGAATGATCCGTATCCTCTGGCAGATTCCACGCCCAATGGATCTTGTAACAACAATTCAGGGAGAGGAGGTTATCGTTAATGTGGAGTTATGAAAAAAGACTGCAGTTCCCGGTCAATATTAAGAATCCCAATGCTAAACTGGCACAGGTGATCATTTCCCAATACGGCGGTCCTGACGGAGAAATGGGCGCCAGTATGCGCTATTTGTCACAGCGCTATGCTACTCCCTACAGGGAGGTAGCCGGAGTGCTTACCGACATCGGTACCGAAGAACTGGCTCACCTGGAAATGGTAGCTACCATTGTGCACCAGCTGACCCGTAACTTGTCCATGGAAGAAATCAAAGCCAGCGGCTTTGCTCCCTATTACACGGATCACACTGTAGGTATCTGGCCTCAGGCTGCCGGCGGCATCCCGTTTAACGCCTGTGAATTCCAGAGCAAAGGTGATGTAATTACTGATCTGTTCGAGGATATGGCGGCGGAGCAAAAGGCGCGTACCACCTATGATAACATTCTGCGTCTGATCGACGATCCGGATGTCTGCGAACCTATCAGGTTCCTGCGCCAGCGCGAGATCATACACTTCCAGCGCTTTGGTGAAGCTCTCCGCATCACTCAGGACAGACTGAATGAGAAGAACTTCTACGCTTTTAATCCCGGCTTCGATACCGTAGCAGATTGCGGATGCAATAATAATTAGAGATATGGCGTGAAGAAACCCCGGAGAATAGTCTCCGGGGTTATATTTTGTTTTGTTCTATATTACCTATATCTAATTTATTTTATAGATTTACCTAATTCATAAACATCTTGTAATTCCTTTTTCCCTTCAATATCGCCAATATCCATCACTCCGCCACAGAGAATTTTACCAAGGCTTTTCCATCCAAGATGCTTTTCCAAGCGGTCATACCAATACTCGCTTTCCTCAAATCCGTAACCCTCCGCGGCCATGATCAGCACGCTATCTTTTTTAGGATTGCAATAATCCGGATCACACTCCGCTACCGCAAACAAACGGTCAAAAGCAGTTTTCAACTGACCGCTGATCGTCCAGTAATAAAGTGGTGTGGCAAGGACAACTATATCAGCTTCTTGATAGATGGGATATATTTTATCCATATCATCTTTCTGTACACATGGACTCTCCGGATTTTTACCGCCGCCAAAACAGCCCTTACAGCCGTTGATATTCATCTCATCGAGAAAAAATTCCGTCACTTCATTTCCCGATTCCATTGCACCTTTTGTAAATTCGGCAGTCAGTGCTGCTGTATTGCCTTTTTTACGGGGGCTTCCGTTAAGAATTATAATCTTTTTGTTCACGGTATCCTCCTTAGATTGCATCCGCCAGTGCTGCCGCTTGTTTGCATCCATCGGTTTTTTCGATGTCACCGACATTCAATACTCCGGGAATCAAAACTTCGCCAACCATTTTCCATTTGTTTAGAGCCGCCATGCGTTCAACAGGGATTCGTACACCGTCCATCACAGACATATCCTCCTCTTCACAGCATGTAATAAGGGCACATTCCTTTCCCGCGATATCCTTTCCTCCAATAACAAAAGAAAAAATACGGTCAATAACACCTTTAATCTGTGCCGGTATGGAATACCAGTAAACCGGCATAGTAAAAACAATCGCATCCGCTTCCAGTATAGCCGGTGCAATAACATTAAAATCATCATCAAATGTACAGGATTTTCCCGTAGAATAACAGGTTTCACAGGCACGACATCCACCTACCTGTTTCATAGCGGCATCAAACCGGGTAACGGTATGCCCTTTTGCCTCGGCCGCTTCGATAAATGCTTTTGTCATAGCAAAACTGTTCCCGTTCTTACGAGGACTGCCGGTAATTACAACAATTTTCTTGCTCATCACGATACCTCCTGGATTTTTCTTATATTTGACTTTTTTAAAACTCCATACTATTATTTTATTAATAACTTCCCCAAAAACAAGTACGCACCTTTAAGTGGGGTACTAACATTGAGGTTTGATACTTACCTACAGGAGAGTGTAACGTGAAAGAAAGATGCATATCAAATGAGCATTTGGAAACCACAGGTTTCAGCTATACGCTGTCATTGATTAACGGAAAATATAAAATGACTATTCTTTATACTTTAATGGAGTTTGGGGTAGTCCGTTTTAATGAGATGAAAAAATACATTGGAGATATCTCCTATAAAACACTTAGCTCTACACTAAAAGAACTTGAATCAGACCAACTCATCAACAGGAAAGAATATCCTCAAATCCCTCCCAAAGTAGAGTACAGCTTAACAGAACGGGGAAAATCTCTGATTCCAATTCTTGACGGAATGTGTGAATGGGGAGACAAACACAGAATATAACAATGAAATAAAATATTGACTCATCATAAGGGACGAACTATTCTAAATCCTCATATTCGCTAAACAGTTCACCCTCTATACCTACGATATGCTCAATAGGCAAAACCATTCCATCCGTAAGGACCACCTGATGGCTGTATTCGTCTATTTTTTTGACCTTCCCCTGAATGGAAAGATAAGCGCCGCCACTCTTCTTTTCGTCCGGTTTGAAATAGGTGAAGATGATCTCCGGTAAACTATGCCCGCCCTTTCCCGCGAAAAGACTCTCCCGTATCATCTGCAGTTTTTCATCCAGCAGCTTTTTCTCATCCTCATTAAGCTCCATCCTTTCGTCTGTAAGGCGCTGCGTCTCCTTTATGGCAGCATCGTGGCCGGTCAATGCCGCAAAAGGTGAAAATTGCGCCGCACGGTCTAACAGGGACATCTGCGGATGACGTACGGACACATGATGGGGCAGACTGATGATATCATCATATTTATGTGCATCATTCATGCCTTGTGTCCTCCGATCTGCTTGTTACGTTCTACTGTCATTGCGCCCTCTTCCAGATTCATTCCTTTCAACATGGCATTCTTCCCATACTTCTTTTTCACTGACAGCATGGCCTCCTGCAGCTTACGCTCTTTTTCCATTCTGGTATTTTCCTCTTCTTGCTCCTTTTCCCGGGCCTCATAATCCGTGAACAAGTCCATCTGTTCATAAGTCGGAGTCCCTTTTACTGTGGTTTCCTCTACTAAATGATTCGCCACGATAGTAACCCTGCGAATTAAAAGCTTAGGGTCTACGATACGATCATACAGTTCCGTCACTGCATCCATGATCCATCTCGTGGACGAAGTCTGACAGCCTAAGTTAGCAGTTCCATGGGCATGCTTGGGAACCATCCTGCCGTAGTGATCCACTGTGACCTCTCCTTTGTAATCTTTTCGTATCTCCTTGTCAGCAAGATTTTCTATATCATAACCTATGGTAAGTACCATCTGATCCGTGACCAGCTTCCTGTCAACTAAGTCCAGCACAAGCAAATCCGTCATTTCCCGGACGATCAGTTTTCCTTTCTCAAAATCATAGGGACATTGCAGTACCTGACCGGAGCTTAAACAGTTTGTCTCCGGTTTATATTCTTTGATCAGGTCTATGGTCACAGGCTCCCATCCCCAGGCATGATCAATAAGCAGTTCCGCATTGATTCCAAACAGACGGTACAATAACTCCTCATTGTGGTACTCTCTCGGTCCGCCAAGAGAACATCGGGCAATATCCCCCATGGTATAGAGCCCATTCTCCTCCAGTTTCCTCTGATAGCCGTGCCCTACCCTCCAAAAATCGGTCAGCGGCCTGTGATCCCACAGATATCTCCTGTAGCTCATTTCATCAAGCTGCGCTATGCGGACACCGTTTTCATCCGCAGGCACATGCTTTGCCACGATATCCATAGCCACTTTACATAGATAGAGATTTGTCCCGATACCGGCGGTGGCCGTAATTCCCGTTGATGCAAGAATCTCTCTAATGATCTTGGATGCAAGCTCACGGGCGCTCAGCCGGTACGTCTGCAGATAATGTGTCACATCCATAAATACCTCGTCAATAGAGTACACATGAATATCTTCCGGAGCTATATATTTCAAATAGATGTTATATATCCTGGTGCTGTATTCCAGATAAAACGCCATCCGGGGCGTCGCTGCGATATAGGAAGCTTCCAGCTCAGGATGACAAGCAAGCTCTGTGGCATCATATGAGGAGCCGTTTAGCTGTCTGCCAGGTGCCTTGCTCCTTCGTTCTCTGTTGACTTCTTTTACCCTTTGCACCACTTCAAAAAGCCGTGCCCTCCCCGATATACCGTATGCTTTGAGGGATGGGGACACCGCCAGGCAGATCGTCTTTTCCGTTCTGCTAACGTCTGCTACTACCAGATTTGTGGTCATTGGATCCAGCTTACGCTCCACGCATTCCACGGATGCATAAAAGGATTTTAAGTCTATGGCAATATACTGGCGCTCTTCTGTCATATGGATTCTCCTTATATACGGTCTTGCCGTCATATCTGCCCTACGTTTCATGAGGTCTAAGGATATTATAACAGAAAATGTGTTCGATTATCACTATTTTTTTAGTGATGCCGAAAATGTGTAAACGTTACTTCCAGTTATATTCCAAATACAAAGCTGTCTGATTCTTATATTTTAATTACTTTTGCTATTTATCGGATTTTCTACCATTCTTTTCAGAACAAATAATACGAAGATCAACACTACAGGGAATATAGCAGCGAAGAG
>JAFLSX010000022.1 GCA_022510705.1 Lachnospiraceae bacterium
GGCGGCAAGATAAAAAAGAGGATACTGAAGGATATTGCCTATGATTATATTCCAAGGGAACTGTTAGACAGGCCGAAGGTAGGTTTTGGCGTACCGTTAGACAAATGGCTGAGGGGACCTTTAAAAGAGCAGCTTTTATCCATGGCAGACCGAGATTTTCTGATCAGACAGGATTTGTTTGATGTGGACTTCTTTACGAAAATAATGGAAGTATATATGAAGTATGGTGATAGAGGACCGGCAACAGGAGCGAATTATTCCAAGATGATATGGCCATTTTTTGTATTTCAGCAGTGGTATGCTTCCTATATGGAAGCGTAAGGAGAACTATGCTATGAGAAACAAAAAAAGAATCGCGTTTTATTGCAGCTCGCTTGCTAGAGGAGGTGCGGAAAGGGTATTTGTCAATCTGGCGGAATATTTTACCGATAAGGGCTATCAGGTCTTTATCGTGACCCAGTACCGTCTGAAAGATGAATATACTATCAGCGATAGGATACAAAGAGTAATTTCGGACCTAACGCTGGAGGAAGTACAAAAAGGACGGATCAAAAATTTCATAAACCGTTATAGAAAGTTGCGCCGTATCCTGCAGGAAATTCATCCGGATATCGTATTCTCCTGTATAGGAAAAAATAATTTTATGGCGCTTGCGGCAGGGGTATTTTGTAAGAGAAAAACCGTTGTTTCAGTAGTGTCAGATCCCAAAAGGGAATATTATACGAGATATATGCGCTTTCTTGCTAAAAATTATTTTGTTTTTGCTGATGGTATCGTGTTACAAACAAAACAAGCAATGGAGTATTTTCCCAAGCGTATACAGAAGAAATCGGTAATATTGCCTAATTCCTTAAATCCGGCCTTTTTAAAACCTCGTTATGAAGGTGTGCGGAAAAAAGAAATCGTTGCAGTGGGACGGCTGGATGATAATAAGAACCATGCTATGCTTTGCAGAGCGTTTGCCAAGTTGGCACAGGATTTTCCCGACTATCGGGTAGTGATCTACGGCGAAGGCGAGAAACGAAAAGCGTTGGAGTGGTTGATCGGTGATTTGCAGATGGAGGATTGCATCTTTCTGCCGGGCAGAACAGAGCATGTGGAGGATGAAATTTATAAAAGCAGCCTGTTTGTGATGACTTCCAATGTGGAAGGAATGCCCAATGCTCTGTTGGAGGCGATGGCATTAGGTCTGCCGGTGATTTCCACGGATTGTCCTTGCGGCGGACCGGGGGAAATGATCCGACATGGTGAAAATGGGTACTTGATTCCTGTACGGGATGAGGAAGCTTTACAAAAACAGCTTCGCTACTGTCTTTCTCATCCGGAGGAAATGGATATGGTAGGCAGAGAAGCGGCTAAGTTGCAGGAGAAAATGAATCCGGAGAGCGTCAATCGGCAGTGGGAAGCATATTTTAATCGGGTAATGGCTGGTGTGAGGGAAAAAAGTTGATTTCGGTAATTGTTGCAGTATATAATATTAGGAAATGGAAGACGGCTGTATTTTTACTGGGAATGATAAAGGAGAACAGATGAGAAATAAGGTATTGATCTTGGGAGCAGCGGGTTTTATTGGGACGAATCTGACGCTTAGGCTGCTTTTGGAAAAAAAGCAATTGGTTCTCTTTGATCGCAGAGAAGCACAGTTTGATCCCAAGGTATGTGAGGCGGTACGACAGGGTAAAGCAGAGTTTTTGACTGGCCAGTTTCTGGAGGATAACTGGAAGATGCAAGCTAATCTGTTACGAGAAGTGGACATGGTATACCATTTGGTCAGCACCACTTGTCCTACTAACTCTAATCAGGATGCAGCAAGAGAAATGGAGGAGAATGTAATTGCCACCATGCATTTTTTAGATGCCTGTGTGGAACATGGAGTCAGGAAAGTGATTTTTTTGTCGTCCGGCGGCACCGTATATGGAAAGGAACATACGGGTATCTGTAAGGAAGAGGAGGAAGCATTTCCTATTACGGTGTATGGTGTTCAGAAGTTGACGATAGAGAAAATATTATATTTATATTGGCAGATGCATGGGCTGGATTATCGCATTGTCCGGTTGTCCAATCCGTATGGTCCCTATCAGCGCCCTAACGGGATACAGGGAGTAGTGACTACGTTTACTTGGAAAGCGTTACATGATGAACCAATCTTGGTTTATGGAGATGGCTCAGTAGTACGCGACTATATATATATTGATGATGCAGTAGAAGGCATTTTACGTATTGCAGAACAACAGGGAAATCATCGTTTATATAATTTGGGTAGTGGCAGAGGCAGGACTGTTGACGAAGTGATTCAGACCATTGCCCGAGTATTACAGAAACAAATGAAAGTAAGCTATCAATCATCACGAGCAGTGGACGTGCCGGTGAATGTGTTGGATGTTAGCCGTTTTAAACAGGATTTTGGGGGATTTCTCCCTATTGAGCTGGAAGAGGGGATCCAACGCCTGGCAAGTTTTTTTAAAGAGCAGGACAGATGCTGACAGAGGAGGAACTGTTGAAAAAGCTAGAACATTATAAACCAAGCCCCATACCAGCAGAGGAACAGAATGAAACGATTTCGGTAGCGGTTGCAGTATACAACAGCGATGCCTATTTAGAGCAGTCCCTGGATTCTCTCTGTAGGCAGACGTATCGTAATCTGGAAATCATTTTGGTGGATGACGGTTCTACCGATAATTCCGGTAAGATCTGCGATCACTATGCAGCAGAGGATTCCCGGATTAAAGTTATTCACAAGGAAAATGGTGGACTTTTTACAACGAGAAATGTGGGAATTGAAAATGCTACTGGCACGTATATTGCTTTTTTGGACGGTGATGACTGGATAGATGAAAATATGTACGAAAGTATGCTTTCGACTCTAAAAGAGCAGGGGGCAGATCTGGTAGTATGCAGATATCGCTGTGTATATCAGGATGAGACCAAGGATTTATCTACTGACACCGCTTATGTGATGGACGGGCAGGAAATTCTCGAAAAATATTTAGAGGAAGATGAATCGTATCAGATTCAGAATGCGGCATGGAATAAGCTGTATCGTCGTTCTCTGATCATGGATCTGCGTTTTCCACCGCGCTGGTATGAAGATATGCTCTATACCATTTGGCTGCTAAATAGACCTATGAGAAGTGTATATTTGGATCGGGCATATCACAACTATATCTGTGACAGGAGCAGCAGTATTATGAATCGGGGAATCAATAATAAGGTTTTTACCGATTTGATCCCCAATCTATATGACAGGAGCATTTTTCTTCGAGAGATAGGAAGGGAAGATTTGGCGCTTTTGCAGGATTACTATCTCTATAAGAGATTACTGATTTTTTATACCAACACGGTGAGAAGTAAGGATCCGGAAAAGAGGGCGCATAAAAAGTACCTAAAGGATAAACTGCGAGTGGGAAGAGCGGACTACCAAAAGATTTTTTCCATACCGTTTGCAAATCCAAATGAATTTCGAAAGTTAAAAATATTTTTATTTTCCCCGTGTTTATATCGGGTTACCATGTGGTTGAATGATACTTTTATTATCCCGTATAAGCTAAGAAAGTTGGAGTCATAATATGCTGATGCTTCAGATGGGCGGCGGGCTGGGCAACCAGATGTTTCAGTATGCCCTGTACCGTGCACTGCAGGAAAAGGGAAAAGAAGTCTGTATCGATGATACGACCATGTTTGAAAAGATTGGCAGACATGACAATCGGCTGGAGGACATCTTTCCGCTGACCTATTGTCGTGCTTCAAAAAGCGAATACAATCGGTTGACGGATTCTTCGCTTGCACCTTGGGATCGAGTAAGGCGTAAGCTTTTTGGCAGAAGAGAACTACTCCATAAAGAGAAGGATGCCATCACTTTTGAAGAGAAAGTCTTTGGGGAAACGGACTGCTATTTGATCGGCTATTGGCAGAGCGGACGATATTTTGATCAAATAGAGGACAAGCTGCGGCAAGACTTTTGTTTTGACTTTGGCAGGTTTTCAAATAAAGCAAACAGCTACCTGACACAGATTAAGCAATCTCCGGCAGTCAGTCTGCACGTACGAAGAGGGGACTATCTGGAAGAAAAATTCGCACCTCTTTACGGCGGTATCTGCACGGAAGCTTATTATAGATCTGCAATAGACTATTTCCGACAAAAAAATGCGGACACGGTATTTTATCTCTTTACCGATGACAAGGAATGGGGAAGAGGATTTGCCGGAACGGAAATGATATTGGTAGAGGGCACTACCGCGGAAGAAGATATGGCGTTAATGAGCCGATGCAAGGGACATATTCTTGCCAACAGCAGCTTTAGCTTTTGGGGCGCATGGCTGGATCCTGCACCGGATAAAGAAGTGGTTATGCCGGCAAAGTGGTTAAACGCCTCTGAAGGACAGGATATTTATTATGGATTATGCAGCCTTAAGATAGATGCTGAGGGTAGCATTGTTTGGGAAAGGAAATAGCAGAATGAAAATTGCGATTCTTTACATCTGCACAGGAAAATATAAGGTCTTTTGGAAAGAATTTTATGAGAGCTTTGAGGAAAAATTTCTTCCTAATTGCGAAAAGACCTATTTTGTCTATACCGACACAAAGAAACTTATATATGGGGACAGGGACAATGTCTGTCTGATTTCCCAGAAAAATCTGGGATGGCCGGACAATACCTTGCTGCGTTTTGCTCTTTTTGCCAGAGAGGAAGCGCGCTGGCAGGATTATGATTACACTTTTTTCATCAATGCCAATTTTTACTGTTTGAAAACCATTACGGAAGAAGAATTTCTCCCGATGGAAGAAAATCTGCTGGCAGCGGAGCATGCTAGTCAGCACGGCAGAAAGCCGACCGATATGACTTATGACCGTAACCCTGCCAGTTTGGCATATGTGCGGGAGGACGAGGGCGAATATTATTGCATGGGCGGTCTCAATGGCGGAAAAACCCATGCCTACATGGAAATGGTACACTCTTTAAAGAAAAATGTTGAGACGGACAGAGCAGTCGGTATAGTGGCACAATGGCATGATGAATCCCATTTGAACCGTTATCTGATCGGACGGAAGGATGTAAAGATTCTGCCACCCTGCTACGGATATCCGGAGGGCTGGGAATTACCCTATGAGCCTAAGCTTTTGATACGGGATAAAAGCAAGTATTTTGACGTGGAGGCGGTCAAGGCAGGCCGTTCAATGGGAAGAGTGAAACTGTACCTGGGGAGACTCAAAAGTAAGATTGCCATTCGGTCGAGGATCAAGGCCATCGTAAACCTATTTAAAAAGGGAGAGTAAACGTGCCATATATTAGTGTGATCGTACCGGTATATAATGCGGAAAAGAATATGGAACGGTGTGTGGGAAGCGTTTTAAAACAGGGATTTTCTGATTGGGAGCTTTTGTTGATAGATGACGGCTCTCGGGATGGAAGCGCTGCACTTTGTGACACTTTTGCGCTGCAAGATGCCCGGATCAGGGTATTTCATAAAGAAAACGGAGGCGTCTCTTCTGCCAGAAACAAGGGAATAGACTTGGCAAAAGGACGCTATATTCTTTTTTTGGACAGTGACGATTATCTGCCGGAAAACTATCTGGAAGCATTGACCCGGCAGCAGGAGGCATGGGGAGAAGAGGCGTTTTGCTGGACGGCGCTTCGACTGATTAGTGAAAATCATCAAGTGAAAGAAGCGGTCTATGCTTATGGAGAAGATTCCTGCAGTATAGTAAGGCGAAGCGATGTATTAAAACTCTCCGCCCGTTATCTTCTAAATGCACCTTGGAATAAATTGTATCAATCAGAAATCATACGGACACATTCTCTGCGTATGCCGGAAGACATCTCCATTGCGGAGGATCTGTGGTTTAATTTACAGTATTTGGAAGCTATGGGGGACTGTCCGATAGTGATCTTGAATCAGGTAACCTATTTCTATATCCGCAACGGAGAAGCCTCTCTGGATCATGGCTATAGGAGCAATTATTATAAGATCCATAAGAAGGTTTTGGCAGAACTTCTTGACTACAGTCGGAAATGGCAGGCTCCGCTTGAGGATGAATCTCTTTATTATGCACGATACTGGGAATATATGCAGAATGCCTTTTCAAATCTGGATTTGGCAGACTGTTCCTTAGACGGATGGCAGAGATTTTGGGAAAAGGGAAGGATATTGCGGGATGGAAAATTCCAAAAAAGCCTTACCTATCAAAAAAAGAAAATGGGAAGAGGCAGTTATCTGGTGATGAGAAGTCGCTCTTATCTGTTGGTACAGCTATATCATTATCTGAGGCAAAGGAGTATGCATGGAAAAGATTAGTGTCATCATCCCCATCTACAATGTGGAAGCATATCTGGAAAAATGTGTAACTTCCGTGCGGTGTCAAAGCTATCAGAATTTGGAGATTATACTGGTGGATGACGGTTCTCCCGATCACTGCGGAGCATTCTGTGACCGTTATGCAGGAGAGGATTCCCGGATCAAGGTACTCCATAAGGAAAATGGCGGACTTTCCGATGCCCGAAATAAAGGCCTGGATATCGCAACGGGAGAGTATATCCTTTTTGTGGATAGTGATGATTTTATTCATCCTGAAATGATAGAGATACTGTATCACAATCTCCAAGCGGCAGAAGCGGACATTTCCGTATGCGGTTTTTTGTCGGTGGAAGAAGGGGAGGAAGTATCTTTGGCATTGCCGGGGGACAGTAAAACGGAAGTGTTTGGGGGCGAAGAGGTAATGCATTGCCTGCAGCATCGGAATCTGCTGACCGTAGTAGCATGGAATAAGCTGTATAAACGCAGTCTGTTTGCAGAACTTCGATATCCTAAAGGAAAGCTCCATGAGGATGAGTTTCTGATACATCATCTTTTACACCAATGTAAACGAATTGTTTATACTGATGGCAAGCTGTACTATTACTTACAGCGAAGCGGCAGTATTATGGGCGCGCTGAAATGGAACAGCGTGGCGGATGGCTGGCAGGCTTATGAAGAGCGGCTTGCTTTCCTGCAGGATCATGGATATGAGCAAATGGTGGTATGGACCAAGCTGCATATGCTCCATTATATATGTAAGTTTTACGCAAAACTTGAGCAGAACAGAGAGGCGGATAAACTGCTTTTGATATGGAGAAAGCAGTTTGCGGCATTGTATGAGGAACTTTTGGCTGCGGGGGCCATGTCTAAGGAGCAAAAACAATTTTATAAATATTTTGTAATCAGCCCCCAATTATATTATAATAAAAAGGCTAGGACGAAAAAAAGAGTGAAACGGCGAAACACATTAAAGAGGATAATAGTTTTTTTCCTTCTGGCAGCAGTAGCGGTGACAGGCATGCTTTATATACGCAGACCTGTTACAAAGACAGCGCATATTAGTATTGATGATGCGACTCTGATTTTTCAGGACATTTATTTGGAAGAATATGAAAGTATCTTTAACAATCCTATTATGGGAAGGCTAAAGGAACTGCATGATCAGTATGAAATCCGGGTAACACTATATGTGTATTATAGAGTGGGTGGGTTTTCCCTGTGGGACATGCCGCTAGATTATCGAAGCGAATTTGAGGAGAATGCAGACTGGCTAAAGATCGGATTTCATAGTGACACAGAAGTGTTTACCGAATTGCAGGAGGCTTCTCTGGAGGATTTTATTGAAGCATATACGCAGGTGCAGGACGCAATAGAAGAGTTTGCGGGAGAGAACTCACTAACAGGGGTTCTGCGGCTGCACTATTGGTATGCAACCGAAGATATGGTAAAATATTTACATACTCAGGGAGTAGAGGGGCTCCTATGCTGTGATCGGGGTGAACCAAGCTATGACCTGACGGAGGAAGAAACAGAACAGCTCTATGCTTCGAGAGATGGAATTTTGGAAAAAAACGAAGTAACTTACTACGCTACGGATATCCGTTTGGAGAGTACGGAGAATGTGGGAACTGTTTTAGAAGAACATAAAAAGGACAGAATCATCGTATTATTTACCCATGCTTGGTGTTTTATGGAAAACGGTGATAAATTGGAGGAAGTAGTGAGCGCACTTTATGAAAGCGGTTACTCCTTTGACTGGCTGGAGAGTGAAGAAGAATAGGAACGGGAATATCATGGAAGAAAAATGGACAACGGTGCTAAAACCTCGCAGCAAATGGTATGAGTTGAATATAAAAGAATTGATGGCTTATAGGGACCTGATCTTTTTGTTTGTAAAACGAAATTATACTACGAGGTATAAGCAGACAATATTAGGTCCTTTGTGGCTGATCATCAATCCCTTATTTACAACGCTCATGTATGCAGTTGTATTTGGCGGCATCGCTCAAATTCCTACTGAGGGAGTACCGTCCATACTTTTCTATCTTGGAGGAAATATCCTGTGGACCTATTTTGCCATGTGCATTAACCAAACCTCAGGAACCTTCGTCAATAATGCGGGAATTTTAGGAAAGGTGTATTTTCCTAGATTGGTGATGCCGATTTCTACCGTACTGACCGGACTGTTGGATTTTTGTATTCAATTAATGCTGTTTTTGGTCATTGCAGTTATTTATGCGCTTAGCGGACAGGCCATTCAGATAAGCGGATGGATTTCTCTTTTGCCGGTTTTGGTTTTGCAGATTGCCATTTTGGGCATGGGTATAGGAGTAATCGTATCTTCCATGACGACTAAGTACAGGGACTTGAACGTTTTGGTGACCTTTGGCGTGCAGTTATGGATGTATGCCAGTCCGATAGTGTACCCATTAAGTCAGATTCCGGAAAAATACCGGTTTATCTATCTGTTAAATCCCGTTGCTCCGGTGATTACCATTTTCCGTTATGCTTTTTTTGGAATCGGTGAGATTCCCTTCTTATCATGGGGGATCAGCTGGATCGTGACGCTCGTGATCCTTGGAATAGGTATGGTTTTATTCAATAGGGTGGAAAAAACTTTTATGGATACCGTATAAAGAGAGGAAAGACATGAAAGAAACCGTTATCGATATAGAAAATTTAAGTAAAAAATACCGTCTTGGTGCTATTGGAAGCGGAACTCTGACGGCAGATCTACAGAGCTGGTGGGCAAGAAAACGGGGAAAAGAAGATCCCAATCTCTCTCTGGAAAAAGCTGAGACCGGTATGGAAACAAAGGAATTTCTGGCTCTGAATGGGATCAATCTGAAAGTATACAAAGGGGATACGCTTGGAATTATCGGGCGTAACGGAGCGGGAAAATCTACTCTCCTTAAAATTCTCTCCCGGGTTACGGCGCCTACGGAAGGCTGTGTCAGACTGAACGGCAGAATATCCAGTATGCTGGAAGTGGGAACCGGATTTCACGGAGAGTTGACGGGACGGGAAAATATCTACTTAAACGGTGCAATCTTGGGCATGAAGAAGAGCGAGGTGGATAAAAAGATCGGGGATATCATTGCGTTTTCTGAGTGTGCTAAATTTATAGATACGCCGGTAAAACGTTATTCCTCCGGCATGTATGTAAAACTGGCATTTGCGGTTGCGGCTCATTTGGATTCCGAAATCCTTGTGATGGATGAGGTGCTGGCTGTGGGCGATATGAAATTTCAGGAAAAGTGTCTGAATAAGATGGGGGATGCAGCAGGTAAAGAGGGAAGAACTGTTTTGTATGTCAGCCATAATATGAATACCATTCAGCAGCTTTGCAACCGCTGTGTGGTTTTAGATCAGGGAAGGATTATTTATGACGGTGGCGTGGAAGATGCCATTAAGATCTATATGGGAAATCAGAAGGAATCCGCTTCTTTTGTAGATTTGCGAAATATGGAAAGGGCGGAAGAGTTTAAAAGTCTTTCTGCTAAGTTATTGAGTTTGGAAGCGTTGGACTATGAAAAAAGCTACTTCGCAGATAGCAGCCGGATCCGATTCCGCTTGCGATATGAGGGTTACCGGGATGCCCAAAACTTATGTTTACGTGTTATTGTTAACTATGCGGACGGCTCCCCGGTCACCATGGTCACGAGTCCGAAGGAGCTGCAGATGAAAAATGGCGAACAGACGGAAGTGGTGTTTGCTTTAAATCTGGATAAAGTAGTTTCAGGAAAGTATACACTGAGCCTGGTGCTGTATGAAGTAAATCAATATGGTACCCGGTATAATTGTGATGGAATCAAGGATGTTTTTTGCTTTGAAATTAGAAGAAAAGAAGATACTTCATACAATATGGAGTGGAGCCATCGATACTGGGGGCATGTGGCGCTGCCGCCGATTGAAGTTTTAGAAAAGTAGTTTCAAAGGAGAGTCTTATGACGCCTACATTCAGCATTATTGTACCGGTTTACCAAGTGGAGCAGTATCTGGATAAATGTGTGGAAAGTATATTGCGGCAAAGTTATCAGGATTTTGAAGTCATTCTGGTAGATGATGGCTCAAAGGATACGAGCGGAGAACTATGCGACAGTTATGCGAAAAAGAATACCCGGTTTCAGGTAATACACAAGGAAAACGGAGGTCTGTCCGATGCTAGAAATGCTGGTCTGGAAGTTGCACGCGGCAAATATATATACTTTTTAGACAGTGATGATTTTATTGAAGAAGATCTGCTTCAGAAGACCTTGTGTGCATTGCAGGAAACGCAGGCTGATATGGTTGCGTTCGGATATAAACGGATCAACGGACAGGGAGAGACTGTTGAAGAGGTCAGACCCGAAGAAAGATCATACACGCTTAAGACGCAGGAAGAGAAATATGATTATTTTGTGCATGTATTGCTTCAGTACGGCCAGTGCTGGGAGGCATGGAACCGCATTTATAAAGGGGATATAATAAGGGAGCATCAGTTGCGTTTTGTGGACAATGACAGGATCTTTGCAGAAGATCTGTTGTTTTTGCTGATGTATTTGATGCATGCAAGGAGTA
Organism: Lachnospiraceae bacterium; assembly: GCA_022510705.1. Lineage (GTDB taxonomy): Bacteria > Bacillota > Clostridia > Lachnospirales > Lachnospiraceae > Acetatifactor. The sequence goes on from JAFLSX010000022.1 coordinate 10,854, forward strand.
TTGCCGGGATTGGTGATTTGTTCTATTCTTATCTGATCCGGGAAAGCTCTATTATGGATCGAAAGAGCAAGAAATGCAATACGAAGCAGATCACGGAGCTGGCAAAGTGTTTTTATGCTTACTTAGAGCGGGAGAATTTTCATGGATGCTGCATGGAAAATTATCAGGTCATTCTGGGAATCTTGCTTTTTAACGAAGGCAGAAATAAAGCGGAAGAAGCCATAGAGGCAGGTCTGGCACCGATCAGAGAGGACCCGTTTGTATTTGCGAATATTAAAAAGCTTTACCGAAGGGCAGGGTACTTACGGAAGACCTTCAGCGCAGAATATACGGCAGTGTTGTTAGGATTTTTAGGGAAAATATATGGCGATAGCTGGGAATACCGCCCCGGTCTGTTTGTTCGGGCGTATCGTAAGTTGATCGTAAGAGGACTGCTTCCTTATATAGCCTATTGGCGACATTCCAGAAATATCTTTTTGATAGGCAGTGAAGATGCTGGGAATTTGGGCGATCATCAGATTGCAGTGTCTGTCAGAGAGTTTTTGACAAGCTATTTTCCGAGATACCGAGTGATCGAGGTGGCAGCGTCCAACTATCGGAAAGAATTGCAAGAGATGAAGCGATATATTCGAAAGAGAGACTGGATATGTACGCCGGGCGGCGGAAATTTGGGGGATGTCTATCCATATTCAGAAGAGATCCGGAGAGAAGTGATTTCCGATTTTCCCAAAAATAAAATCATCATATTTCCCCAGACTGTTTATTTTTCCGATACACCGGAAGGAGCACGGGAAAAGCAGCGCACGAAAGAAATTTATTGCGGTCATAAGAAGCTTTTGCTGACAGTTCGTGAGAAGACTTCCCTGCAGAGAGCGAAGGAAATATTTGATGGTAGGATAGAATTGGTACCGGATATCGTATTATTTTCCGATAAAAGGCAACCCCAATCGGTTCGGCGGGGGGCGCTGTTCTGTCTAAGAAGCGATCTGGAAGGCCGCTTAAGCGAAGGGGACAGACAACAAATCGAAGCCGCGGCAGTTACATGCAATCTGGAATATCAGTATATGGATCACCAGCTTGCATTTGATATTCCGATACGGGAAAGGGATCGTTATCTGAAAGAGATCATGCAGAGGTATAAAACCACACGGTTGATAGTAACAGATCGGCTGCATGGCATGGTCTTTGCAGCGGTTACCGGGACGCCTTGCATAGTGTTGGATAATTATAATCAAAAGGTCTCCGGCGTATATGAATGGATAGAGGATTTGCCATATATAGCTTTTTGTAATAAGATAGAAAAAGTAGGACAGATAATGGAGAAACTTTTAGAGGAAGTGCCGGGAGATGAAGAGTATCCCAGAAAGCTTTTGCAACCGGAATTTGACCGTCTTGCCGGACTGATTGCGAATAAAAGGAGAAAGTAAATGCAGATTAAAAGATATATCGAAGCATATATACCGGTAAATATTTGCAATATGAAATGCTCCTACTGCTATTTGAACAAGAATATCAACAAAGTGATCTGTGAACTTACCCATGAACCGAAAGAGATCGCACGGGCTTTGAGTCAAAAGCGGCTGGGAGGACCTGCACTGATCAATCTCTGTGCGGCGGGAGAGACGACTTTATTGAAGGAAATGCCGGAATTAACAGAGGCACTCTTAGCGGAAGGGCATGCTGTTTCCATTGTGACGAATGGAATATACACCAAATATTTTGAAACGGTAGAAAACCTGCCGGAAGAATATCGGAAACGATTGTTTTTTAAATTTTCCCTACATTATTTTGAAATGCTAAGGACTAACACGACTGACACTTTTTTTGAGAATGTGGACAGAATGAAAAAGGCGGGATGTTCCTTTACCATAGAGCTGACACCGGATGATGACTATCTAGAGGTAAAAGAGGAAATAAGAAAACTCTGTCTGGAAAAGGCAGGCGCGGTGTGCCATGTCACCATCCCGCGGGATGACACCACCAGGGAACATAAGTTGTTATCCAAATACTCTCTGGAAGAATTGGTAGAAAACTGGAAAGACTTTGATTCCTCTCTGCTCCGGTTCAAGCAGGAGATCTGGGGCGAACGGCGCTGTGAATTTTGCTATGCCGGAGACTGGTTCTTTGCCGTGGAACTTCTGTCAGGAAGAATGACGCAGTGCTATGAGGGCAAGGAACTGTGTTGCAATATCTTTGAAAATATGGATAAAAAGCTGCCGTTTAAAGCAGTGGGGACTAAGTGCCCCAGCAGTCACTGTTATAACGGACATGCATTTTTACCCTTAGGACTGATTCCGGAAGTAGAGGCGCCTACGTATGCCAAACTTCGAGACAGGGTATGTGCAGACGGAAGCCACTGGCTCACGGCAGACATGCAGGATACGCTAAGCAGTAAGTTAGGCAATGCAAATAAAGAGTATAGCAGGTTGAAAAAACACTTTCTCAAATAGAGTACGGAGATAGAGTGATGAAACAGGATCCTCCATTTTTAAGTATTGTCGTACCGGCATACAATGTGGAAAACTATATCAGAGAATGTGTGGACAGTATTCTGTCACAGACTTTCACCGATTTTGAACTGATCCTGGTGGACGACGGCTCCACGGATTCCACGGGTAAAATATGTGATGGTTATGCACAAAAGGATTCCCGTATCCGGGTCCTGCATAAGGAAAACGGCGGTCTGGTCAGTGCCAGAAAAGCAGGACTTTTGAAGGCTGCAGGAGAATATGCCGCCTATGTGGACGGTGACGATTGGATCGCACCGGATCAGCTTACCAACCTATGCACTGCAGCAAGAAATGAGGATGCGGATATTGTCATTGCGGATTTTACTGTGGCAATGGGAAATGACCGGAAACTCCTTACACAAAATATGGAAGGCGGCATCTACACCGGAGATAAACTTCGGGAGGAACTCCATAACTGCATGCTGAGCAAGGGAGAATATTTTTCCTTTGGATTACAGCCCTCTCTTTGCAGCAAGCTGTTTCGCAGAAGGCTGCTCTTGCCCTATCAGGAGGCGGTGGACGAACGGATTCGGCTGGGGGAGGATGCTGCCTGTTTTTATCCCTGTGCGCTGGAAGCGAAAAAGGTAGTGTATCTAAAGGGACAACATGGGTATTTTTATCGTATGCGGGAAAGTTCCATTTCCCATGCCATCGTGCGTTCTTTTTATACCGAAGAGATCTTTCTGTTGATTACGCATCTGGAGAAAAGCTTTGTGGAAAATGAACAGCTCTGGGCGTATGCCTGTTATATGTTGGACAACATGTTGACACCCCATCTGCGGTTTAAAGAACTGTTTTTGGGAAAAGAACTGACTTTGCAGTTTAAGTGTATTGCAAGTAGCCATATCGGTAAAAATGTGGTAGAATACGGTAAAAAAGTAAGAACTTCGTCAAGGATGAAGCGGATTTTGAAAACAATGGAAACTCCGAGTCTGCGAAACAGATTGGAGCTGTATCTATTTTGCATATATGAAGCCTGGCAGAATAAAAAGTCGGAGAAAAATAATGTTTGAAGGTATAAAAAGAAAAATAAAAGAATGGGAAATAAAACATGATCGCTTTGACCGCTATATACTGATCTTGTTGGGAATGAGTCTGCTGTCGCTATTGATTATTGGAAGGTATAATGTAATGGCGGCGGATGACTATGCCATGGGAAAGCATGTACAGCATATTTGGGAAAGCATTACTTCTATACCGCAGGTACTGCATTATGCAGTCACGCATGCATTAGTGTCCTATAAAACATGGCAGGGATGCTTTACCGTCAATTTTTGGGATAGTTTAAATCCGGGATTCTGGACTGAACAGTTGACTTGGCTGACGCCGATTCTTATGCTGGGAATGGTATTATTAAGTACCTATTGGTTTGTGAAGGCAACATTGAAAAAATATTATGATATTGGTAAGCGGGAACTCCTTTTTCTTTGGGGAGTCATTGTTTTTTTGTTGCTGGAGACCTTGCCCTCTCCGGTGGAAGCGCTTTATTGGTATGCAGGTGCGATCGCTTATACTTTTCTTCACTATTCCATGCTGCTTTTATTTGTATTCCTTCTTGGAAGCGAGCGGCTGATAAAGGGCAGGAATAAAGTGATGGTGGGAATTGTGATTGCCTTGTATGCTTTTCTTATAGGCGGCTGTCAGTATGGAACGGTACTTCAATGTCTGTTGTGGTATGTTGTATATCTGCTTGTAGAAAGAAAGCGCTTATCCTGGCATAAGCTGCTGCCGTTTTTTATGCTGTTTGCGGGATTTGGCATTAACCTTATGTCACCGGGAAACCGGACTAGGCAGTCCGAAACCATGGGACTGCCCCCCATTAAGGCTATTATATCTTCATTTATGAATTCTTTTCACTATATCAGAATCTGGTTCTCCCCATTGTTAATAGTCTGCCTGTTGGCTGCGTTGCCTGTTATCTGGCAGATCGTGAAAAATAAGAGGGCGAAGGACTTTACCTATCCACTCCCTCTTTTGATTAGTGCGGGTAGTTATTGCCTGTTTGCGGCAGCGTTTACCCCCTCTTTGTATGGGGTGGGAAATGTGGATGCAGGACGACTGCAGAATCAGATACAAAGCATCTTTTATGCCATGTTATGGATGAACGCTTTTTATTGGACAGGCTGGATGCAGAATCGAGTGCAGAAGGCAGGAACGGAATTTTGGCAGGATTGCAGTGCAGTCAAAAATATTTTGAAGAAGTATTTATGGGCGTACCGCTGGCTGACTTTTGCGGGTATACTTTTAGTAATAGTGGGAACGGCTGATAAGAATACCTTTTCTTCTATGTCTGCGCTGCGGTCATTGTTGAATGGCGAAGCACAGGCTTATTATGAGCAGGCTCAGGAGCGTTTAGTGTTGTATCAGGATGAAAGTGTGAGCATCGTGGAAATAGAGCCTTTTCGTGTTAAACCTAGAGTATTGTTTTTTACGGATATCGTAGAAGAAGGCAATGCCAACTATTGGATCAATGAAAATATTGCGGAATATTACGATAAAGAAAAGATATTGTTGATGGAGAAGGGAGAATAAGAACCATGGTGTGGTTTTTAAATCTTGTCGAACACATTAAAAATCGTATTCCCGGATTTAATAAGATTTCCCGACGGACGGTTCTGACCGGAGTAATTCTCTTTTTGTGCGCGGCATCCTTGCTGCCGCTTTTATTGGCGGGCTTTTATAATCACATGTCCGGAGATGACTGGTACAATGCAAAATTTGTGCATGAGCAGATGATTTCCGGGCACTTTTCCATAATAGGGCTGCTTGGAGACATTTGGGGAGATCTGGTGGATCTGTATTCCCGATGGTCCTTTACTTATACAGGCTACTTTCTGTGCTATATAATGCCGGCGGGATTTTCGGAAAACAATGGTTGGATGCATACGGTGCTCTTGCTGCTTTGTGCAGTGAGTTGCATGTATGCCTTTTTAACAAAGGTGTTGAGAAGGTTGTTAGCAGCGGGGAAAACGGAAAGCCGGATGGCAGCCTGCTTGCTTATCTTTGTAATGATACAGTACATGCCCTCTGCTTTCGATGCGTTTTACTGGTGGTCGGGAGCCATCAATAATGTTGTGGGATTTTCCATTTCCTTGTTGGGTATCGCTTTTTTGATCAAGCTGTACCAAGAACCGAATGCCATAAAACCTTATAAGTGGTTTGTCTTTGGACTGGCGTTGTTCCTCATCACGGGAACAAGTTGGGGTTCGGTAGTAGTGTTGCTTTCCTGTATGATCCTGGTATTGTTGGATCTGTGGATTTATAAAAAAGCAAACATCAGGCAGCGTATTACGTATTCTATCTGCTTTGTGTTTTATATTGCCTGCATCCTGTTTGCAATGACGGCACCCGGAAATGCCAGAAGAGCTTTGGCATTGAAGGAATACGGCGCACCTGATCCGGCGCCTGTCAAAGCAATTTTGCGAGCTTATATTGAGGGATTAAAGCTGCTGTGGGAGAACCTGAATCCGGTATTGCTTCTGGTGATCCTGTTAGTTTGCCTTCTTTTGCTGCCGCGGCTGCAAGACAGGAGCATAACCTTTAAAAGTCCCTTTGCTATGTTGTTTGTCTCCTACAGTATTTTTGTTGCTTCTTTTGTCCCGACCCTGTATGCAGAGGGGATTCCCGGAGAAGGAAGGGCCAGAAATATACAATATTGGTATGCCATAATTTTTCTGACCTGGAATGCCTGCTATTTTCTGGGATGGTATCTGCGAAAAGAAAATATTCGTACGGAATGGAAGGGACTGACCTCCCATAAGGAAGAAATCGTATTGTTAGGGCTTATCGTATGCTTCCTGTTTATGCTGAAAGGAGAGAATGAGCCTGTAGCTAAGGTCGCCATGAAAGATTATCTGTTAGGTAATATACAGCAGTTTGACCGAGAGTTGAATGAGAGAGAGCTTTTGTATCAGGAAGGAATCGGGGAAGATATTTCTGTGGAAAGTCTGACCGTGATTCCCCAGCTTTTTGAAGGGTATACGGACGTTCGTCCGGATGATAAATTTTGGATCAATACGAATATCAGAGAATATTATCATCTTAAAACCATGGATGTAAAATAAGAAAAAGAGGATTACGATGAAAGTTGTTATTTTAGCAGGTGGTTACGGAACCCGCATCAGTGAAGAAAGCTATTTAAAGCCGAAACCCATGATCGAGATCGGGGGCAAGCCCATACTTTGGCATATTATGAAGGAGTACTCCCATTACGGTTTCAATGAGTTTGTGATCTGCTGTGGCTATAAACAGCATGTGATCAAGGAATGGTTTGCGGATTATTATTTACATAATAGCGATGTGACCTTTGATTTCACGGAAAATAATAGAATGACCGTGCACAGTAATGTGACGGAGCCGTGGAAGGTAACTTTGGTGGATACAGGTCTGGATACTATGACTGGCGGAAGAGTGAAGCGGGTACAGAGATATGTTGGAGACGAAACCTTTATGCTCACTTACGGAGACGGTGTGTCAGATATTGATATTGGGGAACTTTACCGGTTTCATAAAGAGCAGGGAAGGTTGGCAACGCTTACTGCGGTTAATATCAAGCAGCGTTTCGGAATCATAGATATTGATAAAGACAATGCCATTACTTCTTTTCGGGAAAAAGGTTCCGAGGACGGAAACCGGATCAACGGCGGTTATATGGTATTGGAGCCTAAAGTGTTTGAACTGCTTATGGATGACTCTACCGTTTTTGAAAAGGAACCTTTGGAAGAGCTTTCTGCTAGGGGACAGTTATCTGCTTATAAGCATGACGGCTTTTGGCAGTGCATGGATACCAAAAGAGAAAAGGATGAATTGGAAGAATTGTGGGAGTCCGGGAGGGCACCCTGGAAGGTATGGCAGTAGTTTATAAGGATGTAGGAAGCGGATGAAGGTTTCGGATTATATTGTGGATTTCCTGATTCAAAAAGAAATAAAGGACGTGTTCGGATATCCGGGCGGTATGGTAACGCATTTGATGGATTCCTTTCGGAAAAGAGAGCCTGAGATTCATGCTCATGTAAATTACCATGAGCAGGGGGCTGCTTTTGCTGCATGCGGTTATGCTCAGGCAAGCGGAAAGATGGGCGTTGCCTATGCCACCAGCGGACCGGGGGCAACCAATCTGATTACCGGTATTTGCAATGCATGGTTTGACTCCATTCCCGTTTTGTTTATTACAGGACAGGTGAATACTTTTGAGGCAAAAGGCGGGCTTGCTGTAAGACAGAGGGGGTTTCAGGAAACAGATATCCTGGCCATGGTGAATGGTATTACGAAGTATTGCGCCTATGTGTCAAGGCCGGAAGATATTGGCTGGGAGCTGACAAAAGCATGGTACTGTGCAAATGAAGGCAGAAAGGGGCCTGTACTGCTGGACATTCCGATGGATGTACAGCGGGCGGAGGTACCACCGGAAAAGTTAAAACTTGTGCAAGTGTCCGGAGAAGCATACCAAGAAGAGGAAAAGTGGGATGAACTGAAAACTCTGCTTAAGGAAGCTAAAAAGCCGGTCATACTGGCGGGGGCTGGTATAAAAACAGCCGGGGCACAGCAGCTTTTGAAGGAGTTTGCGGAAATTCGTAATATGCCCGTGGTCAGCAGTATGCCGGCGTTTGATATACTGGGACGGGATCATTCCAACTATTATGGTTTCATCGGTGCCTACGGAGACCGTGCGGCTAATTTTATCGTGGCAAAGAGCGATCTGATCCTATCTTTGGGATCCCGGCTGGATGTAAGACAGATTGGTGCCAGAACGGAACGATTCGGGGAAAATGCAAAGCTGATCAGAGTGGATATTGATAAGGGAGAATTTTCTCGAAAGGTCAAGGCAGATGAGCTGGAGCTTTTGTGTGACGTAAAAGAATTCCTCAAGATGGCTTTAGAGATCAACCTTCCCATGCAAGGGATGCAGGAGTGGCTAACAGTATGTAATACCATACGGGATGCCTTGAAGGATCTGGATGCATCCGCACCCAAAGAAATTATAGGAAAATTTAGTAAAAAACTTCCCGAGGAAGTTTTAGTGACCACTGATGTAGGACAGAATCAGGTATGGGTCGCCCAGGCTTTTTGTGTAAAGCAAGGGCAGAAGGTTTTCTTTTCCGGTGGACATGGAGCTATGGGCTACTCTCTTCCTGCAGCCATAGGGGCATATTATGGGAGCAAAAAGCCTGTAATAAGCTTTAATGGGGATGGCGGTATTCAGATGAATATTCAGGAATTGCAGTTTATTGCCAGGGAACAACTACCGATCACCGTTGTGATCTTAAACAATTCCTCCTTGGGGATGATACGGCATTTTCAAGAGATGTATTTTCAGGAAAATTATGTGCAGACCAATCGTGACAGCGGTTATACGGTACCGGACTTCGGTAAGATAGCAAATGCCTATGGAATCGCTTATCGCAGTATTTGCAGGGAAGAAGATATGGAAGCATATAGTTGGGACGCAGATAAACCGTGTGTGGTAGAAATCTGTCTGGAAGATCGGACCTATGTTTTCCCTAAATTGGAATTCGGAAAACCCAATCAGGATCAGGAACCGCTGATTGATCGTAGCTTATATGATAAGCTGATGAAATTGTAAAAGTGAGGTCAATTCGAAGAGGAAAAGGGCATGATAAATACAATTATTGAGCAGGATCTTGAAGATATTTATCAAAGAAAGATACCTTGGGAGCGGCTTAAGCATAAGACTGTGTTAATCACAGGCGCATACGGCATGCTTGCCTCCTATGTAGTCTACATGCTCATGTATTTAAACGAGAAAAAGGATATGGATATTTCCGTAATTGCATTGGTGCGTTCCCGAAAAAAATTCGAGAAGCGTTTTGGAAAGTTAAGCAATCATCCGTATTTAACCGTGTATGAAAATACATTGGAAAACCCTCTTGAAATAGCAGAACAAGTGGATTTTATTATTCATGCTGCCAGCCTGGCAAGTCCTCAATACTACAGCGTTTCTCCCATTGAGGTATTAAAACCCAACGTGGTGGGAAATTATCATCTGCTGGAATTGGCGGTACAGAAAAAAGTGGAAGGATATTTATTCTTCAGCACAGGGGATATTTACGGTGCTGTCAAAAACCGTACGACCGTACGAGAGACAGATTACGGAGAAATGGATACATTAGATATTCACAGTTGCTATGGAGAAAGTAAGAGGATGGGGGAAACCATGTGTAAAGCGTGGTTTCTTCAGAAGCGGGTTCCTACAAAGATTGCTAGAATCTGGCATACCTATGCGCCGACCATGGATATTGAAAGGGATCCCAGAGTATTTGCTTCCTTTGTAAAGGATGTTATGCAAGGAAATGACATTGTGATGAAGAGCGACGGAAGGAGTAAAAGAAGTTTCTGTTATATTTCAGATGCAGTTGTAGGTTACTTTTTGATTCTTTTGAATGGCAAGGCAGGGGAAGCGTACAATGTATGTAATACCGAGGAGTTTTACAGTATTAGGGAAGTAGCGGAAATCGTGGCAGGATTGTACCCTGAAAAACATTTGCAAGTCAGGTACGAAAAGCGGGAAGAGGATGATACTTATTTGGAAAACAGTCAGGCTAACGACATCCCGCCGAGCAATGAAAAACTTAAAGCTTTGGGCTGGGAAACGGAAGTGAATATCAGGGAAGGCTTTAGAAGGGTGATTGAAAGCCTAAAAGTCAATCAGGAAAAAGAATTTTAGAGTGGAGGATACTATGAAAAAGATCAGCATGCTGATTCCCACATACAATGAATTAGAGAATGTGGAGCCTTTAAGCATAGCGGTTGAAGAAGAATTAAAAAAGCTGTCTCAGTATGATTATGAGATCATATTTATTGACAATGATTCCAAGGATGGAACAAGGGACAAGCTGCGTGAACTGTGTGCAGGGAATAAGAAAATCAAAGCAATATTTAATGCGAAAAACTTTGGACAGAACAATTCTCCTTTTTATGGATTGCAGCAGGCAACCGGAGATTGCGTCATCTTAATGTGCGCTGACTTTCAGGACCCCATTGATATGATTCCGAAGCTGGTGGCGGAGTGGGAGAACGGTTATAAAATTGTCAGTGCTATTAAGACCACAAGCCGGGAAAATAAGTTTATGCGTTTTCTTAGAACCTGCTATTATAAGCTGATCAAGAAATTTTCTGAGGTAGAGCAGATAGAACATTTTACCGGGTTTGGCTTGTATGATAAAGCTTTTATACAAGTTTTAAGGGAACTTGAGGATCCGACCCCATTTCTCAGAGGGATTGTAGCGGAATTGGGATTTAAGAGAAAAGAGATTCCGTATGAACAGCAGAGGCGCAGGGCAGGTAAAACAAAAAATAACTTTTATTCGCTCTATGATATTGCCATGCTGAGTTTTACATCCTATACCAAGGTTGGTCTGAGACTGGCAACCTTTATGGGATTTATCATTGCTTTTTTCAGCGTGATCGTGGCGCTTGTTTATTTCATATTAAAAATTGTGTTTTGGAATACCTTTAATATGGGAACGGCTCCCATTCTGATCGGAATGTTCTTTTTAGGAGCCGTACAGCTTTTGTTTTTAGGGTTGATAGGAGAATATATTATAAGCATCAACCAGCGTGTCATGAAAAGACCGCTGGTGATCGAGGAAGAGCGTATCAATTTTGAAGAGGAGCCGGGAGAGAAGGATGCTTGATTTTTACCGAGGAAAAAAAGTGCTTATAACGGGGCACACAGGCTTTAAGGGCAGTTGGATGTGCCGGATGCTGTTAGAGGCGGGAGCGGAAGTCTATGGTTATGCCCTGCCGCCGGCGGAAGAAGGAAGTCTGTTTGCGCTGGCAGGACTGCAGGAAAAAATGGATTCCACTTTAGCGGATATCCGAGACCTGAATCGGTTGGCCGAAACGTTTGAAAGGGTCAAACCTGAGATTGTGATCCACATGGCGGCACAGCCGCTGGTACGGACCTCCTATGAGAATCCCGTGTATACCTATGATGTAAATGTCATGGGAACCGTGCATGTGTTAGAGTGCATCAGAAAGACGGAATCCGTAAGATCATTTGTAAATGTTACCACGGACAAGGTATATCTGAATCGGGAATGGGACTGGGGTTATCGTGAAAACGAAGAACTGAACGGTTTTGATCCGTATTCTAACAGCAAGTCCTGTTCGGAATTGGTAACAGCCTGCTATCGGAATTCCTTTTTTACAGGTAAAAAGACAGCCATTACCACAGCACGGGCCGGCAACGTGATCGGAGGCGGTGATTTTGCCAAGGACCGCATCGTTCCGGACTGTATCCGCGCGGCAATGAACAAACAGGAGATCATTGTACGAAATCCGTATTCTATTCGTCCTTACCAGCATGTTCTGGAACCGGTATCGACCTATCTGCTGATCGCGGCGAAACAGTATGAGGATGCTGCATACGCAGGGAGCTATAATATAGGACCCGAGGAGGCGGACTGTCTTAAAACAGGCAGGCTTGTAGACATTTTTTGTGAGACATGGCAGGAACTTTTGGGAGAAAAAGTTTCTTGGGTGAACAAATACGACGGCGGTCCCCATGAGGCAGGTATCCTGAAGCTGGACTGCGCAAAACTAAAAAGAGTATTTGGCTGGAGTCCCGTTTGGAATGCCGATACGGCCATAAGGAAAGTTATAGAATGGCAGAGGGATTATGTAAACGGGATCAGCGCAGATGAGTGTATGAGCAGACAGATAAAAGAGTATTTGGCGCAGACGGCCAAATGGAAAGAGGCATAGGATGTTTGAGGGATTATCGGAAGCACAGGCAAGAGAAGAAATATTGAAAGCCGTAGGTGAGTATTGCGACAGATATCATGGCCGAAAAAAGGAATTTGAAGCAGGAGACAGGATTCCCTATGCTTCCCGGGTCTATGATCGGGAAGAGATGAAGAATCTGGTGGACAGTTCCTTGGAATTTTGGCTGACGTCCGGCAGATATACGGATGAATTTGAAAAAAAGTTTGCGGAATATCTGGGTATCCGTTTTTGTTCTTTGGTGAACTCCGGTTCTTCTGCCAATCTGCTTGCTTTTATGGCACTCACTTCTCCCTTGTTGGGGGACCGTGCCATAAAACGTGGAGACGAGGTAATTACCGTGGCAGCGGGATTTCCCACGACAGTAGCCCCTATCATTCAATATGGCGCCGTGCCGGTTTTTATTGATGTGACAATTCCCCAGTATAATTTGGATGTTTCCATGTTAGAGAAGGCTCTGTCTCCCAAAACCAAGGCAGTCATGGCAGCCCACACCTTGGGCAATCCTTTTGACCTGCAGGCAGTCAGGGAGTTCTGTGACAGGCATGGGCTGTGGCTGGTAGAGGATAACTGTGATGCTTTGGGCTCCGCCTATACCTTGAATGGTGAAAAGCGGCTTACGGGAACCATCGGCGACATCGGTACCTCCAGTTTTTATCCGCCCCATCACATGACGATGGGAGAGGGCGGCGCCGTCTATACGGATAATCCGCTTTTAAATAAAATAGTCCGCTCGTTCCGTGATTGGGGACGGGACTGTGTATGTCCGTCCGGCAGAGATAATCTGTGTGGACACAGATTTGACGGACAATATGGCGAATTGCCTGCAGGGTATGACCATAAGTATGTATATTCCCATTTTGGCTATAATTTAAAGGCAACGGATATGCAGGCGGCTATTGGTTGCGCACAGCTGGTAAAATTCCCCACCTTTGTAGAGAGAAGAAAGCAGAATTTTGCGAGGTTAAAGAGCGCCTTAGAGTTTGTTTCGGATAAGCTGATCTTACCGGAAGCTGCAAAAAACGCTGACCCGAGTTGGTTTGGTTTTCTGATTACCTGCAGGGAGGGTGTGGACAGAAACAGAGTGGTAAGATATGTGGAAGAGAAGGGCATCCAGACCCGTATGCTTTTTGCAGGTAATCTAATTAAACACCCCTGCTTTGATACCATGCGTGAAAGTAAAGAGGGGTATCGTGTTGTAGGGGAACTTACCAATACCGACCGCATTATGCAGGATACTTTTTGGGTGGGTGTATATCCCGGCATGACGGATGATATGCTGGATTATATGGCCGAATGTATTAAAGAGGCAGTTGGTCTGTAGTATGAAAAAATCATTTTTATGGGCTTTATGATCAGCGTGTTGAATGCCTATTATTGGAGTAATAAGTATGTCTTTAAAGAACAGGAAGACGCCCCTAGGTGGGTATGGTGGAAGGTGCTTTTAAAATCTTATGCGGCATATGCGCAGAAAGTGCGTGGGGATGATGGACAAGATTTTGAAAAAGAAAAGATTTGACCGTGTTATGTTTTAATAAAATTCCCACAATTTCATCACAGAAAAGACACAAATACGGGCTATACTTTTCTTATCAAGTAAGTGAAAAGAGGTAATATGTGATGTACAATAACGGAAATATTACAAGCGGAGGTTATTACTACGCCTCGCCAAATGAAATGCAGATGCCTGTATATACACAGACCCCGTTACAACAGCCTGCTAAAGTAAAAAAGGAAAAAGGAGGCTTTGGCCGTTTCTGTAAAAGGGTGCTGTTGAGTGCCTGTCTGGGGCTCTGTTTTGGACTCTGTGCCGGCGCAGGTCTCTATGCGGTGGGTAAGAGTACGGGCTTCTTTGAAAAGTTGGAAGCAGTTTATAATACTCCTATAGAGAGTGACGTACAGACTACTCCTACGCCCACGGTGGAAAGTGTAGATAATATGGCACCCGTTGTGAACACCACCAATATAACAGCAGTTACCTCGGATGTTTCCGATATGGTGGAAGAGGTTATGCCCGCCATGGTTTCCATTGTGAATACTTATACGGAGAGATATTCCTATTTTGGTCAGACAGTGGAGCGGGAGGCCGGTTCCAGCGGTTCCGGTATTATTGTAGGTGAAAACGAAACAGAAATCTTAATTGCCACCAACTATCATGTGGTAGAGGACGCAGACGAACTGACGGTGAATTTCATCGACGGTACGGAGGCAAGGGCCATTATCAAAGGTACCGATCAGGATATGGACCTGGCGGTGATCGCAGTATCCTTCAATGACTTGAGTTTGGAAACCAGAGAGGCCATCACCATTGCAAAGCTGGGAGATTCAGATAGCTTGAAGTTGGGAGAACCCGTTGTTGCCATTGGGAATGCTTTAGGATACGGACAGTCCGTAACAGGTGGATGGATTAGTGCCTTGGATAGAGAAGTAGAGTTGGAAGACGGCTCTACGGGGACTTTTATTCAGACGGATGCCGCCATCAATCCCGGTAACTCCGGCGGAGCCCTTTTAAATGTAAACGGAGAGGTAATCGGTATCAACTCTAATAAAATAGGCGGAGCAATTATTGACGGCATTGGCTATGCGATTCCTATTTCCGCTGCTCAGCCGATTTTAGAGGATTTGATGTTACGGGAGACCCGTAACAAAGTTGATGAGGCAAATATGGGCTATCTGGGCATTGTTCCCGAGTCTGTGACTGCAGAAGCCGCACAAATTTACGGTATGCCCCAGGGTGTGTTTGTTTCCCGAGTGGATGAAGGCACTCCCGCAGCAGAGGGCGGTATCCTGCAGGGTGATATTATTACAAAATTTGACGGAATCAAACTGCTATATGCCAATGACTTAAGAGAAATGCTGGAATATTATGCAGCAGGAGAGACCGTGGAAATTCAGATCATGAGAATCGAGAACGGTGAATGGCGGGAGAGAACCTTAGAGATCGTGTTGGGCAGCAGACCGCTTGCAAACAGATAGTAGGCGAATCATAAAGAATATGGAGCGGACCTAAAAGCAAAAGCTTTTGGGTCCTTCTTGTTATTTGGAAAGAATTTTCCGGTATAACAGTAATTTCCAGCTTTTTTTAAAAAAACTTCACTTGTATAGCGGTGAGGGATTCGTTATAATGAGGGTACTGAAGCAAGAATAAAAGCATAGGAGAAGATATATGGCTGAATTCGATGATTATGATATGGATGATAGAGACACGGGAAATACCGATACGCTGAATTCGGAAACGGACGCACACGATTCCGCAGATAAGGCTGCGGAGAATGAAGAGAAATCCGAATATGAGGATGTCTGCTTTATCTGCCGCAGGCCGGAGAGTAAGACCGGCAAGATGTTTAGATTGCCCAATAATATTTCGGTATGCAATGACTGTATGCATAAAACTATGGATACGGTGAGCCAGTTCGATTATCAGGGCATGCTGACTAATCCTGCATTTACGCAGGAACTGGACAATATGGCGGAGAAGGGATTTCCCAATATCCGTTTCGTAAATATTGCAGATCTGCAGGGCGAGGGCGGAATTCCCAATAAGCAGAAACTTAAAAAGAAAAAGAGAAAAAACGAGGAACAGCCTGTGCTGGATATTCGAAATATTCCGGCACCTCATAAGATCAAGGCCAGTCTGGACGAGTATGTGGTAGGACAGGAACATGCCAAGAAGGTGATTTCCGTTGCCGTATATAACCACTATAAGCGTGTAGCAACAGGTACTATGGATGAGATCGAAATCGAGAAATCCAATATGTTGATGGTAGGACCTACCGGTTGCGGCAAAACTTATTTAGTCAAGACACTGGCAAGGCTCTTGGATGTGCCTCTGGCAATTGCGGATGCAACTTCCCTGACCGAGGCAGGATACATAGGCGACGATATTGAAAGCGTGGTATCCAAGCTGTTGGCAGCTGCTGATAATGATGTGGAAAAAGCAGAGAGAGGAATCATATTCATTGATGAGATTGATAAGATTGCCAAGAAAAAGAACACGACTTCAAGGGATGTGAGCGGAGAGTCCGTACAGCAAGGTATGCTTAAGCTGTTAGAGGGTGCGGAAGTGGAGGTACCCGTGGGCGCCAACAGTAAGAACGCCATGGTACCTTTGGCTACCATCAATACCCGCAATATTCTTTTTATTTGTGGCGGCGCATTTCCCGATCTGGAGGATATCATCAAAGAGCGGCTGACCAAGCAAAGTTCCATGGGCTTTAATGCGGAGTTGAAGGACCGTTATGATAAGGAAAAGGATCTGCTTACCAAGGTGACTGTGGAAGATATTAAAAAATTTGGAATGATTCCCGAGTTTATCGGACGTCTGCCCATTATCTTTGCACTGGAGGGCCTGTCAAAGGAAATGATGGTGAAGGTGTTAAAGGAGCCCAAGAATGCGATTTTAAAGCAGTATCAGAAATTGCTGGAATTGGACGAGGTCAAGTTGGAATTTGCAGACGATGCGCTGGAAGCCATTGCAGAGAAAGCTATGGAGAGGGAGACCGGTGCGAGAGCCTTACGATCCATCATCGAGGAGTTCATGCTGGATATCATGTATGAGATTCCCAAGGACGACAACATCGGAAAGGTCACCATTACCCGGGCCTATATCGAGGGCACGGGCGGACCCGTTATTGATATTCGGGGAAATGAGGTTCCGGAGCCGGAAACACCAAGAATTCCGCAGGTGGGTAGGGCAGCATTTCAGGAATAGACGAAAAGAAACTGCATAGTATAATAAAAAACACAGGAAGCAATAAGCGGCAGCCGTTCATTGCTTCCTTTTTTGTAAGTATGGATTGTAGAGAGCAAATTGAATCGGAAAACTATGCGGAGTTAATAGTAGGAGCACAGGGGCTGGGACTGGATCCTACGGATGAATTCTGCCTTATCAATGTGAATGAGCAATTTAGCATTCTTTCTCTTGCGCATGATAGGATTGCCTCAGAGGAAGGACTGCTCTATGCGTATGGCTATCTGCCCAAAGTCTTTGGCCTTATGGCGGAGGATTTTACCTCAACCAGTCTGGGAAGTGCCGGTATCCTGCAGGTGCAGGGCCCGCCCCTTTCCCTAAACGGCAGTGGCGTTGTGATGGCTTTTATCGATACGGGAATCCGATTTGCACAGGAGGAATTTTTAAATGCTGCGGGGAATACCCGTATCCTGGCGCTTTGGGATCAGAATCTGACTACGGGAGAACCGCCGGAGGGCTACCGCTATGGGACGCTTTTTACCAGAGCGGACATCAATCAGGCGTTGCGGGCGGAAAATCCCTATGAAGCCCTGCCTTCCTACGACGAAATCGGCCACGGGACGGAAATTGCCAGCACAGCGGCAGGAAGCGTGATAAACGGCGGACGCAGTTTTAGGGGAGCAGCACCGGAAGCGGAGATTGTCGTGGTGAAACTGCGCCAGGCCAAGAAACACCTCAGAGATTTTTACTTGCTGCGGGAGGACGAACCCGCCTATGCGGAAAACGATATTATGCTGGGAGTGAAATTTGCGGAATCCTTTGCGGTGACCTTTAGACGTCCGGTAGTGATCTGCTTGGGGATAGGTACCAACTTGGGCAATCACACCACGGGATCTTCTCTGGCCCGCTATTTGAATGATCTGGCAAATATCAGAAACAGAGGAATCGTGATCTGCGGGGGCAATGAGGGAAATGCCGGGCACCATTTTAACGCACCGGTTCCCACCGAGCGAACAGGTCAGGGAGACCCCTATACGGATGTGGAAATCCGGGTGGGCGAAGGGGAGCGGGGATTTATGCTGGAACTTTGGGGAAACGGTCCCGATGTGCTGGCGGTTTCTCTCAGGACCCCGGGCGGGGAGAGCATTCCGCGTTTCAGGTTGGGAACGGGTCAGAGTCAGACTTTTACCTTTGTGTATGAACGGGGAAGGGTAACCATTGACAGTGTATTGGTGGAGCCGAGTTCAGGTGATGAACTGATAGCCTTTCGGTTTGCGGATCCGACGCCGGGTGTCTGGACCGTCAGAGTCTATGCGGCGGAAAGCGGCGGCAGCGGCAGATTTCATATGTGGCTGCCTATTTCACAGTTTTTAAGCAGTCAGACCTATTTTTTAAACGCCAGTCCCTATATTACACTGACAGATCCAGGGATAGCAGAAAATCCCATTACGGTATCCGCCTACAACGACAGTAACAACAGCTTCTATGTAAATTCGGGACGGGGTTTTTTGGAAAACGGTCTCATAAAGCCTGATCTTGCAGCTCCGGGTGTGGAGGTTCCCACAGCGCTTGGCAGACGGACGGGAACCAGTCTGGCAGCCGCCTTGACAGCAGGCGGCGTGGCACAGTTTTTCCAGTGGGCGGTAGTGCAGCAAAATTTCCCTTTGGTGCAGAATCAGGCGGTGAAGGGCTATTTTATCCGCGGCGCTGCCCGCAGCAGTGAACTGGTCTATCCCAACAGGGAGTGGGGCTACGGCCGTCTGGACGTCACCGGGGTATTCGATACATTGGCGGGGGTGTGAAAAAGGGATATTGATATGTAAGAGAAATACTGAAAATAACATAAATTGATTGATAAAAAATAAGGGAAATGCTAAAATTTTTATGAGATATAAAAGGACAAAGCATAGCGGTATAAATTGGCTTGTTGAATATTAAGTCTTATAGTAAAATATAGATACGGGGAGGTAGCTTATGAGCAAAAAGAAAGCAGTGGTATCCTTAGGGCATGAGGCATTAGGGTATACTACTTTGGAGCAGTGGGATGCGGTGAAGGTGACGGCAAAGGCGCTTGCAGATTTGGTGGAAGTGGATTATCAGCTGACGATCACCCACAGTAACGGCCCCCAGGTCAGCATGATTCATAAAGCTATGACGGAGCTTCGCCGTGTATATATTGATTACACGCCGGCTCCCATGTGCGTCTGCTCTGCCATGAGCCAAGGCTATGTGGGCTACGATATTCAAAATTCCCTGCGTGCGGAACTTTTAAGCCGGGGTATCAGCAAGCCGGTCAGCACCATTTTGACGCAAGTAACGGTTGATCCTTATGATGAGGCCTTTTACGAGCCGACGAAGAAGATTGGAAGATATATGTCCCAGGACGATGCGGAAATGGAAAGAAAAAAGGGCAATTATGTAACAGAGGAGCCGGGAAAAGGCTATCTGCGTGTGGTTGCAGCTCCTAAACCCATCGACATTGTGGAAATAGAGAGTATCAAAGCTTTAGCGGATGCGGACCAGGTGGTCATTGCCTGTGGCGGCGGCGGTATTCCCGTCATTGAACAGCAGCATGCCCTAAAGGGCGCCTCAGCGGTGATCGAGAAGGATTGCATTGCCGGAAAGCTGGCGTCTGATCTAAAGGTGGACTGCCTGATCATTTTAACCTCTGTGGACTATGTCTATAAGAATTTCAATACGGATAAGCAGGAGCCCATCCGGCAGATGACGGTGGCGGAAGCAGAGAGCTACATAGCACAAGGCCAGTTTGAGGCCGGAACCATGCTGCCGAAAATTGAAGCCGCTATCTCCTATCTGCAAAAAGTTCCCGAGGGCAGTGTTCTGATTACCTCCTTAAAACAGGTAAAGGATGCCGTGAAGGGAAAAGCAGGGACCTTGATTACCGTATAATTTAAAATGAGCTTAAAATGGGACTCCCTTGGAAATTTCTAAGGGAGTTTTCTTAAATCAATAGCGTGTGGAGATAATAGTGTATGAGGCAGAAACAGATCATGATAATATCCACGGCAGCACTTATGCTGTTTTTAAGTGGCTGTGGAGCACACCGGGTGGAGTTTGAAGATAATGTCATACAGTATACCGAAAACGATGTGGAAACAGGAGAGGATACTCTGCCGGAGGTATCCATAGAGGGCATGGAAACGGAGCCTGAAGAGCTGTTTAATTCTCAGGGAGTCTTTATCCAATTGCTGGCAGAGGGCGACGAAAGCTTAAGCGAAGCGGAAAGAACGGCGTTTTTGGAACAGTTTGGTTTTGGAGAGAGTACGCCGTTTTATATCCATACTACGGAAGACGGCTATCCCCTCATGGAGCTTTATTATGATGAGGAGAGGGAGATTGGCTGTGGTATCCGATACGGGGAAAATGCCTCCGGTGTCGTTATCTGTGGATTTGCTTTCAATAGCTGTTATGAGACCAGCTGGTATGAACCGGATCCTTATTCCGTGTTGTCCGTCTACGGAACCAGCGGAGAAGATGATGTGACGGATTATGAGGAGATATATGAATATGATGAAGAAGGCAGACTGATACATTTTCAGTCTACCGGGACACCTACGGACCCATTTGGGGAGGAGGATGTGAATATGCCTATTTTGAATATTGATTTTATCTATGATGAGCGGGGACAGCTTATAGAAAAGCGATACTGGCACAATACCGCACCACAGTTAAATTTCGGCACCACCTTTGCTTCTCAGTACAGCCACTATGACGAGTCAGGCAGGCTGGCGCATACCAGTTCCTATATTACCCACGGCAGTCTGGAGGGCTATTATATTTATTTAGATGAGGGTGATGTGCCCGCCTATTATCTGGAATTGGACCATATGTATACTTCCTGGCCCACCTTCTATCGTTATAGGGAGAATGAAAAAAACTGGGAGTTTGGCAGCTTTAGGCGGAGTACGGAGGCGCAGTTTTATACCTATGAGATTGAGCCGGGCGAAGAGATGGATTTTTTGAAGGAGCAGGGATTTTCGGAAGAGGATCTTTTTTATGAATACGAATATGTATGGGATTACGGACCGGTGTTTCGCTTGTCACTATATTGCGATGAGGAGCTGACAGAAGGTGTGGGTCTGATACGAAGATACTATGTAGAAGGGGATGTGGAAGAATATATCGATTTGGAGATATTTACCTTTGACGGTTATGAGAGTTACCTGTACGATGCCGTCAGTCCATTTAATGTGTTTGGAAATTATAATGGGGCAGGAAGATATACAACCTTTCTGCAGGGAGAAACGATAGAAGAGTATTTTCAGGCGCTGGGACTGGTTGATGTAGAGGACATCCATAGTGTATCTTTTGATTATGATGCAGACGGAAAGCTGACCCACATGTATCAGGGCGTTACCCACGGCAGTGTGGACAGGTTTTACATCTACAGAGAGGGTTGGAGCATACCGTCCTATTTGCTGGAGGTAGACCACGGATGGGGTGTTACCTTTTATAAATTCTAAGCTTGCTTAAGTCTGATAATGGTGTTTTCAAGCACCTCAAAATAATTTTCAAAAGTTTTTTTACAACAGCCCGGATCTTCGATGACGATACCGTCTGCCAGCAGTCCGGTCAGAGCAAAACCCATGGCGAGTCGGTGGTCGTCGTGGGTTTTTATATTTGCGGGACGGGGCGTTCCGGGGTGGATGGTGATCCCGTCGGCAAGCAGTTCGTAAGCAATACCCATAGCTTCAAGATTTTCGGCAATAGCGGCAAGACGGTCACTCTCCTGATGGCGGATGTGCCCGATACCGGTAATACTGACAGGACCGCTCGCAAAAGGCGCAATGGCGGCAAGGGTGATCGCCTGATCCGAGCAGGCGGACATATCCACGCTGATGCCATGAAGCCTGCCTGTGCCGGGACCGGTCAGGCAGATGCCCTCTTCGGTGTCTGTCAGGCTGCAACCCATCTGTTCTAAGATGTGTAAAAATGCCGTATCCCCTTGCAGGGAGGGTTCATGCACGCCCGCCACTGTGACAGAAATGCCTAATATGGCGGCAAGCCCGTAAAAATAGCAGGCAGCGGAAATATCCGGTTCCACCGGATAGGAAAGCGCCTGATAGTGCTGTCCGGCAGGAACCGTATACCTGCCGGGAGCCTGTGAATCCACTCTCACGCCAAACTGCGCCATCATCTTCTTGGTCATCTCGATATATGCCATGCCGTGAGTGCCTTCCGTCTCGATGGTAAAATCCTCGGGCGAGAGTGCGGCGGCAATTAAAAGCGCGCTTAAGAACTGGCTGCTGGCGTCAATGTTGATGCGGATATTCTGCTTGCCAAAGCCGTGTCCTTTCAGAGTAAAGGGGAAATACCCTTCCCTTTCCTCAAAAGAGATTTCACAGCCAAGTTCTGCTAAAGAGGCCAGTAAAGGAGCCATGGGCCGTTTGCGCATCTGTTCGGAGGCATCCATATGGAAAGTTCCTTCCAAAACGCCCAGACTGGCGCTTAAGAAACGGGCGGCGGTACCGGCGCTTCCTACATAGAGGGAAGCTTCTTCTTTCGGCAGCCTGCCACCCAGACCTTCCACCACGATGGTCTTACCGGCTTCGTCGGCAACAGCAGAGAAGCCTAAATCCTGCAGACATTTGAGAAAATGTCTGGAATCATCAGAAAACAGGGCCCCCGTCAAGGTACTTCTGCCGTCGGCCAGCATGGCTAACAGCAGTGCTCTGTTGGTAATGCTTTTGGAGCCGGGAACATTTACGGAAACGACTTTATGAGTAAGCGCTTCTCCTGCCAGGCAGGGAACTGCATAGGTGGATTTCATGATAGGTCATCCTTTCTATAATATACATTTTATACTACTGGAAAAAGGACCTGCTGTCAAAAGAATTGTAGAAAAGAATAAATTGTGTAAAAGGTAGTTGACAACGGAAAAAAATGGGTGTAAAATTTAATTCACTAAAAACCTATAAAGTTAATAGGAATTAGAAGGAGAGATAAGTTATGGGAAAAATATTAGAGAATGCATCACAGTTAGTAGGCAATACACCGCTGTTAAAGGTAAGCCGTTATGCGGCACAGGCGGGCGTGGATAATGCAGTGATTCTGGCAAAGCTGGAATACTTTAATCCTGCCGGAAGTGTAAAGGACAGAATTGCCCTCAATATGATAGAGAGTGCGGAGAAAGAAGGTATATTAAAGCCCGGTGCTACCATTATTGAGCCTACCAGCGGCAATACCGGTATCGGTCTGGCCAGCGTAGCTGCAGCTAAGGGATACAAGACCATTCTGACCCTGCCGGATACCATGAGCGTGGAGAGAAGAAATATGTTAAAGGCCTATGGCGCACAGCTGGTACTGACCGAAGGCGCCAAGGGTATGAAAGGGGCCATTGCAAAAGCGGAAGAGCTGAATAAGGAAATAGAGGGGTCCGTTATCATGGGTCAGTTTGATAATCCTCACAATCCCGAGGCGCATGAGCAGAAGACCGGACCTGAAATCTGGGAGGATACCGACGGTAAGGTAGATATTTTTGTGGCCGGTGTGGGTACCGGCGGTACCATTACCGGTGTAGGCAAATACTTAAAGAGTAAAAATCCTGCAGTTAAGATTGTGGCAGTAGAGCCTAAAGGATCACCGGTGCTTTCCGGCGGTCAGCCCGGTCCTCATAAGCTGCAGGGTATCGGCGCCGGCTTCGTGCCGAATGTACTGGATACCGGCATCTATGATGAAATCATTCAGGTGGGCAATGAGGATGCGTTTATAGCAGGCCGTGCGGTTGCAAGAAGCGAAGGTGTTTTGGTAGGAATTACCTCCGGCGCAGCCATCCATGCAGCCACTCTTTTGGCAAAGAGACCGGAGAATGCGGGCAAGACTATCGTAGCGCTTCTTCCGGACTCCGGTGACAGATATTTCTCCACTCCTTTGTTTGCGGAGGAATAAATACAAACGGTATCAAAAGTAAAGATTGGTGTTTAAGGGATATCATAAAGAACCCGGGACAGATGTTCCGGGTCTTTTTCTGCGGCATACTATTTATTTTTCATAGGATGGTATGGTATTATAAAACTATATAAAAAAACAGAAGCAAAACAAGGTGGATTGATGAAAAAATTTTTATGGAAATGTATGGGAATAGTCATGGCAGCGGCATTTATTGCAGGCTGTGCGGATGCAAAACCTACGGAATCAACGAAGCCGCAGACATCCTCTATGGAAACTATGGAGGAGAATATTCAGACCGAGCAGACAGAGATGGAAATACCCTCTGTATATGAAAGTTTTGGGATAAAAGAGCATGATATAGAAATATTCCGCACCGAAGTGTCGAAAAATGTAGAATTGCCGATCATCAACGTCATCACCGGCGGGGAGGAAATTCTCTCCCGGGAGGAATATGTCAGCTGTGCAGTGGATGTCTTCAACTGCGAGGAGTCTCAGATGATAGAAGGAGCTCTTGCGGGAATCAGGGTGCGCGGAAATTCCAGTGCATACTACGGTGATGTGGACCAGATACGCAAGAATACCGTACCTTACCGAATCAAATTTGACTCTAAAACCAATCTTCTTGGCATGAACGATGGTGCAGAGTGCAAAAGCTGGGTGCTGTTAAAAAGTGACGGAGACCTGATCCGTAATGACATAGCTTTCCGTTTTGGCAGAACGATCATCGGAGACAATGCCTACTGCTCAGATGCCCGGTTTGTGCATCTGTACGTCAACAATGAGTTTCAGGGTGTATATCTGCTGTGTGAGCAGTGCCAGATTAACAAAAACCGTGTGGACATCACGGAACCCGAGGAGGGGTATACCGGCACGGATATCGGTTACTATTTTGAACTGGACAATTATACGTGGGCTGAGCCGGACAATCCCTTCATAAGGATGGATTACGGAGGATATGCGGTTACGGACATAGAGGGAGAGACCAGAGAGTTTGTGCCTGCGGAATATTCCATAAAAAATGATGTGTATACGCAGGAACAGATTGACTTTGCAGACAAGTATTTAAACAATGTGTTTGAAATTGTGTATCGGGCATGTGAAAAGGGCGAATATCTGACCTTTGACGAAAATTATGACCTTGTGGAAAGCGGATTTGACAATGCCGAAGATACGGTGAGAGCGGTGATGGATGTGCAGTCCGTTGTGGATATGTATCTGCTATATGAAATCGTCCATGATTACGACTGTGGCGAGGGCAGTTTTTATATGTGCGTGGATTTTGCAAAGGACAGTACATGTCCCAAGCTGCAATTTACCTCTCCGTGGGACTTTAACTGGGCATACGATGGCAGTACGGACAGATATTGGGCGGCAGCCTTCTGTGAGCAGTCCTTTGCGGATGAATTCGGGGACCGTTCCAATCCCTGGTTTATTGTTCTGATGAAGCAGGACTGGTTTGCGGAATTGGCGGAACAGAAGTGGACACAGCTTCAAAGCGAAGGAAAAATAGATGCCTGTATTGAGGAAGAAATCAGGCTTTTAGAAGCTTATAAGGATGACTTAAACAAGGAAAGAGAAAGCGCGGTAGACAGCGCTTATTGGGTGCTTGAGTGGATAGAAAACAGAATCGACTGGATGGATGAAACCTTTTTAAAAAAGTAAAGTTATTCCCTTGATTTCCCTGTCCAGAAATATTATCATGAGATTAATGAGCGTTAGCGAGGAAAGTATGCTTGCATATTTGACGAGCGGCGAATGTTG
>JAFLSX010000023.1 GCA_022510705.1 Lachnospiraceae bacterium
CACTTTGCGCAGAAATACCGGTACATACAGTCACCTCGTTTCCGCTGCCATAATCCGCTATCAACTCATAATAAGCATAATATGGCTCGCCTTCTACTACTACATTATTTGAAAAAAAGTTTCCGTTTGCCTTGAGTTGCTGATAAGCTTCTTCAGACAGCTTTGTCCCCACAGCCCGGCTTCCGTCCGAAGCGAGAACGGTTGTTGCTCTTCTGGTCGTACCATAAAAGATTGCAACGTCTATGCCGGTATCCTTATTGTAGGTATCAATGATTGTGTTGTCCGCCGTCAGATTCAAGGAACCGAGGTACAGGTCATCTCCCTCCAGAGAGAACGCATCCGTACTGGTAAGGTTAAACATCTCCTTGAGCGCATGATCGGATATCGCTAACCGTTGCTCCAGCATCCGTTCTGCCATCAGATTGCCGGTTGCCCGAAGTGCTAATATGGCAAATGCCACAAGGATCACAATCGGCAATGCCACGCATAATAAAATTTTTGTTGTTAAATTAATCTTAAGTTTACTCATTATTTTAACATGCCTTTCTGTGATAGACATCGATGAGGCATGAAACCAACATCCAAATCGTTTGTCCTCTCACCGTATTTTTGTTATATCCCGTCCATAAGCTACTGGCAATATTATAATCCAATCTTTCATAATATACAAGTAAATTATGAAAGATTTAGAAGTCTTTTACAATATTGTGAAAGCATTTCAATTTATAAAACCATTATAAATTTCCGGTGTGATTTCTTGACATTCTAAGGAAAGTGTTTCACAATATACTATGCATAAACGGTATGCGTATTTGGGAAAGGTGGTAATTTAGATGACAAAAATAGATATATTTTCAGGCTTTTTGGGAGCCGGTAAAACAACCTTAATTAAAAAGCTGTTAAAGGAAGCGCTGGCGGATACCAAGGTGGTGCTGATTGAAAATGAATTCGGAGAAATCGGTATCGACGGAGGATTTTTAAAGGAAGCCGGTATTGAAATCAAGGAAATGAATTCGGGATGCATCTGCTGCTCCCTGGTAGGGGATTTCGGCACTTCTTTGAAAGAGGTTCTGACTACCTATACGCCGGAGCGTGTGCTGATTGAGCCTTCGGGCGTGGGCAAGCTTTCCGATGTTATCCGGGCGGTGGAGAATGTGGCTGCGGATATTGAGGTGGAGGTAAATTCTGCGGTTGCCGTTGTAGATGCAGGAAAGTGCAAAATGTACATTAAAAATTTCGGCGAGTTCTTCTGCAATCAAATTGCCTATGCGGGAACCATTATTTTAAGCCGTACCGCGGGTATGAGTCAGGACAAGCTGGAAACCTGTATCTCCATGCTGCGGGAGTACAATAAAGAGGCTACCATTATCACAACTCCCTGGGAGGAATTACAGGGAACCGATATTTTGAAGACAATTGAGGGCGCAGATAAACTGGAAGATATGATAAAGGAACTGATGGAACAAGCTCATGATCATGAGCATGAACATCACCATCATGAGCATGGAGAGGATTGCACATGCGGCTGCCATGATCATCACCACGAGCATCATCATCACGATGATCATGACCACGAGCATCATCATCACGGCGATCATGACCATGAACATCATCATGATGAGCATGACCATCATCACGATCATGGGCATCATCATGAGCATGGAGAGGATTGCACATGCGGCTGCCATGATCACGACCATCACCATCACCATCATCATGCGGATGAGGTGTTCTCCAGTTGGGGTAAGGAAACGCCTGCGGTATATACTGAGGAGGAAATCTCAGGATTGCTGGATGCATTGGAGAGCGGTGATTATGGCATGATCTTACGGGCGAAAGGAATGGTTGCCGCGTCGGAAGGTGAATGGATTTATTTCGATTATGTGCCCGGCGAGAGTGATATTCGGAGAGGAAAGCCTCAGGTAACCGGTAAGCTCTGTGTCATTGGTGCTGAATTAAATGAGGATAAGCTGGAAGCACTATTTGGAAGGAATTAAGAAAATGAAAGCTGTTTATATCATCAACGGATTTCTGGAGAGCGGTAAGACGGAATTTATTACCTATACGCTGGCACAGCCTTATTTTCAGATGCGTGGAAAGACCTTGATTCTTCTTTGTGAGGAAGGTGAAGTGGAATATGATGCCGGACTCTTGAAAAAGAGCAATTCCATAGTGGAACTCATAGAGGAAGAGGCTGATTTTACTCCCAATCATCTGATTGAGCTGGAAAAAAAGCACAGGCCGGAGCGCATTATCATAGAATATAACGGAATGTGGAATTTTAAGAACATGAAGCTGCCCTGGCACTGGAAAGTTGAGCAGCAGATTACTACCATTGATGGCTCCACCTTTCCTATGTACTATACCAATATGCGCTCTCTGTTAGCGGAGATGATAAGGAAATCGGAAATGATCATTTTCAATCGCTGTGACGGCATTCAGGATTTAAGCAGTTATAAGCGGAATGTCAAGGCGGTCAATCCCAAAGCGGAGGTCATTTTTGAGGATTCCAACGGTGAGATCAATCAGATCATGGAGGATGATCTGCCCTATGACTTAAAGGCCGAGGTACTGAAGCTGGACGATTACGGCTATGGTATCTGGTATCTTGACAGTATGGAGAATCTTGAGCGTTATATCGGAAGGACGGTGGAATTTACTGCCATGGTTCTTTTGCCGGAAAGTTTTCCTAAGGGCCATTTTGTTCCGGGACGGATGGCGATGACTTGTTGTGCGGACGATATGGCTTTCTTAGGTTATGTCTGTGAATATGCAGATGCAGAGAGCCTGACCCAGAAGGAATGGGTCAAGGTGCGGGCAAAGGTAGCCAAGGAATATTGGGAGGACTATCACGGCGAGGGCCCTGTTTTACACGCTGTCAGTGTGGAAAAGGCGAAAGCTCCCAAGAATGAAGTAATCAGCTTTAACTAGGAGGTCATATGAGTACAATTTTGCTGGCTTTAGAGGGTACCGGGTTTGCCTGGCTCATGACTACATTGGGCGCAGCTGTGGTCTTTTTCTTCAGAAAGGAAATGAAGGAAGCTGTGCACAAATCTTTTCTGGGATTTGCGGCAGGAGTAATGATTGCCGCAAGTGTATGGTCACTGTTGATACCGGCCATTGAACAGGCGGAGGAAAACGGCAGTATCGGATGGGTACCCGCAGCCGGCGGTTTTGTTTTGGGAGCTGTGTTTTTAATGCTGATGGATAAGCTGATTCCCCATTTGCACATCGGAGAGAGTCATGCGGAGGGACCCAAGACTTCTTTGCACAGAACCACTTTGATGGTGTTTGCTGTAACCCTTCATAATATTCCCGAAGGGATGGCAATGGGGTTAGCCTTTGCAAATGCCGCCCTAGAGGGCGGAGGCGCTGCTTATGCTGCTGCTTTTGCACTGGCAATCGGTATCGGTATTCAGAATTTTCCGGAAGGAGCGGCCATTTCCCTGCCTTTGAAAAAAGAAGGAACTAGTTCCGGGAAAGCCTTTTTATGTGGTTGTATGTCCGGCATTGTGGAGCCGGTCTTCGGCATTTTTACAGTGCTGTTGGCAACCATATTGGTGCCCTATATGCCTTGGCTTTTATCCTTTGCCGCAGGAGCCATGATCTATGTAGTGGTGGAGGAGTTGATTCCGGAGGCACATTTAGGTGAGCATTCCCATGCGGGCACGATTGGCGTACTGGTCGGATTTTTACTAATGATGATATTGGATGTGGCATTGGGGTAAGCTATGGCAATCAGTTCGGAAAAAGAAATGATACAGCTGCAGAAGAGGCTGAAGGATCTGGCAGAAAAATCCTATAGGCAGAATATTTATACCTTCAGCACATTTTTGGGGCTGGCTGAGTTGGATACTTATTACAGGATGGAAAAAGAGCTTTTGTTTTCCCATCCTGCTTTATTTGGAGGAGATGAAAGGGCGGAGCGGAAGATGATACGCTTCGGTTCACCGGAGGAATTTGGATATACGGAAGAATATCCTATATCCTGCATTCATATAAAGCCGCTGCTTGCAAAGTTTTCCGATGATTTTTCCCACAGGGACTTTCTGGGGGCTTTGATGAATCTGGGAATGGAGCGCGGCTGTATCGGGGATATCCGGGTAGGAGAGCGGGAAGGGTATCTCTACTGTCTTACTTCCATGGCGGCATTTATTTGTGAAAACCTGACGCAGATTAAGCATACGCACGTAAGCTGTCAGATAGTAGAGGAAATGGCCCGGACAAAAGCGGATGAACCGGAAATCAAAGAAGTGTTGACAAGTTCCCTGCGCTTGGACGCATGTCTCTCCAAGCTCTATCAGATTTCCAGAAACGAAAGTCTGGCACTGTTTCAGAGCGCCAGAGTCTATGTGGACGGCCGTCTGGCAGAAAATAACAGCCGTATATTAAAGCCCGGAGAAACCGTCAGTGTCAGGGGATACGGAAAGTTTGTGTTTCTAGGCATAAAATATGAAACCAAAAAAGGAAAGCTCTGCCTGGAAGCAGAGCTTTACAGATAAAGTTATTTGAACATGGGAGCTGCTTTTTCTTCACAGTATTTACAGCGGTAAATTTCCTTCTGTTCATCGGAAAGCACGAAGATATGGGGGAGTTCCTGTTCAATGGAAGTAATACAGCGGGGATTTTTGCATCGGATCACATTCTTGATCATCTTAGGAAGTGCCAGTTCCTTCTTATCCACAATTTCACCATCCTTTATCACATTTACAGTGATATTGTGGTCAATGAAAGCCAGTACGTCCAAATCCAACTGATTGATATCGCATTCTACTTTTAAAATATCTTTTTTTCCCATTTTTTCACTGCGGGCATTCTTTATAATGGCTACGGTACAATCCAGTTTACCCAGCTGTAAATGTTCGTAAAGATCCATACTCTTTCCGGCTTTGATATGGTCCAGTACAAAACCTTCTTCAATTTTTCCTACATTTAACATCGCTCTTCCTCCTTTAATCCACTGTGATGCCAAGCAGCGTCAGAATCAAGGCCATGCGTACATAAACGCCGTACTGGGCTTGTTTAAAATAGACGGCTCTGGGGTCTTCGTCCACTTCTACGGAAATTTCGTTGACTCTGGGAAGGGGATGAAGTACGAGCATATCCTGTCTGGCCAGTTCCATCTTGGCGGTATCGAGTATATAAAAATCCTTCAAACGGACATAGTCCTCTTCATTGAAGAAACGTTCCTTCTGCACTCTGGTCATATACAGTAAATCCAAGGAAGGCATAACATTTTCCAGACGGATGACTTCCTCATAGGGGATATTCTTTTCCTTTAGCATATCGGTAATATAATCCGGTACCCTCAATTCCTCAGGGGAGATAAAGATAAAGCGGATATTGGGATAGCGTACCAGTGCATGGATCAGGGAGTGGACGGTACGGCCGAATTTCAGATCGCCGCACAGACCGATGGTCAGATTATCCAGCCTGCCTTTTAAACTATGTATGGTGAGCAGGTCCGTCAGAGTCTGTGTGGGATGCTGGTGGCCGCCATCGCCGGCATTGATAACGGGAATGCCCGATTTCTCTGCGGCAACCATGGGGGCGCCTTCTTTAGGATGGCGCATGGCACAAATATCTGCATAACAGGAAATGATGCGGATGGTATCGGATACGCTTTCGCCTTTTGCCGCAGATGAACTGGCGGCATCGGAGAAGCCCAGAATCTGTCCGCCCAGATGCAGCATGGCGGATTCAAAGCTTAAGCGCGTGCGGGTACTGGGCTCATAGAAGCAGGTGGCCAGTACTTTTCCGGCGCAGGCATGGGCATATTTGGCAGGATTCTGCTCAATGTCCCTTGCCAGATTGAAAAGAGTTTCCAATTCCTCGATGGTAAAATCCAGGGGACTCATTAAATGTTTCATAGTTACACCTCCCTGCCCGCCTTTGGCGGGCATAAATTCAATATTTGAATGGAACATTCAAACTTTCCTCCTTATAAAAAAATCGAAGAGAAGTGAATCTCTTCGATTTTTGTTTTATTTATAAGATAGTAATTCCTCTACAGGTTTTCTTTTAGGAGCTACGGGTGACTCCGCGGGATAACCAATGGGAATCAAAGCTGCCAATTCTCTATCCTCAGGAAGCTCCAAAAGAGAAGCTGCTTTGGCTTCATCGAAAATACCCATAATAACAGTACCCAGTCCCTGTTCGTAAGCTGCCAGACAAAAGGCTTCAGCTGCGGCACCGGTATCGAACATCTGCCAACCGCCTTCTTTGGGGGTGCTGAAAGAACCGTCCCTTTCAAAACCACTGCGATTCTTGATAAAGGTAACTGCGATCAGTAAGGGTGCATTCTTGATGATTTCACCGTTCTTTGCATAGGCGGAGGTACATTCCTCGGCAATTTTATCCTTGATCTCACCCTCCAGTGCAATATAGCGGACAATCTGCGTGTGTTTCCAGCTGGGAGAATAGGATGCCGTTTCCACAACGGAGGAAAGAACATCATGCGGTACGGGCTTGTCCGTAAACTGTCTGATACTTCTGCGTCCTCGGATACATTCATTGGCTGTCATGGAAAACCTCCTTTATGCAATCTTTTTTCTTTGGATATGATACCACAATACAGGAAAAGTTTCAATGTGAAAATTACGGTCAGAAGCATACAAAATTTCAACCCTTTTCAATATTTCTTGCATATTGCAGGGGCTTCTATTATAATGAAATGGAAAACACTAGGAAGTATGCCTGTAGTATCATACGGCAGAAGGGGAGAAGAGAATATGGCAAAGAATCAGGACAATGGCGTTGTATATAAAGAGAGAAAGAGATGGCTGTTTTTAGGCTTGCCTTTTACCTTTACCAAATATATTATTAGGGACGATATGCTGACAGTGAATCAGGGCTTTTTCAGAAAAGTGGAAAATGACTGCTATATGTATAAAGTACAGGATGTGCAGCATACGGCCGGCCTGATGGAGCGCATCTTTGGATTGGGCAGCATTACTTGCTTTACGGGTGACACCACCCATCCTAAGTTAGAGCTTACCCATATCAAGCACTCAAAGGAGATCAAGAATTACATTTTGGATGCATCGGAAGCCGCGCGCATGAAGAGACGCACTCTGAACACACTGGATATCGGAACGGGCGCGATGATGGATATAGACGACGGCGTATAGATAGTATATCAAAATAGGACGGTGGTAGGTTTACCCCCGTCCTTCGTTTTCCCTGAAAAGTCTTTCAAACAGCAGTCCTGCAAAGAACCAGCAGGGCAGATAGTCCAGCCGAATGATTTTTTTGATATGCCAGCGGGAGCGGCTGTAGTCCCAGGGACAGAGACTTTTTTTGGAAAGCAGCATGCCGCTGAAGTATTCTCCCATAAAAATGAAAAAGGCATAGGCCAGTCCTCTGACAATGGGTGGCTTGTTCTTTAACAGACGGTATATGGGCGCTAAAAAGCTGGCACAGCCATAGATAGGAAACATCCATACAGAGGTGTTTCCTTTTAATGTGAATTTACGTTTTCTGAAAGAGTCCAAGGCTGTAAACAGGATTTCCATGCACCAGCCTAAGATGCCGCAATGGATAAAGTTATGGATGCATTTTTTCATAAGAAGAAGTATGTCCGGGAAAGGGAAAATTATACCATGAATTATCAGGAAACCTTAGAATATATAGAATCCCTGCGGGGAATCGGTATCGTGCCGGGACTCTCAGGCATTACCGCACTCTGCAAGGAGTTAGGCAACCCACAGGAGAGCCTTTCTTTTGTCCATATTGCGGGTACCAACGGCAAGGGTTCCGTATTGGCTTATATTTCTACCGTATTAAAATGCGCGGGATACAAAGTGGGGCGATATCTCTCTCCGGTTATAGGAGATTATCGTGAAAAAATACAGGTAAACGGCAGACCGATTTTCAAGCAGGAACTCTGTGACTGCATGGAAAGGGTGGAGGAAGCCTGCAAAAAAATGGCGGAGAAGGGCTTTAGTCACCCCACCTTGTTTGAGGTGGAAACAGCGGCAGCTTTTGTTTACTTTCAGGAGAAAGACTGCGATATCGTGGTATTGGAGACCGGTATGGGGGGCAGGGAAGACGCCACCAACCTGATTCAGAATACCAAAGTGGCTGTGCTATCTTCCATCAGCATGGACCATATGCAGTTTTTGGGGAAGAGTCTTGCGGAAATCGCATCTCATAAAGCCGGCATCATAAAGAATCACTGTTATGTTGTAAGCGCAAAACAGGAGCCCCAGGTGCTTTCGGTAATTCAGCAAAATGCACAACAACAAGGATGTCCTGTAACGGTAGCGGGAGATGCCATAAAGGTACGCTATGGTCTGGAAAAGCAGAAGTTTTCTTATGTGGACAGCCGGGGCAGGCAGTATGAAAATCTGGAAATTTCCCTGGCCGGAAAACATCAGGTGGAAAATGCGGTTTTAGCGCTGGAAGCCATAGGAAGACTGGAAGAATGCGGATTCTGTGTGGAGGAGCGCCGGCTGAGGCAGGGACTGCTTACTGCTAAGTGGCCGGGGCGCTTTGAAATAATGGGAAAGAGACCGCTCTTTATTTTGGATGGCGCCCACAATGAGGACGCTGCTAAAAAACTTGCGGATTCCGTGCGTTTCTATTTTACAAATAAGCGAATTATCTATATAATGGGGATGTTAAGAGATAAGGAGTACGAAAAGGTCATTGCGGAAACCTATGCCTATGCGGATCAGATTATTACGGTGACACCGCCGGACAATCCCCGGGCGCTGCCGGCTCTTAGTTTGGCGGAGGCCGTACAAGGGTACCATCCGAGGGTAACGGCAGCGGGCAGTTTGGAGGAAGCCGTGGAGATAGCCTATCTGTTGGCAGATAGGGAGGATGTGATTCTCTCTTTCGGCTCCTTGTCCTATTTGGGACGGCTGCAGGCAATTTTACGCAAACAGCAGAAGAAAGCCGGAAAGGAACGCTGATACAGCGGGTGATGGTAAAGTGGATAAGGAGAAGATAGAGGCCGGTGTACGGCTGATTTTAGAAGGTATCGGAGAAGATGGGAGCAGAGAGGGCCTGTTGGAAACACCTGAGCGTGTAGCCAGAATGTACGAGGAAATATTCGGCGGCATGCAGGAGGAAGCAGGTATACATTTACAGAAAACCTTTACGGTAGAAAACAGTGAAATGGTATTGGAAAAGAATATCTTTTTTTATTCCACCTGTGAACATCACCTGATGCCCTTTTACGGACAGGTACATATTGCCTATATTCCGGACGGTAAGGTAGTGGGATTAAGTAAGCTGGCCCGTACCGTAGAAGTTTATGCCAGAAGACTGCAGCTGCAGGAACAGATGACCGAGCAGATAGCGGACGCGGTTATGACTCATCTGGCTCCCAAGGGTGTTATGGTTATGGTAGAGGCGGAGCATATGTGCATGACCATGCGGGGGATCAAGAAACCCGGCAGTAAGACGGTTACACTGGCGAAGAGGGGCGCTTTTGCGGAGGCACCCAAATTGCAGGAGCAGTTTTTTCAGCTGCTGCGCTGACGGCGGCCACAGAGTGGCAAAAGAAAATGCCGCGAAAGGCTTGGGCGGAAATAATGGAGAGAATTGATAAAATATTAAATCACGATTTATTTGTGCAAAATATGCGTAAAAATGAGGCGGCAGAGGCTGACAGAGGCTTCTGCCGTCATGATATGGAACATTTGCTGGATGTGGCGCGCATTGCCTTTATATTAAATCTGGAGGAAACTCTGGGACTGCAAAAAGATGTGGTGTACGCAGCAGCGCTGCTGCATGATCTTGGCAGGCATGTGCAGTATGCGGACGGGACGCCTCATGAGCTGGCAAGTGCGGAAATTGCGCCATCCATTCTGCATGATTGTGGCTACGACAATAAAGAAACACATGTTATTATAAATGCGATCCGCTCGCACAGAACTGTCGAAATAGCAAATGACCATGATTTGAACGGTATTCTTTATCGGGCGGACAAGGCCAGCAGAGCATGCTTTTTCTGTAAATCGGAAAAGGCATGCGATTGGAAGCAGGAGAAAAAGAATTTCACGATTTGCTATTGAGAAAGGTATGGTAACCCGGGTGAAAATAGGCGGCAGAGAGTTTCAGATAGGAAACAAAACATATGTTA
The DNA here is from genome assembly GCA_022510705.1 of Lachnospiraceae bacterium. GTDB lineage: Bacteria > Bacillota > Clostridia > Lachnospirales > Lachnospiraceae > Acetatifactor. Next base: position 10,094 of record JAFLSX010000023.1, read on the forward strand.
TGGGAATATTGAACGCGACACCGGATTCCTTTTCTGATGGCGGCAGGTGGAAGGAGCCGGATAAGGCCTTGTTCCATGTGGAGAAAATGTTAAAAGACGGTATGGATATATTGGATATCGGAGGAGAATCCACTCGTCCCGGCTATACTATGCTTTCCGAAGAGGAAGAAATCGCACGGGTGATACCTGTCATTGAAGCAATAAAATCCAGATTTGATATTCCCGTGTCCTTAGATACCTATAAAAGCGGTGTGGCCAAAGCCGGTTTGGAGGCGGGTATTGATCTGATCAATGATATCTGGGGATTGAAATATGATCCGAAGATGGCACAGGTGATCGGAGAAAGCGGCGTATCCTGTTGCTTGACGCACAATCGGACAGAGCCGGATTATCGGAACTTTATACAGGAAGTCATACAGGATCTGGAAGAGAGTCTGCGGCTGGCAGAGCAGGGCAAAATTGTACGGGACAGGATTATTCTGGACCCCGGTGTGGGGTTTGGAAAGACCCATGAGCAGAATCTGCAGACAGTGAGAAACCTGGAGGCTTTTCAGAGCCTGGGCTGTCCCCTGCTTTTAGGAACCAGCAGGAAATCCCTGATCGGTCTGGCTTTGGATCTGCCTGTGGCAGAAAGGTTGGAAGGGACGCTGGTTACAACGGTGATGGCAGTGATAAAGGGCTGCTCATTTGTACGGGTGCATGATATCAAAGAGAATGTAAGAGCCATTCAAATGACGGAGGCTATTCTATATCATGAATAGATGCCGTTTATTTGGCAGAATGTGAGGAGTATATGGACGAGATCAGAATAGATAATCTGGAAGTTTTTGCACACCATGGCGTATTTCCGCAGGAAAAGGAGCAGGGACAGTATTTTTATGTAAATGCAGTCCTGTATACAGATCTGCACCTGGCAGGAAAGAGGGATGATCTTAATCTCTCCACACACTATGGGGATGTGAGCTTATTTATTGAAAAAAAGCTGACGGAGCATACCTATGATCTGATTGAGGCCGCGGCGGAGAAGACGGCAGAGGCCCTGCTTCTTCACTATCCTCTGGTAAGAGAGCTGGATTTTGAACTGCGCAAGCCCCATGCGCCCATACCCATGCAGTTTGATTCGGTATCGGTGAAATTACATAGGGGCTGGCATCAGGTCTTTATTGCCTTCGGTTCCAATCGGGGAGACAGAAAAGGCTATATTGATACTGCCATAGCGGCCCTCAAAGCAGATATACACAATCGGGTGGAAAAAGTCAGTGCAATTCTGGAAACCAAGCCTTACGGCGGGGTAGAGCAGGAGGATTTTTTAAATGGCGTGCTGAAAATGGATACTCTCTATACGCCACACGAACTTTTGAATAGACTGCATGAATTGGAACAGGAAGCCGGGCGGGAGCGGACAACCCGCTGGGGACCGAGAACGCTGGATTTGGACATTCTTTTTTATGATAAGCTGGTATATGAGGATAAGGATTTGATTCTGCCCCATGTGGACTTGCAGAATCGGAATTTTGTGTTAAAACCCATGGTAGAACTGGCGCCTTGGTTCAGACATCCCCTGTTACATAAGACCATGGAGGAATTGTTGACCCTGTTGGAAGAGAAAGGTAGGTAAGTAATGATAAGTGCCGGTACTGTTATTTTCGGAGTGATCCTGCTGGGATTTATAGGCTTGTGCCTCTATAGTATGTTGATGCCCCGGTATTATATGAAAAAGGGAAGAGTTGTGGATGCCAGGGTAGTATCCTGCATAGAGCAAATGGTTAAAATAGGCGATGAAGAGGCTGCCTATTACGCGGTAACCATAGATTTTTACGGTTTAAACGGAGAAACCATTGTCAAGGAAATCAAGAGTGAAAAGCCCTATGAAGAAGGGGATGTCATTCGAATGCGCTATCTGGACAAGCTGGATCGATATATGCTGGACGCAGATAATATTGTAAAACAAGGAAATGTAAAAGGTCCCCTCCTCATCATTGCGGTATGCGTCCTGATATTGGCAATGATCGTCTTTTTCGATCTGGTTTCCGATGCGGAAGGAAATTTTCCGGATTGGGTGCTTCAGGGGACAGGTTATGTGATATCCTTGATTTTTATGGGTATCGGGGTATTGGGTATTAAGCAGAAACTGCAGCTGGGCAGGGAAAAAGAAGAATGGGAAAAAGTAGAAGGCATATTGGTGGATTATACGAGGAAGAAAGATGAGGATGGTGCAGCCAGCTGTTTTCCCATCTATGAGTATACCTGGAGAGGCGAAACCGCCAGACATAAAAGTAAAGTGGGAGGTAGCGGGAAAAAATACAGAAAAATTGGGCGAAGGGTTCAGATGTTATGTAATCCTAGAACCAAAGTGGTAAAATGCAGAGAGGAAGAAGAGGACAGCAGCAGGGTTTTCTTGATATTCGGTACTATCGGGCTCTTTGTTTTCTGTATCCTGTTGGCATGTTCTCTTGGGTTCCTGCCAACATAAATAGTTATGTAAATTATTCAATATTTGTTAATACAAAGATGTCGGAAAATTCAGAAAATGATAAATACAATGAAAAAATCCGTTGATATATCTGGAATTTGGAAAAATGCAAAAAATAATAACGGGTGTTTTATGTCGAAATAACGAGAAATTATTCGACATATTAATGAGAATTTTTTTATTTGACTGAATTTGTAGAATATTTACGATGCATATCGGTTGAAGTTGCAAACTCTATCGCATTATAATGAGTGCGATAGAGTTTTGTAGATTATGGAGGTTTTTGCATGGAACAGCTGAATATTATGACTACAAAAGATAACGAAAGATTGTATAAAATAATCGGACAGCTGATGAGTTCCGACAAAGAATTTCAGATCATGATCACGGTACCCTCCGAGAAAAAAGAGAATTTGAAGAAAAACAATGTCGAAGAGGTCGTAAAAAAGGTACAGGAAAGAGATTTGGAGCAGGATGTGACGGATATGATACATGAAATCGGCGTTCCGGCGCATATTAAAGGATATCAATATCTGCGGGAATCCATTATGATGGCGGTGGAAGACAATACGATGTTAAGCTCCATTACCAAGATTCTCTATCCTACCATTGCAAAGAAGTTTCAGACTACGCCCAGTCGTGTGGAAAGAGCGATCAGACATGCTATTGAGGTCGCATGGAGCAGAGGACGGATGGAAACGCTGGATGCGCTGTTTGGATATACTATCAATACGGGTAAAGGAAAACCCACCAATTCGGAGTTCATTGCCCTGATCGCAGATAGAATCCGACTGAAATACCGAAATTAAGACTTTCAAATAACCCTCTCATGATGTATAATAGAAAAAATACGAAATATTAACGGGAGGAGTTTTCCATGAAGAAGGTTCTATTTGTTGCATCCGAGGGTGTGCCTTTTATCAAAACCGGAGGCCTGGCGGACGTAGTCGGTTCCCTGCCCAAATGTCTGGATAAGGAGTATTACGATGTAAGAGTCATGCTGCCGCGGTATACTTGCATGCAGCCGCATATGCAGGAGAAGCTTAGCTATGTAACCCATTTTTATATGGATTTCAACTGGAAAGAAGAGTACGTTGGTATTCTGGAAGCCGAAGTGGAAGGCATCAAGTATTACTTTATTGACAATGAACAGTACTTCAGCGGTTTCAAACCCTATGGGGACAATGTTCTCTTCGAGATAGAGAAGTATACCTTTTTCTCCAAAGCGGCACTTTCCGCACTGCCTTTGTTGGATTTTCAGCCCGATATTGTACATTGCCATGACTGGCAGACAGGCTTAGTTCCTGTATACTTAAAAGAGCGTTTTAAAGGAAATCCTTTCTTTTGGAATATGAAGTCCATCATGACTATCCATAACCTGAAATTCCAGGGCAGATGGGATGTAAAGACTGTTAAGGACATTACCGGCCTGCCGGATTATTATTTTACACCGGATAAGCTGGAATGCTATAAGGATGCCAATCTTTTAAAGGGTGGTCTGGTATTTGCAGATGCCATTACTACCGTAAGCGACACCTATGCCGAGGAAATTAAAACCGCCTTCTACGGAGAGGGATTAAACGGTCTGATGGTTGCCAGATCCCATGACCTGCGAGGTATTGTAAACGGTATCGATTATGAGGAATTTGATCCGGCCACGGATAAACATATTCCCTTCCCCTATGATGCCGTAAACTTCCGTAAGGAAAAGGTAAAAAACAAACGCGCCCTGCAGAAAGAACTGAACCTGACCCAGGACGATAAGAAGATGATGATCGGCGTTGTATCGCGTCTGACGGACCAGAAGGGCTTTGATCTGATCGCTTATATGATGGATGAACTCTGTCAGGATGATGTGCAGATCGTCATACTGGGTACCGGTGAGGAGCGTTACGAGAATATGTTCCGTCATTTTGACTGGAAGTACGCAGATAAGGTGTCTGCCAATATTTTCTATTCGGATGACCTTTCCCATAAGATATATGCCGCCTGTGATGCATTCTTGATGCCGTCTCTGTTTGAACCCTGCGGTTTAAGCCAGCTGATGGCGCTGCGCTACGGTACCGTGCCCATCGTGCGGGAAACCGGCGGCTTAAAGGATACGGTGGAACCCTATAATGAGTATGAGAACACCGGAACAGGATTTTCTTTCGCCAACTACAATGCGCATGAAATGCTTAGAGCAATTCGATACGCAGAGCAGATATATTACGACAAGAAAAGAGAATGGAACAAGATCGTGGACCGCGGTATGGCAGCCGATTTCTCCTGGCATGTATCCGCAGGTAAATATCAGGAGATGTATGACTGGCTGATAGGTTAAGTTCCGGACAGGTTTTAAAATGAGTAGAAGCAGTAAAAAGGACGGATTTATCATACAGGCAGGGATACTGGCAGCAGCCGGTATCCTCTGCAGAATCATAGGACTCCTTTACAGGAGTCCTTTAACTGCTGTTATCGGAGATGAAGGTAACGGCTACTATCAGTCTGCTTACAATATCTATACTTTGATTCTGTTGGTTTCTTCCTACAGTATTCCCTCGGCAATTTCCAAAGTCATTGCACAAAAGCTTTCCGTGAAAGACTATATCAACGCGCACAGGGTGTTTATCTGCGCACTCTGGTACGTCTTAGTGGTGGGCGGCATTGCCAGTCTGGTGCTCTTTTTCGGCGCGGGGTTCTTTGATAAAGGACCTGCGGTACAAGTCATCAGAGTCTTTGCGCCTACAGTCTTTCTGTATGGGCTCTTAGGGGTGCTGCGCGGTTATTTTCAGGCTCACCGGAGCATGGTGCAGACTTCCGTTTCCCAGATTTTAGAGCAGCTACTCAATGCGATTGTCAGCATAGGAGCTGCCTATCTGCTCATCTTGCTTCTGCTCTCTACCACGGATAAATATACCTTGAATGAGGATCATTCCGTCAGCCTGGGTAATACAGTGGTCATGGAAACAGCCGAAACTACGGTGGATGAGGCCGGCAACATCACTTATATCTTAAATGAAGAACAGCAGACCTGGAATACCAGACATGCCGCCTATGGCGCTATCGGCAGTGCTTTGGGAACCGGTTCCGGTGTGGTCATCGCCCTGCTTTTTATGTGGGGAGTATATCGGCTGAATAGGGAGACCATCCATAGGCGGATAGCCAGAGACTCCCATGCAGAAGAAAGCTATGCGGATATTTTAAAAACGATCAGCAGCGTGATAGTTCCCTTTATTCTAAGCACGGCTGTGTATAATTTGAGCACTGTGGTAAATCAGAGTATCTATAAATGGCTCTGCTATCTGCAGAAGGGGTTAAGTGATGCGGAAACCTCTACCCGCTACGGTATTTTTTCCGGTAAAGCGGTAGTGATCTCCAATATTCCCATTGCCCTTTCTTCGGCAATGTCTTCCGCCATCCTGCCTACTATAGCTTCCAGAGTGGGACAGGGGGATATGGACGGAGCAAGGGAGAAAACGGCACAGGCTGTTAAGACTACCATGCTCATTGCAATTCCGGCGGCGGTCGGTATCGGTGTACTCTCCAGACCCATTACCTGGCTGTTGTTCAGACAGTGGGTATCCATTGATACGGCGTCCAGACTGCTGACCGCACTGGCTGCTTCCGTAGTATTTTACTGTCTGTCCACCCTGACCAATTCGGTGCTGCAGGGTATCGGCAAAGTCAAGGTGCCGGTACACAACGCGGCCATTGCCTTAGGAATCCAGACAGTAGTGGTAGGGGCGCTTTTGACTTTTACCGATCTGGATCTGTATGCGCTGGTATTGGCCATGCTCCTTTATTCCGGCAGCATGTGTCTTTTAAACCAGTATTCCATCCGCAAATACATGGGTTACGAGCAGGAAATGCTTCGGACCTTTTACATTCCCTTAATTTCTTCCGGTTTTATGGGCGTTGTGGCATTTCTGACTTACAAGGGGATTGCCCTGCTTTTAGGCAATGATCCCTACCCTTCCGGGCTGCACAATGCGCTGGCCCTGTTCCCGGCCATTTTAGTGGGCGGGTTGGTTTATTTCATAATGGAACTGGTTTTAAAAGGGATTACAGAGGACGAGCTTGCAGCCTTTCCCAAAGGCAGGCTGCTTGTACGGATTGCCAAAAGGTGGCATTTACTGTAGATTCCGCGTGGTTTTCATCACCAACCCGGACTCAGATGCGGTAGCATTCGCCCGGTTTGGTTATGGAGACCATATTAAAACAGCATTTACAACGATTGCAAGAAAGGAGCCCCCTATGGCTTTTGACGGAATCACCATAGCCGGTGTCGTAAAAGAACTGCAGGATACCCTGGTGGGCGGACGTATCAATAAAATCGCTCAGCCGGAGTCGGACGAGCTGCTGCTTACTGTAAAAAGCGGGGAAGGGCAGCAGCGTCTTTTTATTTCTGCGGAAGCCTCCCTGCCTTTGATCTATTTATCCGGGGCGAATAAGCAAAGCCCCATGACGGCGCCGGGCTTCTGTATGCTCCTTAGGAAGCATCTCCAGAACGGCAGGATTACGGAGATCACGCAGCCTGGCTTAGAGCGTATTGTCCATATCCATGTGGAACATTTGAACGAGATGGGAGATTTGTGCAAAAAGAAGCTGATCGTGGAGATCATGGGCAAGCACAGCAATATTATTTTCTGTGACGATAAGGATATGATCATTGACAGTATCAAGCACGTTTCCGGACTGGTCAGCTCCGTCAGGGAAGTGCTGCCGGGCAAGCCATATTTTGTGGCGGACACTACCCACAAGCAGGATCCTTTATTAGTGAAAAAGGAGGATTTTATCCGCACGGTATCCACTGCGCCTATGCCGGTCTTTAAAGCCATTTATACCTCATACACGGGAATTTCTCCCATGACCGCGCAGGAACTCTGTTACCGTGCGGGCATAGACGGGGAGCAGTCGGCCGCGGCATTGTCGGCGGAAGATGCGGAGAGACTCTATCAGGTTTTTGCCGATCTGATGCAGGCAGTGAGGGAAGGCAGCTTTGCCCCCCATATTGCTTACGAGGGGAAAAAACCGGTAGAATTTGCGGCCTTTCCACTTACCATGTATCGGACGGATGGCTTAAAGGCCTATTCATCCATATCCGCTCTGTTAGAGGACTATTATGCACAGAAAAATGCTATCAGCCGTATCCGGCAGAAATCTGCGGACTTAAGGAAGATCGTGCAGACGGCATTAGAAAGAAATGTGAAAAAATATGACCTGCAGCTGCGCCAGCTGAAAGATACCGAAAAGCGGGAAAATTATCGCATTTACGGTGAACTGCTCCATACCTACGGTTACGGTATAGAAGAGGGCGCTAAGTCTTTTGAGGCTCTCAATTACTATACCAACGAGACGGTGACTATTCCTTTAGAGCCGGAGCTTTCTGCAGGCGAAAACGCCAAAAAGTATTTTGATAAATACGGAAAGTTAAAGAGAACCTATGAGGCTCTGACCGGATTGATAAAAGAAGTGGAAGAAGAAATCCGCCATCTGCAGTCTATCAGCGCGGCCTTAGACATTGCTGTGGCGGAGGAGGATCTGCTCCAGATCAAGGAGGAATTGATAGAAAGCGGCTACATCAGGCGCAAGGGCGGCGGTAAAAAGGTGAAGATCACCAGTAAGCCCTTCCATTATATCAGCAGTGACGGCTATGATATGTATGTGGGAAAAAATAACTTACAGAATGATGAGCTTACCTTTAAGTTTGCCACGGGGAATGACTGGTGGTTCCATGCCAAAGGGCATCCCGGTTCCCATGTGATAGTCAAAGTAAAGACGGGTGAGGAAATGCCGGATAACACCTTTGAAGAAGCGGCCAGACTGGCGGCCTACTATTCTGCGGGCAGGGAACAGGGCAAGGTGGAAGTGGACTATATTCAGAAGAAGCATGTGAAAAAGCCGGCCGGGGCCAAGCCCGGGTTTGTGGTGTATTACACGAATTATTCCATGGCCATTGACGCGGATATTTCTGAAATCAGGCAGGGGTAAAAGAGTTGGATATAATCTCAAAATGCAGATGGGAATTCTTGACGAGGAGCATAGTTTTTACTATAATAAATGCAGTATCGCGGGAGGTGTACGAATGATTAAAAGCATGACCGGATTCGGCAGATGCGAACTGACCGAGGATGAGCGTAAGTTTACGGTGGAAATGAAATCCGTAAATCACAGGTATCTGGATATGAATATCAAGATGCCCAAGAAACTGAACTTCTTTGAATCCTCTGTTCGGGCCGAACTGAAAAATTATATGCAGCGGGGCAAGGTGGATATTTTCATTGCCTATGAGGATTTTTCGGAAACTACAGGCTGCGTCAAATATAATAAGGAGATCGCGGCCGAGTATTTGGGCTATTTAAGACAGATGGCGGCCGATTTCGGACTGGATGATGACATTCGGGTATCCACGCTGGCCCGCTATCCCGAGGTCTTTACCATGGAGGATGGCGAGGAGAATGAGGAAGAATTGTGGAAGGTGCTGCAGAAAGCATTGAAGCAGGCTGCGGAAGCCTTTGTGGAAGCACGCATCAAGGAGGGAGAGAACCTCAAGGCGGATCTGTTGCAGAAGCTGGATACGATACTTTCCCATGTGGATTTTGTGACGGAACGTTCCCCGCAGATCATTGCCGAGTACAGACAGAAGCTCTTTACCAAGGTGGAGGAGCTTTTGGGAGATAAACAGGTGGACGAGGGCAGGCTGTTGACCGAAGTGACCGTCTTTGCGGACAAAGTCTGCGTGGACGAGGAGCTGGTTCGTTTAAGGAGCCATGTGGAAGCTGTAAAATCAGCGCTGATGGAAGGCGGCAGCGTGGGCAGAAAACTGGATTTCATTGCCCAGGAGATGAACCGCGAGGCCAATACGATCTTAAGCAAGACCACCGATCTGGAAATTTCCAACCGTGCCATTGAATTAAAAACCGAAATTGAAAAGGTGCGGGAGCAGATTCAGAATATTGAATAGGGGAAGTACGGTGCATGGACAAACTGATTCATATCGGCTTTGGCAATATAGTAAATACCGGAAAGATCATTGCAATTGTCAGTCCGGATTCCGCACCTATCAAACGCATGGTGCAGAAAGCGAAGGAAAACGGCATGGCGATCGACGCAACCCAGGGCCGCAAGACCAAAGCGGTGCTGGTAATGGAAAACAGCCAGTTAGTACTCTCGGCGCTGCTTCCGGAAACCATAGCGGGCAGAGCACAGACTTCTGACCGCAGTGAAAGAGCAGATGGTGCCGAAGAGGAAGAAAGAGCGGAGGGAGGCAGGGAAAATGGATAAAGGTATCTTGATCGTACTGTCCGGTTTTTCCGGCGCAGGGAAGGGAACACTCATGAAAGCGCTGTTAAAAACTTATGACAATTACGCGCTGTCTGTTTCCATGACGACCCGAAGCCCCAGACCGGGAGAGGTGGATGGAAGAGAATATTTTTTCTCCACCAAAGAAGTTTTTGAAGAAAAGATTGCACAAAACGGTTTAATAGAGTATGCTGAATATTGTGGCAACTATTACGGAACGCCAAGAGACTATGTGGAGAAACAACTGGCGGCCGGAAAGGATGTCATTCTGGAAATTGAGATCCAGGGCATGCGTAAAGTCAAAAAGATGTTTCCCGAGATGTTACCCTTGTTTGTAACACCGCCCGATGCGGGAGAATTGGTAAGACGTCTGCGGGGCAGGGGAACGGAAAGTGACGAAGCGATCGCGGGCAGACTCTCTACCGCCATTATAGAGTCGGAGGGCATCGAGGATTACGAATACATCGTAGTAAACGATGACCTGGAAAGCTGCGTTAAGGAAATACACGCTATCGTGCAGGCCGCAAAGCGGGCCCCGGCACGAAATAAAGAGTTTATAAAGACGATCAGAGAAGAATTAAAGCTATTGTCGAAAGGAGAATAATATGTTACATCCATCTTATACCGATTTAATGAAGGTTGTAAATGCAGGTGTTGAGGCCGGAGAGGAGCCGGTAGTCAGCAGCCGCTATTCCATTGTAATGGCAACTTCCAAAAGAGCAAGACAGATCATTGGGGGAGACGAGCCCTTGATTGAGGATTGCAGCGGTAAAAAGCCCTTGTCCGTAGCGGTGGAGGAGTTGAACGAAGGAAAGGTCAAGATTATCAACGACGAAGAATAACAGCTGGCAAATCCAATAAAAAGAGAAAGACCGGAAGCGGGATTTCTCTTTTTGGTTTACGGTACGAAGGACAGAGAGGAATCTCCTTTATGAAAATAATGTTTATTTCCTTAGGCTGCGATAAGAATCTGGTAGATACGGAAATGATGCTGGGAATACTTGCAGAAAAGGGATTTTCCTTTACCGATGATGAACAGGAGGCCGAAGCAGTGGTGGTCAACACCTGCTGTTTCATTAATGACGCCAAAGAGGAGAGCATCAATACGCTTTTGGAAATGGCGGAATTGAAGAAAAGCGGCCAATTAAAAGCCCTGATCGCGGCAGGCTGTCTTGCACAGCGCTATAGAGAAGAAATCCAGAAAGAAATTCCGCAGGTGGATGCCATACTGGGCACTATGGCCATTGAAAATGTGGCGGAAGCCCTTTTAGAGGTGCTGGCCGGAGAGGGTAAGAATCATTACAAGGATATGAATGCAGTGCCCGTCTACGGCAAAAAGCGGATTGTGACCACCGGCGGACACTATGCCTATATGAAAATTGCGGAAGGGTGTGACAAGCACTGTACCTACTGCATCATTCCCAAGGTACGGGGGCCCTACCGTTCCATTCCCATGGAAAGCTTGATAAAAGAAGCGGAAGAACTGGCTGAGAGCGGTGTAAAAGAGCTGATTTTAGTCGCGCAGGAAACCACCCTTTACGGCGTGGATCTATATGGAAAAAAGAGCCTTCCCCTGCTGCTTACCAAACTGGCGGAGGTTTCAGGCATCTGTTGGATCAGGGTTCTATACTGTTATCCTGAGGAGATCACGGATGAATTGATAGAAGTGATCAAGCAGGAAAAGAAGGTGTGCCATTATCTGGACATTCCCATACAGCATGCCTCCGATAAGGTGTTAAAGCGTATGGGCAGACGTACTGACAGGGCGGGCTTGGAAAATATTATTATGCGGCTGCGCAGGGAAATACCCGATATCTGCCTGCGTACCACACTGATTGCCGGATTTCCGGGAGAAACAGAAGAAGATCATGCGGAAATGATGGAATTTGTGGAAGCTATGCAGTTTGACAGATTGGGTGTTTTTGCATATTCCCAGGAGGAAGATACACCGGCTGCCGCTATGGAGGATCAGATAGAGGAAACCGTTAAGGAAGAGAGACGGGCACGGTTGATGGAACTTCAGCAGGAGATAGCTTTTGCAAAAGCAGAGGATATGGTAGGACGGATCATAACGGTTATGGTAGAGGGGAAATTGGTTGATGAAGATGTCTATGTAACCCGTACCTATAAGGATGCACCGGAGGTGGACGGCTATCTGTTCCTGCATACAACAGCGGAGCTGATGACGGGAGATTTTGTAAAAGTTCAGGTCACCGGTTCCAACGAATATGATTTGACAGGAGAAATATATCATGAATTTACCGAATAAGCTCACAGTCTTCAGAATGATCTTAATACTCCCGTTTGTGCTGCTGCTTTTAGGCGGTTTTCATGAATGGAGCTGGTTTAGCGCTATATTCGGCAGTATCATCGAATATGTGGACTATATTGCGCTGGCTGTTTTCATCATAGCCAGTCTGACCGATATGCTCGACGGGAAGATTGCCAGAAAATATAATCTGATAACTAATTTCGGCAAGTTCATGGACCCTTTGGCGGATAAACTCTTAGTCTGTGCGGCCATGATCTGTCTGGTGGAGATGGAAAGACTTGCCGCATGGATCGTGATCATCATTATCAGCAGAGAGTTCATCATCAGCGGCTTCAGACTGGTGGCCTCCGATAAAGGCATAGTCATTGCCGCCAGCTATTGGGGGAAGTTTAAAACGGTGTCCCAGATGGTGATGATCTGCCTGCTGATCGTAAACAACGGTCATTTTCTGGCAGGTTATACCCATGTGCTGGACATTGTTACCGATATCATCACTTGGATCGCATTACTATTGACGGTTATTTCTTTGATTGATTATGTATGGAAGAATAGGAGCGTCATGTCCGATGTGAAATAAATGCGGTGTAACCATGATGCAAAGAAAGAAGGAATGAAATGCCGGTGGATACAACAGATGCGGAGGTTAGTTTAGAGCAGGCACTGACAAAGCTGCTGCTGCAAAACAAATATACCATGACGACGGCGGAATCCTGTACCGGGGGTATGATAGCTGCCAGAATGGTAAATGTACCCGGCGTATCCGAAGTCTTTAAGGCTGGATTTGTCACTTATGCCAATGAGGCAAAAAGAAAACTCATCGGCGTAAAAGAAGAAACCTTGCGGCTTTACGGTGCCGTGAGTTCTCAGACAGCAGAGGAGATGGCAATCGGAGCGGCAGAGGCCGCTGAAGCGGACGTGGCAGTAGCCGTTACCGGGATTGCCGGACCGGACGGAGGGACGCTTAAGAAGCCGGTGGGATTAGTCTATATCGGCTGTTATGTCTGCGGTCTTGTGCGGGTCAAAGAGTATCACTTTAACGGCAGCCGCATGGAAATCAGGGAAAGTGCGGCAGATGCCGCATTGTTGCAACTGAAAAATGATATTTTGGAATATCAGGCAAAAGAGGGAGAGAGAACAGATGGGAGAGAACAGTAATTTTGATTTTTGTCCGAAGTGCGGGGCTGTAGCCAAAGACGGTGTCTGCCAGAGCTGTGGTTATCAAAACCCGGATGCGCAGCAAGTGGGGCAGGCGCAGCAGGCCGGCCAGGCACAGGACTACTATACACAGCAGTCCGGCTATTACAGCGGTCAGTCCGACCCGGCACAGAACTACTATGCGCAGCAAGCAGGCCAGCCCGGTCAGGCACAGGGTTATTACAGCAGCCAGGCCGCTCAGACACAGAATTATTATGCGCAGCAGACAGGCCAGCCCGGCCAGACTCAGGGCTATTACAGCAGCCAGCCCGGTCAGGCGCAGAATTATTATACGCAGCAGGCGGGCCAACCCGGTCAGGCACAGGGCTATTACAGCGCCCAGCCCGGTCAGGCGCAGAATTATTATACGCAGCAGGCAGGCCAGCCCGGCCAGGCACAGAACTATTATGGGCAGCAGCCCGGTTATTATAGCGGACAGCCTAATCTGGCGGGACAGCCCTATGGCGGATATCCGGGAGCAATACCGCCGGAGACCGGAAACGGTACGACAAAAAAGGGAACCACGGTTTTGCTCTGTGTAATACTGGGAATCGTGTTGTTGGCAGTGGTCATATTGATCTTGGTAGCGTTGTATCATCTTCAGGAGAGCGGAAAGAAGAATTCCCGTTCGGATAGAGACAGGGATAGGGAAGAGGAGATGAGCGAGGTATTTACGGAAGACGAGACGGAGCCGGAGGAGAGCAAACCGGAAGATGACGACGTGGTAGATAATGGGCAGATTTCTGCTTATGATTTTGCTTACGAATATTCTTCGCAGGATGTGACGCTGGACAACTGGTACGAGGAAGGACAGAATCCCTCCCTGCCCTATTATACCGGGCCCTATAATGCATTGCGTGACGATCTTTCCTATGAGATCAATTTTATCCAAGAGACCTTTCAGGCAGTGGATACGGATGTGCTGATCTATATTTCATCGGAATATCCGCAGATCGTTTCGGAAGATATTCCCTATGTGGACTGGATCAACGAGAATCTCAGGGATGAATATCTGTTCTATTATAATACCTTTGAAGATAGATTCAAACCCTTGGTAAAGAGTGAGGATGATCTCTATTACTGTGTGGTGGATTCCTATGTAACCTATATGGATGAAGATCTCTTAAGTATTGTATTTAAAGAAACCATTTTTTTGAATCTGAAGGACGATCCTTTTCAGGATCTGTGTTTCTACTGTGTCAATATCAATCTGCAGACGGGGCAGCCCATGGATAATACACAGATTCTAAAGGTGGATGAAAACTTGGTGGCAAGCTTAAGGGAGAAGGAACTGATAGAAAATGAGTCTCTTATACTGGACACCTTTACGGATGAGGAAATTATGGATATGCTCATGGATGACGGAGATCTGGTTCTTTTCTACACACCCATGGGAATGGAAGTGGGTGTGAATCTGGGTAACAGGGTCATCTATTTCATGTATGATGACTATGTACAGTATTTAAATACATTTTAGCATATGAAGTGCGGAAACAGTGAAATTAAGTAGAAACATCTTGACATTTTATCTGTTTTCCTGTATTCTTTCATAGGTACATTCTTGTGCACAAACGCATAGTTTATTAATTACGCACAAAGGGGTGGGTAAAGGATTCTACACACCCTTTTTTGTATATTGTAACACTATGGGGATGAAGTGGCAGGAATGCGGCATACGGGAAGCATTAAAAGCCTTCCGTAAAATAATAATAGGAGGAATTAATTATGAAAAAGAAGCTATTGGCACTGTTGCTTGCTTCCGTTATGACGGCCTCTTTGGCGGCGTGCGGTAATCAGAATCCGACGAATGACGATACCAATCCCACCGGAAGCAGCGACGAAACATCGACATCTCCCGAAAACGAACCAGGGGGGGCAGATCCTGTAAACGATACGATCGTAATTTCTGTTGAACAGGGTCTTCAAGGCAGATTCTCGCCTTTCTTTTCCTCTTCTGCGTCCGATACTACGATCATGGAAACTTTCACCCTGTATACCATGGTTGGTGACCGTGTGGCGAACCCCGTTAACAATGGTATCGAAGGTGAAACCCGTAGCTACAACGGTACCGACTATACATATAGCGGTCCTGCGGACATTATTGTTACGGAAAATGCGGACGGTACGGTTTATTATGATATCACCATGCGTGATGATATTGTATTCTCTGACGGCGTCGGTGCAGATATCGACGACGTGATCTTTGGTATGTACGTCGTTCTGGATCCCACTTATGACGGCAGCTCCACCTTATACAGCACCCCTATTGAGGGCGTGGATGCATATCGTGCCAGCATGACTCCGCTGTATACACTGTTGCTTGCAGCAGGTGAAGACAATACGGATTTCACCAACTGGGACGAAGCTACACAGACCGCTTTCTTTGAGGAAGGCCTGCCGGCAGCCGGTGCTGCTTTTGCACAGACCATTCTGGATTATCTGATTGTGAACGGATACGCTGAAGCGGGCACACCTGTTGAAGAGCTTTCTCTTATGTGGGGATTTGAGACTCCCGCAGGCGCTACCGTTGCTGATTTCTGGGATGTGATGGTAGAAGCATATGAAGGTGACTATGCAACCCTTTCCGATGTAGAGGCGGCTTCCGACTCTCTTTGGAGCTTGTTGGATGAAAGATATAAGGTTGGTATTGAAACAGGTGATGCCGTAAACAGCATCAGCGGTATTCAGAGAACCGGTGATTATTCCCTGCGTGTTGTTGCAACGGAGCTGGATGCGACCATGATCTATCAGATGAGTCTGCCCATCGCTCCCCTGCATCACTACGGTGATGAAAGCCTCTATGATTATGAAAACGAATCTTTCGGTTTCCCGAAGGGTGATCTCTCCATCGTAAAGGCTAAGACAAGTGAACCTTTGGGTGCAGGTCCCTATGTATTTAGCAGCTATTCCAACGGTGTGGTTTATATGGATGCATACGAAGGCTACTATAAGGGAGCACCGTTGATCCCTCATTTAAATTACCTGGAGTCTTCCGAAGCAGATAAGGTAAATGCCGTTGTGGCAGGAACCCTGGATGTTTCCGATCCCAGCTACTCTACCGATGTTGCGGTTCAGATTGCAAAAGAAAACGGATTTGGCGAGGACGAAGCAGATCAGCTTGAGGGTCCCGTTTTAACTACCAAGCTGATTGATTACCGTGGATACGGCTATATCGGCATCAATCCCAACAGAGTATGTGTTGGCGGTAATCCTTATTCCGATGAGTCCAAGGCACTTCGTAAGGCAATCGCTACCGTGATTGCGGCATACCGTGACGAAGCGATTGATTCTTACTACGGAGAGACTGCTTCCGTTATCAATTATCCGATTTCCAATACCTCATGGGCAGCTCCCCAGACTACCGATGAAGGCTATAGGATTGCTTACTCTATCGATGTTGACGGAAACCCGATCTATACGGCAGGTATGAACGGAGACGAAAAGTATGCAGCTGCACTGGAAGCAGCACTGGGTTATTTTGAAGCAGCAGGTTACACCGTAGAAGACGGTAAGATTACGGCAGCTCCCGAAGGCGGCTCCATGACTCATGAAGTTAATATCGGTGCTGGCGGACAGGGAGACCATCCCAGCTTCCTGCTCTTAAAGAATGCTAGTGACGCACTGGCAAGCATCGGCTTTGAATTGAAGATTAACGATTTGGCGAATTCCTCCGATCTGTACGCATCTTTTGAACAGGGTACGGCGGACTTATGGTGTGCTGCATGGCAGGCATCTTCCGATCCGGATATGTTCCAGCTGTATCATACCAACGGTACTACCAACTACTATCATATTTCCGATGCGGATCTGGATGAGCTGATCATGGCAGGCCGTCAGTCCATCAACCAGACCTACCGTAAGTCGATTTACCAGGCTGCAATGGAGATCATCATGGACTATGCGGTTGAGATTCCTATCTATCAGAGAAGCGAATGCGTTCTGTTATCTTCCGAACGTGTAAATGCAGACAGTCTCCCCGGTGATATGACCCCCTACTGGGGCTGGGGTGCTGAGCTTGAGACAGTTCAGATGAAATAAGATTTTTAAAATCTAAATGTGTGCTGCCGTCCCCCTTTTGGGGGCGGCGGGTGCACTTTGCTTTTTAGAGTCCTGAAGCTGCATGGCAAGGAGCCGTACTCGGGTACGAGACGTCTGCTTGATGTGCAGTTTCACCTGTTGATAACGGCACTGTCGGACTATTCATAAAAGAGGAGGAATTGCTTTGCGGAAGTATATTATCAAGCGTATTTTGTTTTCCATCGTGATTCTGTTTTTTGTCACGCTGATCATTTATACCCTGATTCGTTGTCTGCCCACCAGCTATGTGGAAACCATGGCGATGCAGCTGGCAACCAAACCGGGTTCCAAGCCTTATCAGGAGTGGCTGGACCAATTGAATGCTTCTTACGGTCTGGATCAGCCGATACCGGTGGGCTATGTACACTGGCTGAAGGACTTTTTCACAGGAAACTTTGGCGATAGCTGGAGGTTTACCGTACCCGTAGTAGAGGAGTTTAAGAGTGTCATAGGTGTTTCCTTCATTATGGGTGCCATTGTGTTGGTTTTAGAACTGTTAATATCCATTCCGTTAGGTGTTCTGGCAGCGACCAAACAGTATTCCAAAACCGATTATATCGTATCGGCAAGCGCATTGGTGGGTATCAGTCTTCCGACCTTCTTCTTTGCAACCATATTAAAGTTAATATTTGCTGTAAAACTGGGCTGGTTCGATACCCATGGTATGGTGGGGCGTAATTTTGCACAGTTAGACGATATAGGTCAGCTTTTGGATAAGTGTAGGCATCTGGTGCTTCCCATTGCGACATTGACCATCGGTTCCATTGGTTCCCTGATGCGTTATACCCGAACCAATATGCTGGAAGTTTTAAACGCTGACTATATCCGAACGGCAAGGGCCAAGGGTGTGAGTGAGAGTAAGGTCATTTACCGCCACGCTTTCCGCAATACCATGATCCCGTTAGTTACGATCATTGGCGGCTCATTGCCGGGACTGTTTTCCGGTGCGCTGATCACGGAAACCCTGTTTTCCATTCCCGGAATCGGGTATGCCTCTTACCAGGCAATGGTGGCAGGAGATATTCCCTTTACTATGTTTTATCTGACTTTTATTGCAATTTTGACTTTGGCAGGCAATCTGATATCCGATATCCTATATGCGGTGGTGGATCCCAGAGTGCGAATAACGGCATAAGAAAGGAGAAAGAAGATGTCTGAGGAAATTAAGACAAGCAATCCGGCAGGAGAAGAAAACTATTCCTTAAACGACGACCGCCGGGTCAAGGTACTTTCTCCGGGAACGCTGGTAGCAAAGAGGTTTTTCCGCAACCGTCTGGCGGTTTTGGGCCTGATCATGCTGACGGCCATGTTTATACTCTCCTTCATAGGAGGTCTGCTGATACCCTATGGACAGACGGAGCAGTTCTACACTTATACCTATCTGGAGAAAGAATATGTGGGGGTGACCCACAATGATGAATTCCGCTATCTTGTTGCAGACGGGCAGGCATTTGCCACGATTCTGCAGGCACAGTTTTTGCTGGCGCAGGGAAAAGGGCAGGATGCTTTTGAATATAAGGATGTAAGTTATACCATCTCGGAAGATGGTCCGGATCTCTATTCCATTTACGATGCCGACGGTACTCTGTTGGCAGTGGCCGCAAAAGATATTGTGAATACGGCGGACGGTATGGCAGATCCATCCTTTATGGTAAAATACGAAGCTTTGAAAGCCAGTGTAAACGGTAGAAGTTCCTTTGAAGCAGATGGAGAAACCTATACGCTGGATGAGTATGACAATGTTGTATACAATGGAACGGAAATTGCCTACATCAGCCGCTTTGTAGTGGCAGCCAGAGAAAACGGCATTGTAGTGACCAGAGATTTCAAAGAGAAGTTGGAAGAAGCACTGGAAACGGATATCAATGAATTCGTTTATGTGGGAGAAGACGGAGAAGAGCATACATACGCCATCTCTTATAATGCGAGCGCTATGGTTTGGTCCGTGAAGCAGGAAACCGAAACCTATGTCTATAACAGCTACGCGTCTCCGTCCAAGGAACATCCTTTGGGAACGGACAATAATGGAATGGATATGCTGACCCGTTTAATGTACGGTGGACGGGTATCCCTGATCATCGGTTTTATTGTTGTTTTCATTGAAACCCTACTGGGCGTTATATTAGGCGGTATTGCCGGTTATTTCGGCGGCTGGGTGGATAACCTGATCATGCGTATTGTGGATATTTTCTACTGTGTGCCGTCCATGCCAATTATCATCATTTTAGGTGCGGCAATGGATAATATGAAGGTGGATGCACAGGTAAGAATCTTCTACCTGATGATCATTCTGGGTATTTTAGGATGGGCAGGAATTGCCAGACTGGTGAGAGGACAGATCCTTTCTCTGAGGGAGCAGGAGTTTATGACGGCAACGGAAGCCTGCGGTATCCGGGCGTCCAGGCGTATCTTTAAACATTTGATACCCAATGTCATTCCTCAGTTGATCGTAACCTGTACCATGGGACTGGGAAGTATCATCATAACCGAGGCAACTCTGTCATTTTTGGGACTGGGAGTAAAATTCCCGTTTGCATCCTGGGGAAATATTATTTCCGATGTCAATAATTCCTATGTTATGACTGCGTTTTGGTGGGTATGGATACCGGCAGGTGTCTGTCTGCTGATTACGGTACTCGGCTTTAACTTTGTGGGAGACGGCTTAAGAGATGCCTTTGATCCCAAGATGAAGCGATAAGGAGGGAGAGCGTATGGCAAAAAAGAAAACGGAGGGCTATCTCTCCGCAAAAGAGGCCCGTCAGATTTCCCGTAAAAACCGGAAGATAACCGGCCGGCTTGAAAAACAGCGCAAACGTAAAAAGGTACCCGAAAGTGAATATTTGACCACCATGCACGATCCGGGCAATGCCGTTGAATTTGATAACCTGCATACTTATTTCTTTACTGATGCCGGTACGGTAAAAAGTGTGGATGGCGTGACCTTTGAGATTCCCCTTGGAAAGACTGTGGGAGTCGTGGGAGAGTCGGGCTGCGGAAAATCTGTTACCAGTCTATCTCTGATGCAGCTGCTGCAGCGTCCCCACGGACAGGTTGTGGAGGGAGAAATCCGCTTAAATCTGGGAGACAAGGCCGTGGACGTGGCAAAGATGTCCTATCGCGCAATGCAGGATTTAAGAGGTAACTTTATCTCCATGATATTTCAGGAGCCCATGACGGCATTAAATCCCGTGTTCCGTATCGGGGAACAGTTAGAAGAAGTTATCGAACTTCATGACGACAAGAATAAAACTGCGGAAGAGAGAAAAGCGCGTACCATCCAGCTGTTGGAAATGGTTGGCATTGCCAACAGTGAAGGGGTCTATCGGATGTATCCCCATGAGCTCTCCGGCGGTATGCGTCAGCGTGTCATGATCGCCATGGCTTTGGCTTGCAATCCCAAAGTGATCATTGCAGACGAGCCTACCACGGCTTTGGATGTAACCATTCAGGCACAGGTGCTGGATCTGCTGCGCAGACTTAAAAATAAGATCAATTCTTCCATTATGTTTATTACGCATGATTTGGGCGTTATTGCTGAAATGGCGGATTATGTAGTGGTTATGTATGCGGGACGTATTGTGGAAAAGGGAACGGCGGAGGAAATTTTTGAAAATCCGGCACATCCCTATACCATAGGACTGATGGCTTCAAAGCCCGTTGTGGGCAAACATACGGAGCAGCTTTATTCCATACCGGGAAAAGTTCCCAACCCCATCAATATGCCGAATTACTGTTATTTTAAGGACCGCTGCGAAATGTGTCTGGAATGCTGTGCAAATGAATATCCGCGGGAAATCAGCCTGAGTGAAACACACAAGGTTTCCTGTTACCGCTATTATGCCGAAAATCAAGACGGCGTAACGAAGGAAGGAGGGAATGCCTGATGGAAATGGTAGAATACAATCCGGAATATATCCTTATGGTGAATGAGCTGAAAAAGTATTTTCCCATAAAGGGCGGCATGATATCCAAGACGGTGGGATATGTAAAAGCCGTGGATGGCATAACCTTTAATCTGAAGCGCGGAAGCACTATGGGACTGGTAGGAGAGTCGGGCTGTGGCAAAACTACCACAGGCCGGACGATTCTTCGGCTTTCCGGAGAAAAAACGGCAGGACAGGTGTTATTTAATGGTCAGGAGGTATACGATCTATCCTCTGCCGAAATGCGTGCTATGCGCACTAAAATGCAAATTATTTTTCAGGATCCGTTTTCCAGCTTATCCCCCCGTCTGCCGGTAGGTGAAATCATCGGAGAAGCGGTACGGGAGCACAAGCTGGTATCCAAAGCAGAGTACGGTGATTATCTGGATAAGGTTATGGATGACTGCGGACTGCAGCCTTTCCATAAAGAGCGTTATCCCCACGAATTTTCGGGCGGTCAGAGGCAGAGAATCTGTATTGCGCGTGCTTTGGCATTAAATCCTGAATTTGTTGTCTGTGACGAGCCGGTATCGGCGTTGGACGTATCCATCCAGGCACAGATCATTAATCTGTTAAAGAAGCTGCAGGAGGAGCATAAGCTGACCTATCTGTTCATTTCTCATGATCTGTCCGTGGTAGAGCATATTTCCGATACAGTGGGCGTTATGTATCTGGGAAACCTGGTAGAATACGGAGAAACTGCGGATATATTCAAAAACCCGCTGCACCCCTATACCAAGGCGTTGTTTTCCGCTATACCGATCCCGGACCCGAAGGCGAAGATGAACCGTATCGTACTGGAGGGATCCATTCCCTCTCCGGCAAATCCGCCTTCCGGCTGCAAATTCCATACGCGGTGTTCGGAGTGTATGGGACGCTGCAAAGAGGAGATCCCGAAGCAGATTGAAGTGGAGAAGGGGCATTTTGTAAGCTGCCACCTGTATGACAAATGAGAAAACAGAACGAATTTGAAGAAGATGACAACCGGACAATTGCGGATATGAGCGGAGTCCAAAGACCCCGGTTGTTTGGAGGCCTGTTTTCCCCCTTATTCGGCAAGGAACGCAGCATACCGGAAGTGAAAGTGCCGGAAACGGAGGATGAAAAACCGGAAATGCTGCCGGAAGAAAAAAAGTGGTATGTCCTTGGTGCAATCAAGGCGGCACTTGTCATTGCGTTTGTCTATATCGGTGTGTTGGGTGCGCTGATATTACTGTTGCTCTATATGTGGGGCGTCTTATAAAAATACAAAATGTAAATGTATAAACCGGAAACAGTCGTATCCAGACGTTTCCGGTTCTTGCATTGTATCGGGGGATATGGTACATTTGATGTATCAACACATATCTGTGGCATATTCCGGCATTTCGCCAATTTTTCCAAAGTCGTGTTGAAGACAGTCAAATAAGTTCCCGGCTGTTTCCAAAAAGGAGTGCAGCAGGACGGAGAAAAAGGAGGGGTGCCTATGAGGGTGGTTTATTGGACTTTTAATATGTTATCATAAAAAAGAATTGACAAACCCGAACAAATGTTTTATTCTAAGAAAAAGACAGAACATTTGTTCCTTATAAAGGAGATACGAATATGGAAAGAGAAGAAAAACTGAAAGCATTGGATGCCGCATTGGTACAGATTGAGAAGCAGTACGGGAAGGGTGCGGTAATGAAACTGGGTGACCCCGGTGCCCAAATGAATGTGGAAACGATTCCTACCGGTTCTTTGAGTCTGGATGTGGCATTGGGCCTGGGGGGTATTCCCAAGGGCAGAATCGTGGAGATATACGGACCCGAGTCCAGTGGTAAGACCACGGTTACCCTGCATATGATCGCAGAGGTACAGAAGCGGGGCGGCATTGCCGGCTTTATTGATGCGGAGCATGCTCTGGACCCCGTGTATGCTAAAAATATAGGCGTGGATATTGACAATCTCTATATTTCCCAGCCGGACAGCGGAGAGCAGGCATTGGAAATTACCGAGACCATGGTGCGTTCCGGTGCTATCGATATTATTGTAGTGGACTCCGTTGCGGCTTTGGTTCCCAAGGCGGAGATAGAGGGGGATATGGGTGACAGCCATGTAGGTCTGCAGGCCCGCCTGATGTCACAGGCTCTGAGGAAGCTCACTGCCGTGATCAGCAAATCCAACTGTACCGTAATCTTTATCAACCAGCTGCGTGAAAAGGTGGGCATTATGTTTGGCAATCCTGAGACGACTACCGGTGGACGGGCATTGAAATTCTACTCCTCCGTGCGGCTGGATGTACGCCGTATTGAGTCCTTAAAGCAGGGCGGTGAGGTGATCGGCAACAGGACCAGAGTCAAGGTGGTAAAGAATAAGATAGCGCCTCCGTTTAAGGAAGCTGAGTTTGATATTATGTTCGGCGAGGGTATTTCCGTAGTAGGAGATATTCTGGATCTGGCGTCAGAGACCGGTATTATCAATAAATCCGGTGCGTGGTTTGCCTACGAGGGCAATAAGATCGGACAGGGCAGGGAGAATGCCAAGCAGTACTTAAAAGACAACCCTGAAGTATGTGCGGAAGTGGAACGTAAAGTTAGAGAGAATTTCGGTCTGCTTGCAAATGCGGATTCTACTGCAGATGAGGGTGAAGCAAAAGAATGATGATTACAGAGCTTAAGGAGGTTTCCTCCTCCAGAGTGAAAGTATTTACAGATGAGCGGCCCGCCTTTGTATTATACAAAGGCGAGCTGCTCAAATACAGACTAAAAGAGGGTGAAGAGATTCCCTCACAGGTGTATGAAGAGCTGTTTGGTGAGGTGCTTCCAAAGCGTGCCAAGCTGCGATGTATGAATCTTTTGAAATCCCGTGATTATACAACAGAGCAGTTACGGAAGAAGCTTAAGCTGGGTTTCTATCCCGAAGAAGTCATCGACGAGGCCCTGTCCTATGTGGCCTCGTTTCATTATATTGACGATCTGCGCTATGCCGAGGACTTCATTCACTATAACAGCAGCCGCAAAAGCAGGAAACGGATAGAAAATGACCTCTTAAATAAAGGCATTTCCAAGGATACCGTGCAAGCAGCCTGGGCAAAATGGGAAGCCGCAGGAAATCTGCAGGACGAAGATGCCCAGATCGAAGCCTTTCTTCTCAAAAAACAGTTTGACGCCTCTTCCGCAGATCCCAAAGAATTACGGAAAATGTATGCCTTTCTACTCCGAAAAGGCTTTTCGGCAGATAAGGTACAAAAGCATTTGCAAAAATAGTATGTTATCGTTCACAGCCTGCCATACATGGCTCATCCCGTCCATATTCCTCATAAAGACCGTAGAAACACGTCGGCACTTGGCGAGGTGTTTTTGAGCAGTTGCGCGAGCGCAACTTAGTGTCCGCTACGTGTTTGTCCGAGCGGAAGCGTGTCTGCGTAAGGAATAAGGACGGGATTTATTGTTATGTGTTTGTCCGGGCGAAAGCATATCTGCATATAATATTTTTGAATCGGAAAACTTGTCACGACTTCTACTTGACATAACTATCATTTTATTTTAAAATTTAACTGTTGTAAAATGCTTTAGGATGTTTACATACATTCTATAATAGATTTGGCATAACCGGGTGGTTATGTTTTGGCCGCAAGGCCATGCACGAAAATTTAATAAGGAGGTGCTCCTGTACATGATCTGGTTGTACGTTTTGGGAGCGGTAGCAGTTACGCTGATCATCTCGATTCCGGTTACCTTTGTCTATGCAACGAACCGGCGTAAGAAATACGTCGAGTCTAAATTAGGCGATGCGGATACCAAGGCGAGAGAGATTATCGATGAAGCTTTAAAGACTGCTGAAGTCAAGAAACGCGAAGCGCTGCTTGAGGTCAAGGAAGAGTCCATTCGTACCAAGAATGAACTGGACAAGGAAATCAAGGAACGCAGGGCTGAGGCACAGCGTTATGAGAGAAGAGTTCAGCAGAAAGAAGAGAACATCGACAAGAAAGCGGATGCTATCGAGCGCAAAGAGGCTAGTTTGGCACAGCGTGAAGAATCCTTGAACAGGATGAAGGAAGAAGTGTCCAAGCTGAACGAACAGCGGGTACAGGAACTGGAGAGAATTTCCGGATTAACCTCTGAACAAGCAAAAGAGTATTTGTTGAAAATTGTTGAAGATGAAGTGAAGCATGAAACGGCCGTGATGATCAAGGAAA
>JAFLSX010000024.1 GCA_022510705.1 Lachnospiraceae bacterium
TCGAACCCACGCGCCCTTTCGGACAAACGGTTTTCAAGACCGCCTCGTTATGACCGCTTCGATACCTCTCCAAGCGTGCGCCGCTCATTCAGCGCAAAATTTATATTAACAAAAAAGGGGGGACGTGTCAACAACTTTTTTACAAAATTATTCTATTCCTTTTTTGCAGAATCCGGTCTGCTAATTCCAAGTCCTCAGGAGTAGTAATTTTCAGGTTTTCATAGGTGGTTTCCACCAGTTTTACTTTTTTGTTCATCAGTTGTTCAACCAGCATGGCATCATCCGTAGGAACAATAACATTTTCTGTCATTGTTGCCTCCTGCCCGCGCAGCCTTGCATAGGCTTCCAGAATCAACGGAGCGGCAAAGACCTGGGGAGTTTGTACCGCAAAGAGACTGCTGCGCTTGAGTGTCTGCACTGCAAAACCTTCCTTATCCGCCAGCTTTATGGTATCCTTCACCGATACTGCCGCACAGCAGGCATCCCATTCCTGTACCGCCAGAAAGGTATCCTCTATGATCTTCTGGGTAACCAGGGGTCTTGCACCGTCGTGGATGAACACATATCCCTCTCCGTTTTCTGCAAAGGCAGCATCCTCCCGTAAAAGGTCCAGCGCGTTCTGTACAGAAAGATAGCGTTCCGTGCCGCCTTCTACAATGCGGCGGACTTTGCAAAACCCGTACTTTTCCACAAGCTCTTTCTCTGCATAGGGAATTTCACCCTTTCCAACCACTAATACAATATCATCTATAATAGGAGAACATGCAAAAGCCTGCAATCCGTACCAGATAACAGGCTTATCTCTCAACAGCATATATTGTTTGGCCACATTGCTCTCCATGCGTCTGCCCGCACCGGCAGCCAGCAGGATTGCCGTACATTTCTTTTTCATGGATACATCCTCTGCATTTATGCTCTTTCGCCCAGCTTTAAATTAGGAACCGCATTCAAATCCAAACCGCTTCGTACGCCTCGAAGATATTCATAGTATCCGGCCGTACCTATCATAGCCGCATTATCCGTACATAGAATGGGGGAAGGATAGTAAAACCGGATACCCTCTGCCCTACAGCGCTCCTCAAAAGCTGCTCGCAGCGAGGAGTTAGAAGCAACGCCGCCTGCAATGGCAAACTTATCATATCCATATTGTTTCACAGCATGAATGCTATGCTCTACCAGTACTTCCACTACAGCCTGTTGAAAAGAGGCGGCCACATCGGCCTTGCAAATTTCCTCGCCTTTCATCTGACAGGCATTTAAATAATTCAACACAGCAGATTTTAATCCGCTGAAACTGAAATCATAAGCATTTTCCTCCACCTTGGCTCTGGGAAAATGAATGGCCTCGGGATTTCCTTCCTTAGATAGCTTGTCTATCTTAGGGCCACCGGGATACCCCAGGCCAATCGCTCTGGCCACCTTGTCGAAAGCCTCTCCTGCCGCATCATCCCTGGTCCGGCCGATTATTTCATATTCTCCGTAATCCTTTACCAATACCAGATGGGAGTGCCCGCCGGATGCCACAAGACATACAAAGGGCGGTTTGAGTTCCTTATTTTCTATATAATTGGCACTGATATGCCCCTCGATATGATGCACACCAATCAGCGGAATATTTGCGGCAAAGCTAATTGCCTTTGCAGCGGATACGCCCACCAACAGCGGGCCAACCAGTCCCGGCCCATAAGTGACGGCAATACCGTTCATCTCCTTTAATGTCATTCCCGCTTTCTGAAGCGCTTCTCTGATAATCTGATTAATCTTTTCTATATGCTTTCTTGAGGCGATCTCCGGTACCACGCCGCCATAGAGCGTGTGCAGGTCAATCTGCGAGGAAATTACATTGGAAAGCACTTCTCTGCCGTTTCTCACCACTGCAGCCGCAGTTTCGTCACAGGAGCTTTCAACCGCCAACAGTACGATGTCTTTATCCATATGATCTGCTTACTCCTCAGGCTCCTCAATATTTACATTCTCCGCCAGATCCCAGCCATATATCCGCCAATGTCCGTCCTCATCCTTGCGCAGCAGATACACTTCCTCCACCGGCTGTCTGCGGGCACCGCGAACCAGCGTGTAGGTGCAGTAGAGTCTTGCAAAATCATAACCACTATCCTGAAAGATATCCACATCCGTACTGGCTGAAACACTGTAGTTGGCTATACGGATGGAATTGTCTTTATAATACTCGATATCCTTTGAGAGTTCGATCAAATACTGACCGTACTCATTTTGCACCTGTAAATCCCTGTCATACAACTCATAGGCCTTATTCACCAGCTGCTTAAATTCTTCTTCCGTGTACTCCTCATTATAAAAGCATCTGGTAATATCACTATAATACCTGACCACTTCTTTGGGAGTGGGAGGATAGTTCGTCGACAGATTTCTGGAAATCAGCTCCTGCGCTACAGACATATCCACCTGCTCCGCCTTTATCTGTTTATCCTTGTTGCTGAGATAGTAGTAATAGCCCACCATCGCCACAACCATGAGCAGAATGACCACACCGCCTTTGATAGTGATCGCTTTACCGGTATTTTTCTTTACGTTGGATTTCAATACTGCCATGTTATCCTCCTTTCCCGATTTTTTCTTCTAATTATATATATGTCAATATAATATCTGTCCGCATCAAAATTCAATCTTCAAAAAGCAGTTCCACCGTTCGACCGTCTTTTGCTGCTACCGCGGCAGGAAAAATCTTTCGCACCTCTCCCATATACTCCTCAGGTTTCGGCAGGGAAGGGCTGTAATGAGTCAGCCAAAGTTCACTTACCTGTGCCCGTTTTGCCAAATCGGCCGCCTCATAAAAAGTCATATGCTTATATTCCTTGGCCTTACTGAGCTTATCCGGCTCTCCGTACATACCTTCACAAATAAACAAATCGGCCCCCGCTGCATGTTCTGCAATACCATCAGTGGGTCTGGTATCCGTGGTGTAGGTGACCTTTAAACCTTTGCGTTTCTCTCCCAGAACCATCTCGGGATAGAGAGTTCTGTCCTCAAGTTCTATCACCTCTCCCTTCTGCAGACGGTTCCAATATCGCTTGTCAATTTGAAGCTCCAGCGCTTTCTCAGTCTGAAAGCGGCCAACTCTTTCCACGATCATGCTATATCCATAGCATACCACATTATGATTCACCTTGAAAGCCTCCAGATGAAATCCGTCAAAAGAAATCTCCTGAAAAGCCTCCGTCAATTCCATACATTTGATAGAAAAAGGCAATTCCGGAGCAATGACCCTCAATGCGGATACCACCTTGGTCAGCCCTTTGGGTCCAATCAACAATAAGGGTTCTGTCCGCTCTGCATTCCCCATGGTAAGGAGCATACCGGGCAGACCGCTGATATGGTCCGCATGATAATGCGTAAAACAAATGATATCAATAGGTTTGGGGCTCCAGCCTTTTTCTTTCATAGCAATCTGGGTTCCCTCACCACAATCAATCAAAATACTCTTTCCATTATATCTTAACATCAGGGAAGTCAGCCATCTGTATGGCAGGGGCATCATCCCCCCCGTTCCCAGCAAACAAACATCTAGCATAGTTCTTTTTCCTCTGTCTCACTAACCGGTATGGAAAAATCTGCAAGAAGCGCATCATAACACGCTTCGCACAAATCAAAACGATGGCGCAAACCGTCTTTTTTGCTAAAATAACCAAAACGGATATCGGCACTAAAGCAGCCTTCCTTTATCATGCCGTTTTCTAATTTAAGCGTTTTACCGCATCTGTTGCAGACAACCTTCTTAAGCTTCAGTTCATTCTTATCTTGGTAGGTTCTCACCGTACATCATCCTCTCTTTGGCAGTGCTATCTGCTCATTGCTTTCGTGTACAGTATATCATATTTTTAAGGTGGAGTGGTATGGTAATTTGTCCATCCTCTACCTACCTTTTCCACATGATGAGAGCATCTTCTTCCGGTTTTTTGTAAAAACGAGGTCTTATACCGGCCCGTTCAAAGCCCAGACTTTCATAGAGATGGATAGCCGGTGCATTGCTCGCCCGCACCTCCAGTGTGTAGGCAGTAATACCCTGTTTTTCTCCCCATGTAAGCAGGGTCTGCAGCAATAGTCTGCCAATACCCTGATGCCGCTGACTTTCTTCTACCAATACATTGCTGATGTTCCCGTCACCACCGATGTTCCATACGCCGCAGCAGCCTACAATCCGCTCACCGTCCGCTGCCACTACATACAGAACCTCCTCTTTTTTTAGTACATCCAGAAAATCCTGTCGGGACCAGGGCTGGGAAAAAACTGCCGCTTCCAGCAAAGCAACGGCTGCCGCATCTTCCTCTTTCATGGGTCTGACCAAAATGTTTCTGCCGTCCCCTATCATTTCGTAAGTTCGTTCTTCCATCACTCTATTTCTGTCTTTCCTGTTCCTGCTCCAACCGCTCCCGTTCAGCCTGACTCATCCTCAGATACTCCGGCTGATGTGCATCTGCGGTGACAATGCGGCCCTCCGCATAGTACTGTTCTCCCAAAGCTGCAATCGCAGCGGCCCTCTGCCTGTTTGCATGGGCAGGCGCATAGGTGCAGGGCACCTTACTTAAATTTTTAATACGCTCCCAAAATACAGGAACGCCATCTCCCAAAAAGATCACTTCTTTTCCCAGAGCATTCAACCGCTCTATCAATTCTTCAATATCCTCTGCCCTATCGGAAATTACCGTTTCCATTCGATAAGCAAAAGCCGCTTCCGAATCTTCTTTTTCTTCGGCTTCTCCTGCCTTTTTAAAGGTATAAACACCGGTATATACCTGCCCTCTTCTGGCATCCATGATCGGGCAGATCAATTTATCACTGCCCCAGAGGTTGTATGCCAACCCTGCCAGAGTGGATACTTCTATCATGGGCTTATCTAAGGCCAAGCCCAGTCCCTTTGCGGTAGCGGACCCAATACGCAGCCCGGTGAAGGAGCCCGGTCCTGCCGCGACAGCAATCCCATCTATGGTATCCAGATCCAACTCCAGCATCTCCTTTATCGTCTGCAACATGGGCAGAAGCGTCTGGGAATGCGTCTTTTTATAATTTACCGTATATTCTGCTGTCAGCACCCCGTTTTCCGTTACTGCAACGGAGGCCACCAGTCCGGAACTGTCCAATGCCAGTATCTTCATGGCTCTTCTCCTATCTCTGCCCTTTCTGCCATCTTTCTTCCGCCGCTTTTTCAATCATCGTAATTCTCCGGTAATCAAAGCCCTTTTCCAAATCCTTCTCTATCAAGATCTCCGTATAGTGCTCCGGCAAAATTTCCTCGACCAGATTAGCCCATTCTATGAGGCAGACTCCTTCTCCGTAGAAGCAATCCTCATAACCGATTTCTTCCATCTCCTCTACATCTGCGATGCGGTATACATCAAAATGGTAAAAGGGCAGCCTGCCCTCCTCATAAATCTGCACAATGGTAAAAGTCGGGCTGTTTACCGGCTCCGTAATGCCAAGGCCCTTGGCAAATCCCTGCGTGAATACAGTCTTACCTACACCCAAATCACCTATCAAGGTATATACTTGACCCGGGGTCGCAATACGGCCCAGCTTTTCTCCTAATTCCCGGGTTTCCCGCTCACCCGCACTTTCTATGATTGTTACGGATTGTTTTATTTCATCCATGCTATTATTCATGCCTTTCTGCAAGCCCTGTGAAAATTTCATTTTTCACACTATTACTGTCTTATCTTTATTTTCCCCGCCGGCAGATTGGCGCACAATATCTGTATCACTTTAGTCGTATCATCCTGCAGACAACGTTTAGGGAAAATGCAGGCATTTACTTTGGATGTATAAATGATCAAACTCCTGCCGGTAGATACTGCCTTCACGATGTTCTCCCACTTCTGCATCTCTTCCGTGCCGTTTTGAGACACATGTACCCCTTCTTCATCCAGCACATAGTGCAGAGGGACTTTAAATGCCGGGTTTGCCAACATCTGTTGTCTGCTCTTTATGAATAAAGTCCAAGGCAGATACAGCAACAAAATGACACCTGCCCCTACCATCAGCCAGGTTCTCGTATACAGGCCTCCCACAACCATCAATGCCCCTACCAGGCTGCCTAACAGTCCGGCAAAGCTGTTATAAGTATGCCGCAGCATATAGTCATATAAATCACCGGCTTTTATCTGCACATCAAATTCAACCATTTGTTACCTCCCGCAAACCTTTAAAAAGCACCTACCGGGTAGGTGCTTTTATGACTACTTTTCTAATTCGGAAGTACAGTGCGGACATCTGGTAGCTTCAAGGCTGATTTCCGACTGGCAGAACGGACATTTCTTGGTGGCTGCCGGTGCCGGCTCATCATGCTTTAACTTATTCATTGCCTTCACAAA
Source organism: Lachnospiraceae bacterium (assembly GCA_022510705.1). GTDB lineage: Bacteria > Bacillota > Clostridia > Lachnospirales > Lachnospiraceae > Acetatifactor. The sequence goes on from JAFLSX010000024.1 coordinate 6,345, forward strand.
CATGAAGACCACGAAAGCCATGATAATAAAATTAATTACATTGGATATAAAAGATCCGTAATTAAAGGTGGCCGCACCCGCTTCCTGCGCCGCCTCTAATGTCGCATAGGTTTCTCCGTCCAGCGCAATGAAGAGATTGGAAAAATCCACCTTGCCGGTAAAGAGACTTACTAACGGCATGATCATATCATTTACCAGCGAATTGACAATACTTGTAAAAGCGCTGCCGATGATCATGCCGACTGCCAAATCTATCATATTGCCTTTTAATGCAAATTTTTTAAATTCTTTTAACATTTTTATACCCTTACCTTTCTGCTTGTGTACTTCTTTTATTATAGGGACAACCTCTGGAAAAAGCAAGGGAAATAAAACATCTTTTTTCTTTAAATATAATATATCCTCGGCTAACTACACCCATTTTACCTTAGGATTGCCCTTCCAACCCTATGTCATGCCCTTCCAACCTTATGTTCCGCAATTCTGCCCTCTTTTAAGATAGGGCTTAAGGGCTTGTAGATTACCATAGTGATCAGGGAAACCACACCGGCTTTCAACAAATTCAGGGGGGCCACCATCAGGCAAACAAAGGTTGTCAGGTTGGAAACCGCCGGATTGATGGCGCTTCCCATCCCGATAATGGTATCGATGGAAGGCATACCATAGAGTTCTACAAATTTAGGCAACAGGTAGACTGCATTGAACATAGTACCGAAACAGGTCATGGTCAGGGTGCCCACAATACAGCCTGCAAGAGCGCCTTTCTTCGTCTTTGTAAACTCATAGACCGCACTTGCCGGTAAAAGCAGGGTGCATCCCACTGTAAAATTAGCCAAATCTCCTACAAAGGCAGTGCTCGTTCCCTTCGTGATTAACTTTAATAATATTTTGCAGAATTCAATCATAACCCCCGCAACCGGCCCAAAAGCAAAACTACCTATCATGACCGGCAGCTCGCTGAAATCCACTTTGTAAAATTCGGGGGCCAAAAAGGGCAGCGGAAAGTCAAAGATATGCAGTATCAAAGCAATAGCGGAGAACATACCCACAACGGTAATCATACGGGTGCTAAATATCTTCCTCTTGACACCGCGCTTTTTATCCGCAGTCTTCTGTATCAGCACTGCCGCTGCGAACATCAGGGCAATGACCCCTAAAAACTCCAGTACAAAAATCAAGTTGTCAGTTACATTTTGCCATAATTCACTCATGTTTCATTCTCCCTTCAACAGCTGATTGATAAGGAAATTCTTCGATTAAAAAAACCCCGAAATAAACTCGGGGTTTCTTACGCTCATTCATACCTTTCCCGGTTCGTGATATACGCTCTCAGAACTTATACATCAACCCAAAAAGGTAATCCGCATTTCTTCTTTCATCCAGACTGTACTGTTGGTACCGGATTCCACCGGTTCAGCCATACACAGCACCGGCGGTCTCTGTTACCGCTTTAGCTGCATACGGGTCGTAGACTTGTCGGAAACTTTTACTCCGCTTCACTACCAGTAGGGAATTTCACCCAACCCCGAAGAATTTCTTTTATAGGAGATATCTTCTCCTATTATTTTATTAACGGAACCGTCAGGCTGGACGGCCCTCTTTTGCCAGCATACTGCTACTTATCGGTTTTGTCAAGAGCATTATACCTCTACTTCTTTCCTTCACCGTTTATCTTCATGGTAAGGCTGATACGCTTCTTACCCATGTCCACGGAGAGTACCTGTACTTCTACAATATCTCCCACACTGACAGCCTCTAAGGGATGCTTGATAAAACGGTCGGTAATCTGAGAAATATGCACGAGGCCGTCCTGATGCACACCGATGTCCACAAAAACGCCAAAGTCAATGACATTACGGACCGTTCCCTTTAATATCATGCCCGGCTTTAAGTCCTTCATATCCAGTACATCACTGCGCAGAATAGGCGCAGGCATGTCATCTCTGGGATCCCTTGCGGGCTTTTCCAATTCCTTTAAAATATCGCTTAAAGTGATTTCTCCGATTCCCAGTTCCTCTGCCATTTTATGCTTATCCGCAACACGCTTCTCCAGACTGCCCATTGCTCCTCCGGCTGCCTGCTGCCCTTGCTTTGCCAAATCTCCGGCTGCAGAACCCTTTTGGGTCTGTTTGTCGGCAGAGGTATCCTCGACCAGGGTCATGCCGCCCATAGCTTGCGCAAGCGCCCTGCCCATAGCGGTGTTGGTATTGCGTACCTGAATCTGTTTGCCGGCATTTTTGCTGCGGTTTCCTCCATTTCCAGCTTTCAGACTGCCACCTTTATCACCTCCGGCGCTTTCCTTCTTTCCGGCCTGTTTTTCTGCCGCCGCCTTTTTCTGTGCCGCTCTTACATCCTCCATGGTAAGCCCCAGCTTCTTTAACAGTTTCTCTGCCGCTTCGTAGGATTCGGGATGCACACTGGTAGCATCGAGGGGATTATCCCCGTCCTGAATCCGTAAAAAGCCTGCGCACTGTTCATATGCCTTGGGTCCCAATTTGGCAACCTTTAAGAGCTGCTTCCTATTGGTAAATCTGCCGTTGCTCTCCCTGTAGTCCACAATATTTTTGGCAATGGTCTTATTGATGCCGGAAATATACTCTAAAAGGGATACGGAAGCGGTATTTAAATCCACGCCCACCTTGTTCACGCAGTCCTCAACCACGCCCTCTAAGGTTTCTCCCAGCTTCTTCTGGTTCATATCATGCTGATACTGACCCACACCGATGGATTTAGGATCAATCTTTACCAGTTCGGCCAATGGATCCTGCAGCCTTCTGGCAATAGAAGCTGCACTCCTCTGTCCAACGTCAAACTCCGGAAACTCTTCCGTAGCCAGCTTGCTGGCGGAATATACGGAGGCCCCGGCCTCATTTACGATCACATACTGAACCGGCGTATCCAGTTCTCCCAACATCTCTACAATGACCTGTTCCGATTCTCGCGAAGCGGTACCGTTACCTACGGAAATCAAGGAAACACCGTATTTCTTAATCAGCTTCTTTACCTCTGCTTTTGCTTCCTCCACCTTGTTCTGCGGTGCGGTAGGATATACCACCTTGGTATCCAGTACTTTACCCGTGGCATCGACTACAGCCAGCTTGCATCCGGTACGAAAAGCCGGATCCCAGCCCAGTACCACTCGACCGGCAATGGGAGGCTGCATTAAAAGCTGCTCTAAATTCTTACCGAATACACCGATGGCTCCGTCCTCTGCCTTTTCCGTCAGTTCGTTACGCACTTCCCTTTCAATCGCCGGTGCGATCAGACGCTCATATGCATCCTGCACAACCTCCTGCAGAACGGGGGTAGTATGAGGATTCTCCGATGTAATGGTTTTCTTTTCCAGATAACGCAAGATCCGTTCCACAGGGGCATTCACTTTTACAGTCAATACTTTTTCATTCTCCCCGCGATTTAGAGCCAGCACCCTGTGTCCAGCTACCTTTTTTACAGGCTCTTCAAAATTATAATACATTTCGTAAACGCTTTCTGCTTTCTCGTCTTTGGCAGAAGAAGTAATGATTCCTTCCTCCATAGTAGCGTTACGAATATACAGACGATGTTCCGCTTCATCGGAAATGCTCTCTGCCAGAATATCCTTCGCGCCCTGCAGCGCTTCTTCTGCAGTCTTAACCTGCTTCTCCTCCGCCACGGTATCATCCGTCACATATTTTGCGGCCTCTTCCAAAAGAGGGGTCTCCGCCTCCTGTTTCAGAATATACTCGGCTAACGGTCCTAAGCCCTTTTCTTTTGCCACACTGGCACGGGTCTTTCTCTTAGGCCTGTAAGGACGGTATAAATCCTCTACCAAAACCATGGTTTCTGCCGCTAATATCTTATTTTTTAATTCCTCCGTCAGCTGTCCCTGCTCTTCAATACTGTGCAGGACCTGCTCTTTTTTATCTTCCAAGTTCCGCAGATAGGTCAGTCTCTCATGGAGATTCCTCAGCTGCTCGTCATTTAATGAACCGGTAGCTTCCTTCCTGTATCGGGAAATAAAAGGAATGGTATTTCCCTCATCAATCAGCATGACCGCAGCCTCAACCTGCCATTTCTGTACCTGCAGTTCTTCTGTAATCTTCTTTATAATATCCATATGTACCTTGACTCCTCCTGCTTTAAATCAGCCTTCATGGACGCTCACATTATGGATATTATACTGAAAAACAGGCGAATTTTCAATTATAAAAGTTATATTTGTAAAAAGTAGGAAAAAGTGCTACACTAATATCATAAAGTATAAGGAGCCGGTTTCTATGGACTATAGAAATAATCGCAGCGGGAACGGTTTTGCGATTGCAGCCATGATATTAGGCATTTGTTCCCTTTTATTTTGCTGCACCATATATCTGCCGCTTCCGTTAGGTGCATTAGGCTGTGTATTTGTTATTCTCTCCAAACGTCGGGGAAAGACCTTGTCGGGAGCTGCCATTGCGGGACTGGTTACCTCCATCCTTAGTATGCTGTGTGCATTGTGTATTATAATTGCTTCCGTATTTACTGCTTTTACCCTATTCCAACCGGAAAATCGGGAAAGACTGGATTCCTTATTTGAGCAGACCTACGGAATGGATTTTGAAGAATACATGCAGTATTTTTACGGTGAGGATTTTGATTTAGACAGTTATATAGAACAATTTCAGAAATTGAATCGATGAAATGAGGTGTGCATTATGGATTTAAGTATTAACGGTATAAGCCCCCTTTCCTATTCCGAAAGGGAACTGCCGGGCATTACAAAGGAACAAAAGGCTAACGGTACGGAGGAATGCCAAACCTGTAAGAACCGCAAATATAAGGACGGTTCCGATGAAATGGTATCCTTTAAGTCCGCTGCCCATATTAGTCCTGCTGCCTCTGCTGCTGTGGTAAGATCCCATGAGCAGGAACATGTTTCCAACGCCTATGCCAAAGCGGCTACCGGAAACGGTAAAGTAATCCGTGCTTCCGTGACCCTGCAGACCGCTATCTGTCCCGAATGCGGACGCTCCTATATTGCGGGAGGCACCACCGATACTCAGATAAAATATTATAATGAAGATAATCCTTATCAACAGGAGTTAAAATCGGCTGACCAAACTAAATACAGCGGCATGAATATTGACTATGCGGTTTAGGAGACGCTCATGAACACTTTTTTATCCAGCGCACAATTAAAGGACGGGGCAAAGGATTGCCTAAGCGGGCACTATGGTTTCCTGATCGGCATCAGCTTTGTGGTAGGCCTGATCACCTACGCCCTTTCCTCTTTACTGACTCTCTTTATCGCCGCAAATTCCCTGTGGGGATTTCTGATCGGACAGGGTATCAGTTTTTGTGCGTCTGTCATTACCGGTGTGTTCCATGTGGGACTTGCTCTCATCTATTTAAAATTTGCCTGTGGCGCCCGCCCAACCTTTTCGGATATTTTTTATGGATTTTCCGGGCACTTAGAAACCTCTTTAACGCTTTCCCTGATTTATAATGCCCTTTCCCTGCTTCCGTCTTCAGCCTATATTCTGGCATATGTAGGCCTGTATACCGGCAGAACGGTCTTGATCTTTCTCTCCCTGCCTCTGTTGGTTCTGATGCTGTGTATCTACGTGCCACTGTGGCTTTGTCTGTCACAATGCTTTTACTTAATGCTTGATTTTCCCGACAAATCTGTAGGTGAACTTATCTCCCTGAGCTTCCGTGTCATGCGCGGACAAAAAGGAAGGCTGTTCTATATTCGATTGAGTTTCATACCGCTGATACTCTTAGGGATGCTTTCCATCATCGGAATGCTGTGGATTTCCCCCTATATTCAGATGACCATGGCTATATTCTATCTTGATATAATGAAACCGGCGCAGAAGAATTAATCTTCCGCACCGGCTACAGGCTTAGCTCCCGTGCTGAGCCATTTTAAATATCCGTTAATAAAGGGATCCAGACCTCCGTCCAGTACGGCATCCGCGTTTCCGCTCTCCACCCCCGTCCGGTGATCTTTCACCATGGTGTAGGGCTGCAGTACATAGGAACGTATCTGGTTGCCCCATCCGATTTCTTTCACTTCCCCACGAATATCCGAGAGTTTTTCCGCATTGGCTTCCTGCTTTAACAAAAACAGCTTAGCCTTTAACATCTGCATGGCCTTGTCCTTGTTCTGGAACTGACTTCGCTCATTCTGACACTGTACTACTGTTCCCGTAGGAATGTGCGTAATACGGATAGCGGAAGAGGTCTTGTTGATATGCTGGCCGCCGGCACCGCTGCTTCGGTAAGTGTCGATACGCAAATCCTCTTCGTTGATCTCCACGTCCAAATCTTCTTCGATATCCGGCATGACATCCAAGGACACAAAGGAAGTCTGACGCTTGCCCTGCGCATTAAAAGGTGAAATCCGCACCAGCCGGTGCACGCCTTTTTCAGATTTTAAATAGCCGTAGGCATTTTCTCCGTTTACCTGAAAAGTGATGGATTTGATACCGGCTTCATCCCCGTCCAGAAAATCCAGTACTTCAATGGCAAAACCCTTTCGTTCTGCCCATCTGGTATACATACGGTAGAGCATGCCGCACCAATCACAGCTTTCGGTTCCGCCCGCGCCTGCGTTGAGCTTTAGAATGGCGTTGTTCTTATCGTATTCGCCGGTAAGCTGTGTCTTGATACGCATTTCCTCAAAGGTTGTCACAAAGTTCTCAAACTCTTCCTGAATCTCCGGCACAAGGGAAGTATCATTCTCCTCCTCCGCCATTTCGATCAAGGTCAGAATATCGTCGTACTTTGTATGCATATCCCAATAGCTCTGGCTGGCATCCTTCAGATTCTTAAGTTCTTTCATCTGCCGGTTGGAACTCTCCGGATTGTCCCAGAAGCCCGGCTCCTCCATTTCTCTTGTGAGTTCCTCAATCCGCTTCAACTTAGAAGCTAAGTCAAAGTGAATCCCTCACTTCCGCCAATGGATTTTCATAAGTCACAAGTTTTAACTTGATCTGGTCTAATTCTACCATTTTGCGTCACCCTCTTTCTCGTTGATCTTATTATTCTCCCGCGGATGCTTTCACGGTATCCGCTTACTCTCCTATGCCTTACGTCCGCAGCACTGCTTGTATTTCTTGCCGCTGCCACAGGGGCAGGGATCATTGGGATACACTTTAGAGCTTTCCCGTTTTGTAGGAGTCTTTGGACCGCTGTCATCCTTATTGGTTCCCGTCACTTTAGCTACCTGCTCTCTCTCTACCTTCTGCTCTAACTTGACGCGCAGCAGCAGGCGGACGGTGTCTTCCTTGATATTCTCCGTCATCTCATCAAACATTTCATAGCCGCTCAATTTATATTCTACTAACGGATCTCTTTGGCCATATGCCTGCAGACCGATACCCTGACGTAACTGCTCCATATCGTCAATATGGGCCATCCATTTTCTGTCGATGACTTTCAAGAGGATTACACGTTCCACCTCACGCATCATTTCCGCTTCGGGGAATTCTGTTTCCTTGGCTTCATAAAGCTTGACCGCTTCTTCCTTTAACTGCTGCTTTAAACCGTTTTTCTTTCCGGCACTGATACGCTCCCTGGTAATAGGCTCTAAAGGAATAATAGGCAGCAGCAGCGTATTAAGTTCATTCAGGTCCCACTCTTCCGGTTCCGTATCCTCTCCGATAGCCATGTCCACACAGCGCTCGGTATTATCGGTAATCATTTTGTAAATGACATCCCGCATACTTTCGCCGTCCAATACCCTGCGCCGCTCACCGTAAATAATTTCTCTCTGCTCGCTCATGACACGGTCATACTCCAGCAGATTCTTACGAATACCGTAGTTGTTATTCTCTATCTTCTTCTGGGCGGACTCAATGGCATTGCTCAACATCTTATGCTCGATTTCCTGTCCTTCCGGAATACCCAGAGCCGTAAACATACTGATCAGTCTTTCGGAACCGAACAGACGCATCAGATCGTCTTCCAGAGATATATAGAATTTGGACTCACCCGGGTCACCCTGACGTCCTGCACGTCCGCGCAGCTGATTATCAATACGTCTGGACTCATGGCGTTCCGTACCGATAATCTTTAAACCGCCGGCCTCTCTGGCCGCATCATCCAACTTAATATCCGTACCACGTCCGGCCATGTTGGTCGCAATGGTAACGGCCCCATGGATACCGGCATCCGCTACAATTTCCGCCTCCAGTTCATGGAATTTGGCATTCAATACCTTGTGCTCAATACCGCGCCGCCTTAACATGGCACTCAATTCCTCGGAAGCTTCAATGGTAATGGTACCCACCAGTACAGGCTGCCCCTTGGCATGGGACTCCTCTACCGCTTCCACAATGGCATGCAGCTTCTCTTTTCTGGTTTTGTAAACCGCATCCTGATGATCCACCCTAGCTACCGGCTTATTGGTAGGGATTTCGATAACATCCATGCCGTAAATATCGCGGAATTCCCTTTCCTCCGTCAGAGCCGTACCGGTCATACCGGCCTTTTTCTCAAAGAGATTGAAGAAATTCTGGAAGGTAATGCTTGCTAATGTTTTGCTCTCACGTTTTACCTTTACATGTTCCTTTGCCTCTATTGCCTGATGCAGACCGTCGGAATAACGTCTGCCGGGCATGATACGTCCGGTAAATTCATCTACAATGAGTACCTGGTCATCCTTTACCACATAGTCCTTGTCCCTGGCCATGAGATTATGTGCCCGCAATGCCAGAATGATATTGTGCTGAATCTCCAGATTCTCGGGATCCGCATAGTTTTCAATTTGGAAAAAGCGCTCTACTTTTTCCATGCCGGCGGCAGTCAGATTGACGATCTTATCCTTTTCATTGACAATAAAATCCCCTGTTTCCTCCTGGGTCACACCCATCAGGGCATCCATCTTGGAGAGCTCTTCCATGTCCTCACCGCGCTTTAACTGGCGGGCCAGAATATCGCACATTTCATAGAGCTTCGTGGATTTGCCGCTCTGACCGGAAATGATCAACGGGGTTCTTGCTTCGTCAATCAGAATGGAGTCCACTTCGTCGATGATCGCATAGTGCAGTCCCCGCAGCACCAGCTGCTTCTTATAGACCACCATATTATCCCGTAAATAGTCAAAGCCAAGCTCATTGTTGGTCACATAGGTAATATCGCAGTTGTAGGCCTCTCGCCTCTCGTCCGGCGTCATGCTGTTTAACACCACGCCCACCGTCAAGCCTAAAAACACATGTACCTGTCCCATCCATTCCGCATCACGGTGAGCCAGATAGTCGTTCACCGTCACCACATGGACTCCCTTGCCCTCCAAAGCATTCAGATAAGAGGGCAAAACCGCGACTAACGTCTTTCCTTCACCGGTACGCATTTCGGCAATGCGGCCCTGATGCATGATGATACCGCCGATCAGCTGTACGCGATAGGGTTCCATTTGCAGCACACGCCTTGCGGCCTCCCTTACCACCGCATAAGCTTCAGGAAGCAAATCATCTAGAGTCTCCCCATCCTGCAGTCGCTTCTTAAACTCCTCTGTCCGTTCCCGCAATTCCTCATCACTTGCCTCTAACATGGAAGGCCGGAGTGCTTCTATTTTATTTACCAAAGGCTCGATCCTTTTTAATTCCCTTTCACTATGTGTTCCGAAGATTTTAGTCACCAAACTCATACTGTCCTATACTCCCATCCGCGTGCACACACGCACACAAAATAATCCGATACCTCGGATATACAGAAATTATTTTAACAGATTTACATGCCGGATTCAACCTAAAGCAACTTGAAACCATGAAAGTTTTGTGAACAAACTGTTAAATATAAATTTACATACATAAATAGGCTGCCAATAACAGTAAGGTTGCAAAGAGAAGATTTACCAAAGTAAAATATCCGAAATATCTTCCCTTTTTTTCAGGTATTTCCTTAGCTACATACTTATAGGAGATCAGACTGGCCATAGAAGCAATGAGCGTACCCATCCCTCCGATGTTGACACCCACCAACAGTGCCTCTGCATTTTCTGTAAATCCAGAGAGCAGAGCCGATGCCGGCACATTACTGATCACCTGGCTGGTAAGAAAGGCAACCAATATTTCCCTGCCACCCAAAAGTCGTGCCAGCGTGCTGCTCACAGCGTCTATTCTCCCCATATTTCCCACAAAGACAAAAAAACCCACAAAAGTAAGCAAGAGAGAATAATCCACCCGTAATAACACATGATATCGAATAAGCATTGTTCCTAAAAGCGCCACCCCAAACGGAATCCAGGCAGGCAGCACTCTCAGCACTGTAAGAAGGGAAAGGAGAAAAGTCACCCCGTAAAAAGCCAAGAGAAGACGCCTTTTTTTCTTTGACACCGCCAACTTGTCTTTTTCTTTATTTACAGACTCATTACCATCCTCCGCAGCCGCCGTCAAAAGTGCCTCTTTTTTTACGGTAAACATACAAAACAGAAGTAACACCGCGGAAATTCCTGTTATAGGGGCCATAGTCCGCAAAAAATCCCATAAGGACATTTCAAATGCCGTATATAAATAGAGATTGTGGGGATTTCCTATGGGTGTCAAGGCACTGCCTAAATTGGCTGCCACCGTCTCATATACCACAAGCGGCACCGCCAAGCTTTCCATCTTTGCCATCTTCAGAAGAAGCAAGGTAAATGGTACAAACGTGATCAATGCCACATCATTGGTGATCAGCATTGCAGAAAAAAAGCAAAGGAACACCAGAATCAGATATAGCTTGCGTGAATTATCCGCTTTTCTTAACATAACGCTTGCTATTTTATCAAAAATACCCAACTCACTAAGCCCTGCCATCACAACCATCAGGGAAAACAAAAGCCCTAACACCCGGAAATTGATATATCCCGGATATTCCCTATCCGGATGCACCAGAAACATGGAAATGATCCCCAGCAACAGTGCCGCACAAAGAACCGCTTCTTTCTTGATAAAGTTCAACACCAATTTTCCTGTTTTCTTCATTCTTGTTCCTCTTTTTCATAAGATACCAATAATTAAATCTTGTTTTAATCCATCGTAAATACCTAATTTTAAAGAATTTTCCTAATCTTATCTTACTACGACATCTGCTTGTCATGCAAGCCCCCATTCTTTCTCTTTCGACAATTCTTTCCAAAAAAATGCACGAAATGACATATGTTTTCATAAAATAATATTGTATAAACATATATTTTCTCTTGTTTGTAAAGGAGTAATCATGCACAAAACATACCTTATTCATAAGATCACGGCACTGATAACCGTCACCGCACTGATACTGGGCCTCTTTTCCTTCATTGCTTTCGCTCAGGAAAGCGTGCTACCCTTTTCTGAACTGGCAGGAGAAGAAGCCGCCAGAGCGGCCTTCACAATAAACGGCATCCCCCTGAGCGGAGGCAGTACCATAGATGCGCCTGCCGACGGCTCGGATTTTAGGCTTACGGCCAGTCTTTCCTTTCACATTTCTGCCGAAAAGATACCCTATGCCATTGCTCCGGGTACCTGCTACCAGTTGGAAATTCCTTCCATTCTGCTGCCTGCAGATATGGATTTCGTACTAACGCAGCCTTTTCAAATTACGGATGAGGACCGCAGTCTGGCTCTGGGTACTCTCACCTTCTCCTCAGAAGGCATCTTTCTTACTTTTGATTATCCGGACTCATATTTTAAGAGCGAAGACGGTCTGTTAGATTATGAAAAAGTAAATACCTACCTCTCCATGCTGAGCAATATCCGGGATTGCCGTATTGACTTTTCCTGGCCCAAGCCCCAGGCGGAGTTAAATGCTTCCCGGCAGGAAAATGTAGATCTGGATATATACGGAGAAAGCACTACCTTGCATTTTTCGCAGTACGCTCCCTCTAAAGTTGGTTTGGTTAAAAGCGCGCAGGCGGATCGGGACGACCCCGGTCTAATCCACTGGTGTGCGGAACTGACAACCGGCAGCCTGACCGACGAGGGGCTGCTCTTTGCGGATATTTTCCCCAATCAGTCCTATGTGGAAGGCTCCCTGCGGATAAACGGGACCATGCCCTCAGAAGACCTCATTCTTGATACGATGGAAGAGGGAAGGTTTTTCCTTACCTTTCAAAATGCTTTAAGCAGTTACGCAGCGAATGAAAAAATTCTTCTCACATATTCCACCAGAGCTGCGGACTCCGCCTATGCGGCAGCCTACATGAACGGAGGCACAGCACCTGACCAAATTTATCTGGTCAACACCGCTTGTCTGAGAGATTTGGATGCGGTCACACCAATCGTTTCAGACAATGCATCGATTTCCCTACCCGCAGGATGGCTGAACAAACAGGGGAAATTTGATCCTCAGACCAGAACTGTGACCTGGACGCTCATCCTCAATGAAACAGAACGAAGTCTGACAGATGTCATTTTGGATGATACTATGGGAGCCGGACTTGTACTGGAGGAAGGCACTTTTGAGATCAGTACGGACGGCATCCTCTACGCGCCCCTGCCTTTCACCCCCGAAATCGTTCGCTCGGATAACTATGAAGCACAGGGTGATAAATTTCATATCGTATTGGGGGAGATTCCGCAAAAAACTTATATTCGCTATGTCACCCGGGTCATTGACTCTTTCTACTTTCCTTCGGAAGGAACGGACCAGAGCGGCAATGCACAAAACAGGACACAGCTGACATTCTCCTTCAGACCCGAGAGCGGCGGGGGCTGGGACAATGCTGTTTTTGTTACGGAACCGGCAAAGGTTTTGGCAGGCATTGCCCCCATTTCCAAATCCGCGGACTATAACAGCGCCAATCATACCATTACCTGGACTCTCACAGCCAACAATGCCAGAGCCGCTCTGCAGAAGGGTATCATCACAGATATCATCCAGCCGGGGCAGACCTATGTGCCGGATTCCGTGACGATTCGTTACAGTGATCTCTATGTGGAAACAGCTCTCTTCCAAGAAAACAGGATGGAGTTCTATTATGATGAGACGGAACAAAAACTCACCTTCCTATTGGGAAATACACTCAACCAAAGAGTGGCTGTCATCACCTATCAAACACGTGTAGACGATCCTCTGGATTGGGCTTACAACAATTCCGATGTACCCACGCAGCGCCCTGCCTATTCCAATACCGCTCTCTTTGATGCAAAATTGGATGGAGAAGATGTAACGGGCCTTGCCTCCGCCGTCTGCTATATTCCAAGCAATGTACTGCGCAAGCATCTGGGGCGCTATGACTATCAAACCAAAACCATCGCCTGCACCCTGACCGTCAATGAAAATCGAATGCCCATGCCGGACGGTATCATACAGGATACATTTGAAACAGGCCTGTCCTTGAATGGACCGCTGATCGTTACCGGTACGGATACCGTTACCGAAATTCCATCCGGCTCAGAAGGCGCCCGGACTCCTTACTATACCTACGACGAAAATCTGCGTACTCTGGAAATCATCTTGGGTCCTCTTGCAGACAACAGAACTCTTACCATTTCCTATCCGCTTGCGGTGGATGTCACACACTACGGCATTAAAAATTTACAGTGCGAAACAGACTTTATGATCAAAAATACTGCCACGCTGACGCGGGCGGACTATCCCCAGCCTGTCAGCGCAGAAGCTGGGACTCCTCCTATTTCCTCTTCTGTGCTTGATAAAGCAGGCTCCTTAAATCCCACAGAAGGCACTATCGAATACCATATTCTGATAAATAAGCTGGGCGTGGATTTAAGCAGCTTGGGAACGCCCTGTACCCTTACGGATACTATAAGCTCCCATGCGCTCCTCGATTTGGGCAGTATAAAGCTCTATCGGGTAAGTATCTCACCGGACGGAAGCCCGCTTATCGGTTCAGAAACAGAGATGTCTTTAGAGACCTATTCCTGCTCCTATACGCCGGGTATTCATGAAAATACTCTAAAGCTGACTTTGCCCGCCGATACAGGTACCGCATCCTATTTGCTGGTTTATTCCGCTTTTATCCTGCATACCGGAAATACCATCGTGGAGAACAGCATTTCCTTGAATGGTCAGCCGCCGCAGGCGTCGGGGCATGAGTCCCTTGAAATCAATATTGCCCACGGCAGTACCTTGGGCTGGAGCCAGAAAAAAGCCGTTATCAGCATACAAAGCGTGGACCCCGAAGGAAAGGCGCTTGCCGGGGCAGAATTTACTCTGTATGATGAAAACGGCAGGGAAATTGCAAAAGCAGTATCCAATGAAGACGGCATGGTTCTCTTTATTGTAGATCCAAACGGCAACTATACCGTGCGGGAGACCAAAGCACCCGCCGGCTACCGGATGTCGCAGGAATGGAAGAAGGGCAAACGCATTACCCGCGTAGATTCCTCCAATCAATATCTTTGGGAAGACGGCAGTTCTACTTCCAGAGATATCCCTGCTATCGCACCCCACAGCATCGGGGAAGAGCCTTCCGTATCACCTGCGCCCAATCCCCCGGCCCAATATCCGTCCGGTCAAAACTCTGCAGGGCAAAGCACACCGTCCAATATGCCGGATCAGTCTCCGCTCCCTGACGAGCCCGCATTACAAAATCCGGAGGAGACGCAGGAAGACGGCAACTACTTTATCAGTCCTCAGACGGGGGATATGTATTCTGGGTGGACGGTTCTCTTTATCGGTTTCTCCCTGGCTTTCAGCCGGTATATTGGAATCCGTAAATTCAAAAAGGGTTAAATCTAGATTTAACCCTTTTTGAGCTCCTCAATTAACTCTGTCAGCTCCTGTTTCTTCTTCTCCCACTTTTCGATACTAATTGCCTGTGATACTTTTTGCTCCTCACTCAGGCTGCTCATCCAGTTCTTCATGGATTTCCACTTTCCTTCCAGCGACCTCTCTAAAAAGGGCAGCAGCTCTTTGCCATAAATACGGGCCAGCATACGTACAGATTCCATGTTCATACCCAGTCCCGGGCTGTTCTGATTCTCATTCAAAAATGTCAGATAATCCGCATGAGTCTGGATGGAGTCCCAAAAAGGAAGTACCTTCTTTGATACCAGTCCACAGACAGAGGTATGAATATTCTCCATGGATAAGTAAGTCCCCATACTAAAAGCAGGAGTGTGAATAATACCGTTTTCCACCCAACAATAAGGCTTCGGAAAAGTTACATGATACCAGAACTGATGATCCCACCCGTCCTCCAGGGACTCTCCCAGATGATACCGAAAATGCATGCACCAATAATGCAGTTTCTCCGGCTCCACCGGCGTCTCAAAAAGTGCCAGTCCCACATTCATGGTAAACTGATTCCAATCAGCAGTATTAAAACGGGACTTCTGCAGTTCGATCAGCTTGACAATACCGTTTTCCTGCACCAGGAAAATATTACTCCCCTTACGTCGAAAACCTTGGGGCTTTAAGATGGCATAAACATCATCCCATAATTTCTTATAGAATTCTTTTATCTCCATTGTATCCCTCTCACCTTAAAGATAAGAAACATTCTTTTCCACGCTGTACTCATGGGGCTCCTTGCTTACTGCCTTGTGTCCTACCGCTATGGCTATCTGAAATTCATAACCCTCCGGAAACTGCAGGGCAGCGGAAAAATAATCTCTCCTTTCTCCGTTTAAAGCGTCCTTGATGCAGCCGATGATCAGACTTCCCAATCCCAGGCTTTCAGCTGCCAGAGATATATTCTCCACCGCAATGCCCGCGTCCACCGAACTCCAGGAAAACGCTCTCTCTGCACTCAAAAGTAATACGGTGGGCGCCTCATAGTAAAAATTATGCTGGGGATTTTCAATTCCCCTTTCTGCATTCTTTACATTCTCAATTTCTGTTAGAATCGGATTGCTTCCAGCCACTACGGTTATATGAATTTCCTGTCTATTGGTAGCCGTAGGTGCCCGCAGGCCTGCTAAAACCAGGCTCTCAATCTCCTCCATCGTAAGCTTCTGCTCCGTATAGCCGCGGGTAGAGCTTCTCTTTTCAATCACCTGCAATACATCGTTCATAATAAGGCCTCCTTCTAAGCTTTTTTATTTGAAATATTTTTACTGTTAATATAATCTGCCCTAAAATACTATGGTTAAAGGTTCTTCTGTAAAGGAATAAAATACTGCTGTGCCTTTTTCAAAATACAACACTTCGGTATTGGCATCCGTAGCGGAATACATAGCCTGCAAATTCGGATAGTTCTCCAGCATATGAGCCTTGGCCTCCACTCTGTCGTCCCGAACCAGCTTACCCGATACACGCAGCCACTTTGTGCCATCAAATGCACAGAGCTCCACCTTAGGATTTTGCTGAATCTGCTTGGATACATCCTTTACCTTTCCCGTCTGGATATACAGTTTGCCCTCAAAAATATCCACAGTTCCGAAAGGACGTACTCGGGGCTGATCGCCCTCAACAGTTGCCAGATAATAGGTTCCGCATTTCTTTAAAAAATCGTACACTTCCTGCATGGTGTCTTTTCTCCTTAATCATATATAATTAGTTATATTGTACTACAAAAATAGGAAAAATTAAATTACTATTTGCAATCTGATCTGATCCTATATGCCTTCATTTTAAGGATTTATTAAAAAACAGGAAATCTCCCGGAGAATACAGAAAGAGCCGCGACCAATAAGCCACGGCTCTCTTTTCTTTATTGCTTTTCTAACTTAATACTCCTTAGCCTTCTCTTCGCCGCTTAAGACACGCAGCGCACCCTGTGCCAGCGCCAGCAGTTCATCCTCTCCGGGATATACGGTAAAAGGTGCGATCCATCCTGCTTTTTGCTTTAAGTTGGCAATGACATCCTCACCGTAGGCAATACCGCCGGTCACGATGATCCGGTCCACCTTACCTTCCAGTACGCAGGCCATGGAGCCGATATCTTTGGCAACCTGATACAGAAAAGCTTCCTTCACTTCAGCGGCATGAGCATCCCCTTCGTTTGCCATTTTGGTGACATTACGCATATCGTTGGTTCCAAGATAGGCATTAAAGCCTCCCTTACCTACCAGCTTGCTATATACCTCCTTCTCCGTATACTGTCCGGAGAAGCACATTTTAACCAATGCACCGGAAGGTACCGCGCCTGCTCTTTCGGGAGAGAACGCGCCGTCACCGTCCAAAGCATTGAACACATCCACTACCTTACCCGCTATATGAGCGCCCACGGATACACCCCCGCCCATATGTACCACGATCAAACGCAGGGATTCGTAAGGCTTACCGATCTCTTTGGCATAGCGTTTTGCCACTGCTTTCTGGTTCAGCGCGTGGAACACGCTGGTACGGGGCAGTTCCGGTACACCGGAATATCTTGCAACGGTCTGCAGTTCATCCACAACTACGGGATCCACAATATAGGACGGAATCCCCAGTTCATCTCCGATTTCTTTCGCTAAAATACCGCCCAGATTGGAAGCATGCTGTCCCTGTTTTCCTACGATCAGATCCTGAAGCAGTTCATCGGTTACCGCATAGGTACCGCCGGGAATGGGTTTTAACATACCGCCCCGTCCCACTACTACATTTAAGGACTTCATATCGAAGTTCTTTTCCTTCAGCAGATCTGTAATGATCTGCTTTCTGAAATCTTTCTGATCCACAATCGTAGCATACTGCCCGATTTCTTCCGTGCTGTGTCTTAAGGTTTCTTCAAATAACAGGGTTTCATCCTCAAACACACCGATCTTGGTGGAGGTAGAACCCGGATTGATGATCAAGCTTTTCACTGACATTTTCTTTTTCCTCCCAGATATTTCATTTATTAAAATTATGCATTCTTCTGCATTTCCTCAGCCACAACTGCTGCCAGTGCCATGGAGTTTACCTTGGTCTCAAAGGTATCGGAACGGCTGGTTAAAATAACGGGAACCTTGGTACCTGTTAAAATACATCCGTTCTTTACGCCGGGTACCATATGTACGATGGCCTTGTATACCAGATTTCCCGCATGAATATCCGGGAAGAGCAGGATATCCGCATCTCCCTGCACTTTTCTGTCCGTAGCTCCTTTGTGTCTTGCGGCCTCGGGATCAATAGCCAGATCCAAAGACAGGGGGCCGTCGATAATGCAGCCGGTGATTTCTCCCTCCGCATTCATTCTGGTAAGCTCCGCAGCTTCTACTGTCGCAGGCATCTTAGGGTTGACCACCTCCACTGCAGCAAGAGGAGCTATCCTGGGGCATTCAACGCCGCAGGCCTTTGCTACCGGCAGAGTATTCTGAATAATATTTACTTTATCCTCTAAAGAGGGATATGTAATAAATGCCACATCGGTTAAGAACAGGAGCTGGTCAATACCCGGAATATCGAATACACAAACATGAGAAAGTGCACCGCCGGTACGAAGACCTACCTCCTTATCCAATACACTCTTTAAGAAGTTTTTGGTGTCGATCAGGCCTTTCATGTACATATCCGCTTTCCCTTCATGAGCCAGTTTAACGGCCTTTAAGGATGCCTGAATCATATCCGGTTCGTCAATGATTTCATAACCGGTCAGATCCATATGGATGGAAGCTGCAATCTCTCTGATCTTGGCTTCATCTCCCACCAAGATCGCATCTGCAATTCCCCTCTTTTTGGCCTCTGCAACAGCCTCCAACACTGCCTCATCCTGCGCTACGGACACAGCTACTTTTTTCATACCGCACTCATTTACTTTTGCGATCAGTTCGTCAAAACCTTTCTTCATATTCTTCCCTTTCCGCCCTCCCCACCAAGTTCCGGACCGAGTCCAATCGTGTCGGAAGGATCACTTTCGTTCATAAAACTCTATCGTTAAAATAATAACACTATCATATCTAAAAATCAACCCACTATCTTAGGGTGGACCAAGCATTAAAAGTGATGTAAACTGTCTCGTTTTAGCCACTTAACCACTTAAAAATCTCACTTAATTCTGCTGCCATCTGATAGATTTCCCATTGACTCAGTTTCAAAAATTCTTTCGCACCTTCAGGTGCCGTAATACTGCCTTCAAAAGGTTGAACCTGCAGTGAACCGGACAAGGTCATATGCGTATCTCCGTCTAATGACAAATTGCATTTCCTTAGTTTCAGAGTAAACGCCTCTCCCTTTTTTATCCCGCTAAGAGCACCTTCGGCTTGCATATTTATCTCAAAGTACGGTATTTGGAATGTTAACTCCAGATCAAATTCTTTCTTTTCGATATCCCAGCTGCTTATATATGCAATCTCAGCCTCTTTCTCCTCTTCATCCATGCGTACGCATACCAACAGCGTTTTCTCATAAAAATATTTGGTCACTTCCGCTTCCTGTTCTATTTCTATGCTAAACTCATGGCCGTCCAGTTCAAACAGGATTTGACCGCTTATATGATACGGTGTTCTTTCTCCCCCAGTAAATATAAAAGAAAAACGAATATTATCTATTTTACTGTTTTGAAGAAAAATCGCATCATGAGTTTCTATTGCCAGAATTCTGTCCTTATTGTCCAGATAAAAACAGAGCTGTATATCATCTTTCAATTCTAAATGAATCTGTTCTGCCAAAATCCCTGTCAATAATTTTCTCAATCCGTAGCTTCCTGTCGAGTAGCTATCGGAAGCTGCAATCTTTGCAAGAATTCCTTCAACATAGTCACTTTTATAGATGGCTCTACTCACATCCTCACCCAGTTTCTCTACGCCATCCTTATCCAGGGTTATCACAATTTCCTGACAAATTACAGATTCCCCATTCCCTTCTATCTTTTTAGTATCTCCGCTCTCTTCTATACGTATATCTTCCCAGATTTCAGTCAAATCTTCCTGAAACACCTCTCTAAGTTCTTTTTTTAGCTTGGTAATATCTGCATCCGCGCCAATTGCGGAACGTGTAAAGAAATCATAGCTATAATCTTCATCCATATCTATGCCGATTAAATCCGCCCATATACTGTTATTATAATCTTTTCCAAGGGAAGCTAGATTTACCGAATAGGCACTGGTTAATATATGAGGTGCCTCCAGATATAACATATCCTCTATTACGGTCATTCTGGCTCGAAGTAAATCTGCATTGTAGACACTGAACCAAAGATCTGCCTGCATATTTTTGGCATCATAGTCATAGCTGTCCTCAAAATCCAGACCGATGGTAGGCAAGCCGTTCACCAAAGGTAATCCTATATTCAACTGTAGATCAATGTTTGCCGAGTCTTTTCTGTTGTTCATGACTTGTGCAAGATCTATCTCCTCTGCAATCGGATTCTCATAGTCCTGCAATTCCTTTACCATTTTGGTCAGGCCCTTCGTCAACCTTGCCAGAGGCGTATGAAAGACAAAACGGTATAACAGACCGCCGGCAATGAGCAATATCAATACCGCAGTCAGAGAAATACCCCCGACCAATAAACCCACTTTTTTCCTCATTTTGGGCCTCCAACTACTCTTTATACCAATCAGTGATTCAAATAGAGAACCAGACGAAACACGCTTTGCGAGTTTCGCTGGTTCGCAGGCGACGACAAAGCTCGCCTTGTGCCTTCCGCGGAGAATAAAAACCGGATAAGGAAGCTGAGATCCCAGCTTTCCTTATCCGGTACTTTATTTGTCCTGCTTATTTTGCAGCCAACTCTGCTTTCAGCTTCTCGGTCAGAGCAGGTAAGATCTTATTCAGATCACCTACCACGCCGTAATCAGCTACTTCAAAGATAGGAGCGGTTTCATCCTTATTGATAGCTACAATGATATCGGATTCTTCCATACCTGCCAAGTGCTGAATCGCACCGGAAATACCGATTGCAAAGTACACATTGGGACGAACGGTCTTACCGGTCTGCCCAACCTGCAAATCCTTGGGCTTCCAGCCTGCATCCACAACCGCACGGGAGCAGCTTACGGTAGCGCCTAAAACCTCTGCCAGATCATCCAGCAGTTTGAAATTCTCAGGGCTTCCTACACCACGTCCGCCGGATACCAGAATCTTTGCATCCATAATATCCACGGTATCAGTAACAGCCTTTACTACTTCCAGAATTTCTACATACTTATTGTCAGGAGTAAATCCGGGATTGAACTCCTCCACAACTGCCTTTCTTCCCTCTTCCTTAGGAAGCTTCTGCATAACGCCGGGACGAACGGTTGCCATCTGAGGACGGAAGTCCGGGCAGGCAATGGTTGCAATGGTGTTTCCGCCGAAAGCCGGACGGGTCATCAGCAGCTGGTTGTGCTTCTGCTCCTTGCCGGGAACAGGGGTCAACGGGAAGTCGCCGATATCCAGCTGTGTACAGTCTGCAGTCAGACCGGTATGAATTCTTGCGGATACGCGGGGACCTAAGTCACGACCGATAGCGGTTGCACCTACCAGGAAAATCTCCGGTTTATACTTCTCAATTACGGAAGCCAGCGCATGCGCATAAGGCTCCGTTCTGTATTCCTTAAGTTCAGGATCATCTACCACAATGACTCTGTCGGCACCGTATGCAGCCAACTCATCTGCCAGACCCTTTACGCCGCTTCCCAAAAGAACTGCGGTCACTTCTGTACCTAAATCATTTGCCAGACCCTTGCCCTTGCCAATCAGTTCCAAAGCAATGCCGCTGATTTCATTATCTACCTGCTGCGCAAAGACAAATACGCCTTTATATTCTTCTAAACTCATTATTTCCTCGCTTTCTGCCGCCAGAGCGGCAAGTTCATTCTCACACTTAGATGACATGCTTTTCCTTTAATTTGCCTATGATGTAGTCTACAGACTCGGTAGGATCCAGATTTACTTTTTCACCTGCACCCTTTCTTACCTTGTCGGAAGCCTTTGCAATCTGGGTAGGTGAACCTTTCAAACCTAAGTTAGAATCATCTACATCCACCAGATTTGCTCTGCCCCAAACAGTAATTTCTGCCTTTACAGCATCAAAAATGCCGCCCGGAGTCATGTAACGAGGCTCATTTAATTCAGCAAGTGCAGTGATCAAGCAGGGCATCTTTGCCTTCAATACATGGTATCTGTCATCGAACTGACGCTCTACGATAACGCTGTCACCTTCGATTTCAATCTTCTGTGCATAGGAAATAACGGGAATTCCCAAATGCTCGGAAATCTGAGGACCAACCTGTGCGGTATCTCCGTCGATAGCCTGACGGCCGGTAATGATCAGATCATATTCCAGATTGCGGATAGCACCTGCCAGGGTCTGGCTGGTTGCCCAGGTATCAGCACCACCCAGTACGCGGTCGGTTACCAGAATACCCTTGTCCGCACCCATAGCCATTGCCTCACGCAGCACATCCTCTGCCTTGGGGAGACCCATAGTAACAACGGTTACTTCTGCTCCATATTTATCTTTTAATCTCAGCGCTGCTTCCAGACCTGCTTTGTCGTCAGGATTCATGATAGTCAGCATTGCGCCTCTGTCCAGCGTACCGTCGGGATTGAACTTAACGCCACCCTTTGTATCGGGTACCTGCTTAATACAAACAACGATTTTCATTGTATTTTCACTCCTTTTATTTTTGTTTGTGGGTATAGGTTTCCGGCTTACTTAAGCAATGCCGCAGAGATAACCATACGCTGTACCTCGGAGGTACCCTCGTAAATCTCGGTAATCTTAGCGTCACGCATCATACGCTCTACATCGTACTCTCTGGTGTAGCCGTAACCGCCATGCAGCTGAACAGCCTTGGTAGTCACTTCCATAGCCACCTCTGCTGCATACAGCTTAGCCTGTGCAGCTTCAAAGCCGTATTCTTTCTGGTTAGCCTTTGCAATTGCAGCCTTGTAAACCAAAAGTTTTGCAGCCTCTACCTTGGTTGCCATGTCAGCTAACTGGAACTGGGTGTTCTGCTGCTGTGCAATGGATCTGCCAAACTGCTTTCTTTCCTTTGTATAAGCAATGGTTCTCTCCAGAGCGCCCTCTGCAATACCCAATGCCTGGGAAGCAATACCAATACGTCCGCCGTCTAGAGTGTGCATTGCAATCTTGAAGCCCTGTCCTAACTTACCAAGCAGATTCTCCTTGGGAACACGGCAATCAGTAAAGATCAGCTCATAAGTGGATGAACCGCGGATACCCATTTTCTTCTCCTTGGTACCGAAGCTGAAGCCGGGAGTACCTTTTTCTACGATGAATGCAGAAATCTCCTTGATCATCTTACCGCGCTTCTCTATCATACCGGTCACTGCAAAGATTACATATACATCAGCTTCCTTACCGTTGGTAATAAAAATCTTGGAACCGTTGATAATATAGCTATCACCGTCTTCCACAGCCTTGGTCTGCTGTCCTTGAGCGTCGGTCCCTGCGCCGGGCTCGGTCAAGCCGAAAGCACCCAGCTTCTCACCCTTAGCCAGGGGAACTAAGTATTTCTGCTTCTGCTCCTCCGTACCGAAGGTCATGATGGGATCGCAGCAAAGGGAAGTATGTGCGGAAACAATAACGCCTGTAGTACCGCAAACCTTGGAAAGCTCCTCTACACACATTGCATAGGTGAGAGGGTCACAGCCCTGTCCGCCGTACTCCTTGGGAATGGGAATACCAAGAAATCCTAATTTTGCCATTTTCTCAACTGTAGCACGAGGGAATTCCTCAGTTTCATCAACCTCCTGTGCCAGAGGTTTTACTTCTTTTTCGGCAAACTCTTTGAAAAGAGCTCTCGCCATTTCATGTTCTTTTTTCAAAGCAAAATCCATGATTTTATTTCCTCCATAATCTATTTTATTTCATCATTTCGCATAATCATAGAAGCCCACGCCGGTCTTCTTGCCTAACTTGCCTGCACGAACCATCTTTCTGAGCAGGGGATGAGGACGATATTTCGGATCGCCGGTTTCATTCTGCAGTACTTCCATAATAGCCAGCACGATATCCAGACCAACCAGGTCGCCCAATGCCAGAGGTCCCATGGGATGGGATGCACCCAGTTTCATTGCCTCATCAATATCGGCTACACTTGCAATACCTTCTGCATAGATGCCGATTGCTTCATTGATCATGGGAATCAGAATTCTGTTTACTACAAAACCGGGAGCTTCCTTTACTTCTACGGGAGTCTTGCCGATTTCCGTTGCAATGTTCTTAATCTTCTCTACCAGCTCTGCAGGAGTATTCTCACCTGCAATGACCTCTACCAGCTTCATTCTGTCAGCAGGATTGAAGAAGTGCATACCGATCATAGGTCTGTCCAGACCTGCTCCGATTTCCGTGATGGAAAGGGAAGAGGTGTTGGTAGCAAAGATACAGTCGGGTTTTACAATATCCTGCAGCTCTTTAAAGGTGGTCTTCTTAATCTGCATATTCTCGGGAGCAACCTCGATCACCAGATCACAATCGGTACAGATATCCTTTAAACCGGTTACGATCTTGGCAGCAATTGCATCAGCCTTCTCCTGCGTGATTTTTTCTTTTCCTACTAAGAAATTCAGATTCTTTAAAATCCTGGCCTTTCCGCCGTCAGCAAATTCCTGCTTAATATCGCAAAGACATACTTCATAACCGTCTGTCATTGCAAATGCCTGTGCAATTCCGGCACCCATAGTGCCCGCACCGATGATACCTACTTTCATTGTAGTTCCTCCTTATTTATAAATTAATTTATTATTAGCAATTCTTGAAGGGTTCCTTTACCTTGTCCTTATTCTTGTCAAGGAAAAATGCCATGCCATATTTCTGATCCTCGGTTTCAAAGCAGTCGCCGAACAGCTTTTCTTCCAGAGCAATTGCCGAATCCATATCCAGATCCAGTCCCTCGTTTATAGCCTTCTTGCAATTACGAACCGCAATAGGTGCATTCTTTGCAATACCTGCCGCCATCTTCTCCGCTGCGGGAAGCAGTTCCTCC
The DNA here is from genome assembly GCA_022510705.1 of Lachnospiraceae bacterium. Lineage (GTDB taxonomy): Bacteria > Bacillota > Clostridia > Lachnospirales > Lachnospiraceae > Acetatifactor. The sequence goes on from JAFLSX010000024.1 coordinate 31,019, forward strand.
TGAGGATAAACCGCATTCACAAGACCGATGCGAAGAGCTTCGTCAGCCTTAATATTTCTTGCGGTATAAATCATCTGCTTTGCCATACCCGCACCCACCAGGCGAGCCAGCCTCTGGGTTCCGCCAAAGCCGGGGGTAATTCCCAAGCCTACTTCGGGCTGTCCGAACACTGCATTGTCGGAGCAGATTCTGATATCGCAGCTCATGGAAATCTCACAACCGCCGCCCAAAGCAAAACCATTTACTGCCGCAATTACGGGAATCGGGAAAGTTTCCAGCTTGCGGAACACATCGTTCCCCTTCTTGCCGAAAGCTTCTCCTTCTGCTTTTGTCAATGTACTCATCTCTCCGATATCGGCACCTGCCACAAAGGATTTCTCGCCTGCACCGGTCAAGATCAGACATCTCACTTCATCCAGATTCACTGCATCCAGTGTTGCATCCAGTTCCTCAAGCACCTGAGAATTCAGAGCATTCAGCGCTTTCTCACGATTGATGGTAATGACCGCTGTCTGACCCTTTTGTTCATAAAGTATATATTCCATATTTTCCTCATTTCTGCTGCCGCAGGCAGCTTGCCATAGGCAGCTTTTATTACTTATTTTTAATGCTCTTTGCAGTAAAGAGAATACCAACCACCACGGTTTGGTATTCTCTCTTTTTTCTATTGCTTAATCTTCAATCTTTACGATGGTGGAGCAGCCCATACCGCCGCCGATACACAGTGTTGCAAGACCGGTCTTAGCACCTCTTGCCTGCATCTCATGCAGCAGGGTAACCAAAATACGGCAGCCGGAAGCGCCTACGGGATGTCCCAGGGCAATAGCGCCGCCATTAGGATTTAACTGCTTGTCAACATCGATTCCCAAATCCTTACCTACTGCTACGGACTGAGCTGCAAATGCTTCATTTGCCTCGATAATATCAAAATCTTCAATCTTCATGCCTGCCTTAGCCATTACTTTCTTAGTGGAAGCCACAGGACCGATGCCCATTACCTCGGGCCTTACACCTGCCAGTGCGCCTGCCACAAAAGTAGCCATGGGCTTTACGCCTAACTCCTTAGCCTTCTCCTCACTCATAACCACGATCGCAGCTGCACCGTCATTGATACCGGAAGCATTACCTGCGGTTACGTATCCGTCGGGATTGATGGGACGTAACTTAGCCAGTCCCTCTATGGTCGAACCGGGGCGAGGCCCTTCGTCCTTATTGAAAATGATGGTTTCTTTCTTTTTCTTTATTTCTACGGGAACAATTTCTGCATCAAAAGCGCCGGAAGCCTGTGCAGCCTCTGCCTTTAACTGACTCTTTAATGCAAACTCATCCAGTTCTTCACGGGTCAGTCCCCACTCCTCGCAGATATTGTCTGCGGTCTTAATCATATGATAATCATTGAAAGCATCCCACAATGCATCTTTGATCATGGTATCCACCAAGGTACCGTTATTCATTCTGTAGCCGTAACGTGCCTGAGGAATTGCATAGGGAGCCATGGACATATTCTCCATACCGCCTGCAACTACGATATCAGCATCACCTGCCATGATCATCTGTGCAGCCTGATTTACACAGTTAAGGCCGGAGCCGCATACTACGTTCATGGTAACTGCAGGTACTTCAATGGGAAGTCCTGCCTTAATGGAAGCCTGACGTGCAACATTCTGTCCCTGACCTGCCTGGATAACACATCCCATGTATACCTGATCTACTGCCTCGGGAGCAACACCCGCTCTCTTCAAAGCTTCTTTAATAACAATTGCACCCAGCTCAGCTGCAGGTGTGGTGCTTAATGTGCCGCCCATGGTACCGATTGCCGTACGGCATGCGCCTGCTAATACAACTTTTCTTGCCATTTGTCTTTCCTCCATTTTTGCATTTTCGGGGTCTTGCAATGATTGTTATTTTTTTGTCATTGCCACTATTCCCATTTTATCATAGCCGTATATCTTTTGCAATTAATTTTTTACGCGTAAACGCAAGCCGCGCAAAAAAGTTTGGCTGCTGCTGCTGCTTTTATAAATGCTCCTGCATTTTTTAATATCATTGCAAGGTGCCCGCACATTTCTGTATGAATGTCAACGCTTTTTGTCATTTTTTCACTCTTGAGGCAACTAAAAAACGGCCATCATATTGCTTGATAACCGTTAGAAAACTCTAAACCTAATGACATTGGTACAGGATGTAAAATGATACAAAAAAACCTGATCCCCTCAGGATTGAGGGGACCTGGTCAGCGGTCATAAATATAATTTTTATCGAGTCTTGTTTCGAATTCTTCCACAGGAAGAGGCTTATCAAAATAGAACCCCTGTGCGAGATTACATTTATTATCCACAAGGAGTTTTACCTGTTCTTTTGTTTCAACACCCTCGGAAATACATTCGAGTCCCATTGCCTGAGTCATAGCAACGATATACTTGAACATTGTGTCCTTTTGAACAGGATTCTCATCTCCTTTAGCCGGCAAAAGGCTCCTATCCAGCTTTAAAACGTTCCAAGGTATCTCCTTGATGAGGTTAAGGGAAGAGTAACCAATACCGAAGTCATCCACAGAAGTGAAAACACCTGATTGCTGGAGACCTCCGATAATACGTTTCAGGTCTTTAAACTCGACGTCGGTAGTTGTCTCGGTAAGCTCTATTTCTATGTATTCATGCGGAA
>JAFLSX010000025.1 GCA_022510705.1 Lachnospiraceae bacterium
TTTCCAGAACCGGATGTGACTCTCTTGCAATCGCAATCGGTACTTCTCACGGTGCTTATAAGTTTACTGCTGCTCAGTGTACAAGAAACGCCGACGGCATACTTGTTCCCCCTCCGCTTCGCTTTGACGTATTGGAGGAGTGCATTAAGCGTCTTCCCGGTTTCCCCATCGTTCTTCACGGATCATCTTCCGTTCCGCAGGAGTTCGTAAAGATGGTTAACCAGTATGGCGGCAATATGCCCGATGCGGTTGGTATCCCTGAGGAACAGCTTCGCAAGGCTGCTGAGCTTGCTGTATGTAAGATCAATATCGACTCCGATATTCGTCTTGCTATGACCGGCAATATCCGTAAATACTTTGCAGAGCATCCGGATCACTTCGATCCCCGTCAGTATTTAAAACCCGCTCGTCAGGCTGTCAAGGACATGGTCGCTCACAAGATCGTAAATGTTCTTGGTTCCAACGGAAAAGCATAAAGACCATACATAGAGCGCCGGCAGGTAACTGCCGGCGTTTTTACGTGAAGGCTGAGAAGAAAAAGGCCCTATAAAAGGGAGGATGCCAGGCAAACTGCTTTGCCTGGCATTTATTATGAAAAAGTTATTTAATAAATTAAATAATGATATTGTCTAATATAGGGATGATACTTATCTTATGACTATAGTATAGGTAAAGAAAGTGTCTAAAGAATGAGTAGCAAATGAAAAATAATTTAATTAATTGTTAACAAAATATGAACGAGGCGCTTTTTACAAAGCCGCCTCGCTCTGATTCTGCAAGAAAATCCAAAATTTGAAAAATACTGTATTTTCTTTACAAATTTTTCTGAAATCTTCTAAGTGGTGGTTTAGAAGTGTTCCGGTTCCGGATACTCTACACCGAATGTGTCCACGGTAACACTCTTCATAACCTGCGGTTCCAGAGGTTTGTCGTTGTAGTCCGTGGCGGTTTCTGCAAGCTTGTTTACCACATCCATACCTTGAACGATCTTACCGAAGGCCGCATAGCTGCCATCCAAATGGGGTGCGTCCTTGTGCATGATAAAGAACTGGGAACCTGCGGAATTGGGCTGCATACTGCGGGCCATGGATAAAACACCGGCGGTGTGTTTTAAATTATTTTCCACACCGTTGGAAGAAAATTCACCTTTGATGCTGTAACCGGGACCACCCATTCCTGTGCCTTCCGGATCGCCGCCCTGCAGCATAAAGCCCTTGATCACACGGTGAAAAATAAGGCCGTCATAGAAATTTTTCTGAATGAGGCTGATAAAATTATTGACGGAAATGGGTGCAATATCGGGATAAAGCTCCAGTTTCATCACATTCCCATTTTCCATGGTAATTGTCACAATAGGATTCTGTGCCATCTTGTTCTTCCTTTCTTTTTGAAATTGATTTACAATACAGATATACTACATCATTTTCAAGGAAAAAACAAGATGAAGAGAGTGCTGAAGAAAGTCACTGTATATATAGAAAAAAAGGATGAAGCGTTAAAATTGCAAATTGCAGAGATGGCAGAGGCTTTGAAGGAAGAAGGACTTTGCGTGGAACTGTGGGAGAATTTATGGGAAGTATCGGGACCCAATGCGAAAACTTCTGAAGAGAGTACTGTTCTGTATTTGACAGACAGTGGAAATTTGGCTGCCCGATTGGCAGAGAAAAAACAGGCGGTGCTGGGAATTTTACATGAGGGAAACAAAGAGGACTCCTTTGGCAAAGTACGTTTTTTGGTAGAAGGTGCGGAGGATATTGCGGCGGATTATTTGGAGAGGGTGTATCGGCGTTATATGGGTCTGCCCTGGGAGATTTTGGAAACGAAGCACTGTATCCTGCGGGAAACCACGGAAGAAGATTTGGATGCCTTTTATGGAATTTACGCGGACCCTGCCGTTACCAGATATATGGAAAATTTATATGAAGACAGGGAAAAAGAGCGCGCCTATATTGCGCAGTATCGAGAAAATATGTATGGTTTTTACGGTTTCGGTATCTGGACCGTTCTCTTAAAAGAAACGGGAGAGATCATCGGCCGGGCCGGACTGGACATGCGGGCCGGATTTGAGGAGCCGGAGTTGGGGTTTTTGATCGGTGTACCCTGGCAGGGCAGGGGGCTGGCAGAGGAAGTATGTCAGGGCATACTGTTCTACGCTAGAGCAGCACTTGAATTTACGCATGTACAAGCCATGACAGAGCCCGAGAATGAAGTTTCCCTTATGTTGCTTAATAAATTGGGTTTTGCCCCGGTGGGAGAGTATGTGGATAGGGATATTATTTATCAAAAATTGTTAAAAGAGCTATAGAGGACGAGTGGAGTAAACCGCTTAGGCTGGTTGCCGATTAATCATCCTCCGCCAGCTCCGTCAGGATTTTGTGAAATTCGGGGAACTTTTTATTCAACCGAATAGGCAGCCCTGACTGATTTAAGAAGCAGTGCTCGGATTTCGCTTCGCAGACAGTTTTTCCTTCCGCATTTGTCATCAGATAACCAAGTTTTAATTTCACCCCTTTAAATTCCTCAACGGATACGGAAATGTGGATGACATCTGAAAAAGTGGAAGTAGTCTTATATTTACATTCTAGTGAAACTACAGGGGATATGATACCTAGGGATTCTAACTTGGCATAGGCCCATCCGATCTGCGACAAAAAATCTACCCGGGCTTCCTCCATCCACCGGATGTAGTTGGAGTGGTGGGTAATACCCATTTTGTCGGTTTCATAGTATTGCACGGTATGTTCATAAATTTGATGCATCATTTCAGGTTCCTCCTTCGAATTCATTTGTCTTTGGTCATTGCACTGCTTTATTTATTCGTAAACTACCCGATTGCCACAGTTTTGCATTACTGTATGATAGAATTGATTAAAATCGGTCATGCGGCTTCCGGCATCCAGAACTTTTTTGCCTTCTCGATTGTAGATCCGTATGCGCTGTCCATTTCTATCGGCACGCACCTCGCTTATCTCGTACCAGGCAAGTGTGAAATCCCCACCAAATACCCTGCCTAGAATAAGTTTTTCTTGATTATAGTAAATATAATGTTTTCCTGTTTTCACTGCTAAAGCAATCAAAGAAACGATAATGAACAGGAAGAGAGAAAAGACTTCGATGATTCCTTCGCCGGCCTGCTCCCACGCCGATTCGTCGGAAGCAACAATAAAAGCAATAAATGCAGCAAAAGCTAATATAAAAATGGCTAACGCATACAAAAAGAAATGTAAAAAGGGATTTTCAAAACATTGTGCCATTTCCGGATATTTAGGCTTTTTCCTTCCGAACAGCCAACCCAGTAGTCCCGTTAGAAGCACAATACCCAAGATCATCAGTCGTGTCATAGTCATTTCCTCCTCAATAAAATATATCCGGTTTCGGCAAATGATTACCTACGCTATGCAGTATCATTATATCACACTCATTATAAACTTAAAATTTAAAAAAAGTATTTGACAATCTGTTTAACATGTGTATAATAAAGTTCGAACAAAGGCGTTCTACATAAAGAGGTAGGATGCTTTTTTATTTGCTTAAGAATTCACATAAGAGCTCTGGTAAAGCATTGGGTGATGCCTGAGACTGCTCCCTAAGGAGGGATAATTTGAAGAAGCTGGAAATTATTATCAAGTCTGAAAAACTGGAGGATCTGAAGGCAATTTTCAACGAATCCGAGGTCAACGGGCTGAACATTGTAAATATCATGGGCTATGGCAACCAAAAAGGAATCGTGAAAAAATACCGCGGTGAAGAGTATAAGGTAGAGATGCTGCCCAAGATTAAAGTGGAAACGGTGGTGGCCGACGAAGAAGCCGATGCGCTCATTGAAAGAGTAGTAAACGAGATCAAGACCGGCAATTACGGAGACGGCAAAATTTTTGTGATGGATGTGCAGGACGCTATCCGCATCCGCACCGGAGAACACGGTAACGAAGCATTATAGAAATCTAAATACGGTATACGCATAAATAAGAAGTTGGTTATCAAAGGCGATAATATGAGAGCAAAATCTCATGTTATCGCTTTTTTCGACGAAACTCGTAAAGCGTGTTTCGCCGGGTTAATAAAAAGTGAGGAGGAAAATATTATGACAGAAGAAGTATTGAGTGCCGTAAACGGCGAAGTGTTTGGCGTCTGGTTCCTGATAGGAGCCGCGCTGGTGTTTTGGATGCAGGCAGGTTTTGCTATGGTGGAAACTGGGTTTACCAGAGCAAAGAATGCCGGCAACATCCTGATGAAAAATCTGATGGACTTTTGCATCGGTACAGTGGTGTTCATCCTGATTGGTTTTGGACTGCTTTTTGGTGAGGATTTAGTAGGGTTGATAGGGAAACCCGGCTTTGATATTTTCACCGGCTATGCGAATTTTGACTGGTCGAATTTCGTATTCAATCTGGTGTTCTGCGCCACCACCGCAACCATTGTTTCCGGTGCCATGGCGGAAAGAACCAAATTTTTGTCCTACTGCGTATATTCGGGAATTATTTCCGCACTGATCTATCCTATTGAGGCACACTGGATTTGGGGCGGCGGCTGGCTTGCACAGATTGGTTTTCACGATTTTGCAGGCTCCTGCGCCATCCATATGGTAGGCGGTATTTCCGCACTGATCGGTGCAAAAGTATTGGGGCCCCGTATCGGCAAATTTGTAAAGGATAAGCAGGGCAAGGTGACGAAAGTGAACGCTTTCCCAGGTCACAACCTTCCTATGGGTGCGTTGGGTGTGTTTATTCTGTGGCTGGGCTGGTACGGATTTAACGGTGCGGCATGTACCACTGTAGAACAGCTGGGTTCGGTATTTGTAACGACGACCATTGCCCCTGCGATCGCAACCGTAGTGTGTATGGTATTTACCTGGATAAAATATGGAAAACCCGATGTTTCCATGTGTTTAAACGCATCCTTGGCAGGACTGGTTGCCATTACTGCCCCCTGTGATGTGACAGATGCTTTCGGCGCGATCGTGATCGGTGCCGTGGCAGGTCTGCTGGTAGTATTCGGCGTATGGTTTTTGGATTACAAGCTGCGTATTGATGATCCGGTAGGTGCAGTTGCGGTACACTGCTTAAACGGTATCTGGGGTACCATTGCAGTTGGTCTGTTTGCAACCACTTCCGCACCCGGGAATGACAACTTGATAGGTCTTTTTTACGGCGGCGGGTTTCAGCTGTTAGGCATTCAGCTTCTCGGTTTTGCAGCGGTTGCAGCATGGACGGCAGTTACCATTACCGTTACCTTCTTCCTTATCAAAGCAACTGCGGGACTTCGTGTAACGGAGGAAGAAGAAATTGTTGGTCTGGATTCTACGGAGCACGGTCTGACTTCTGCTTATGCGGGTATCAGCATCATGGATATTTCCAATACTATGACTATGGAAGTAAATGAAAATACTGACCTCGGTACCGAGGATTATGCTGCTGCATCCGAGGTACAGAAGGCTGCTGCAGTCAGGGTGGTAGAGGCCCCTGCAATAGCTTCCACCGGTATGTACAAAGTAGTGGTTATTGCAAAGCTGGCAAGATACGAATTGCTGAAGAAAGCCATGAACGATATCGGCGTAACGGGTATGACGGTGACGCAGGTTATGGGCTGCGGTGTTCAGAAGGGTGCCGGCGAGATGTACCGTGGTGTAGAAGTGGATGCGACTCTGCTGCCTAAGGTAAAGGTAGAAGTGGTTGTCAGCAAGATTCCGGTAGAAACGGTTATTGAAGCGGCTAAGAAAGCCCTTTACACCGGTCATATCGGCGACGGTAAGATCTTCGTATACAATGTAGACAGGGTTGTAAAAGTCCGCACCGGCGAAGAAGATTTTGCGGCTTTGCAGGATGTAGAATGATGACGTAGCTGTTCCCGAATCCGCTTGAGAGTCTGTTTTATTTAATGTACTTGTTTCTAATTTTTGGGTATGATAAAATAGACATGCTTTTTATAGGTAATACTAGAAATACGGATAAGAGAAGGACGAAAGGAACAGAAATGATGGACATAGTAATACAAATCGGATTACTTGTGCTTGGATTTGTAATGTTGATTAAGGGTGCGGATTGGTTTGTAGGCGGCGCATCCAGTTTGGCGGATAAGCTGGGAATTCCGCAGCTGGTGATCGGTCTTACGATTGTAGCCATGGGCACCAGTGCACCGGAAGCGGCGGTGAGCATATCGGCGGCGTTAAAGAATACGGCGGAAAATGACAGCGCTGCAATTGCAATCGGAAACGTCATCGGCAGCAATATTATGAATATTTTACTGATTTTGGGAATCACGGCAGCCATTACCGCCATAGCGGTGCAGACCTCCACTTTAAAGTACGAGCTGCCTTTCCTGCTGGGTATTACGGTGCTGCTGTTCGGACTGGGTTATTTTGACGGCGTGGTGAGCAGGCTGGACGGCATTATTCTATGGGCTTGCTTTATCATATATTTGCTCTATTTGCTGTGGATGACCAAAAAGGGTCAGGCGGAGTTGGAAGAAGCAGAAACCGTCAACAGCAATCCCCTTGTACTTTTGCTTTTGCTGGTGGGCGGCGGTGCCTGCATCGTTGTGGGAAGTAATGTGACGGTGGATGCAGCCACAGAACTGGCGCGCATCTTCGGTATGAGTGAGCGTCTGATCGGACTTACCATTGTCGCTTTCGGAACTTCCCTTCCGGAACTGATCACATCTACTACGGCGGCCATCAAAAAGAAAGCGGATATTGCAGTGGGCAACATCGTGGGAAGCAATGTGTTTAATCTTCTCTTTGTTATCGGTACCACAGCCTTGATTACGGATGTGCCTTATAATAAAGACTTTTTTGTGGATAGCATGATTGCCATTGCCGCAGTCATTCTGCTTTTCCTGTGTGCGGTGGGCAAGAAGAAGCTGACCAGAGCGGGCGGCATCGTCATGCTCTGCTGCATGGCCGGTTATATGGTGTATTTGTGGGTATAGAGAAGCCGGACGGTATGCCTTTGCAAAAAAAGAGCCTGTCCCGTAAGTGCGAAACGCTTACGGAGCAGGCTTTTATGGTTCTGATCTTTAATAGAAAATCTTTGCAATGGGTGAATCGGGAGATAAGATCAGCGTTTTATTATCTCCGGTCATGGTGATCTTGATAGCATCCAGGCTGCGCACGAAGGAATAAAATTCGGTGCGGGAAGGATCGGCATAGGCTTCTGAGAGAATGCGCATATATTCTGCTTCGCCCTCGGCAATTAAAATTTCAGCCTCTTTCTCTGCTTCGGAGATCATGACCGTGACTTCCCTGTCCGTGGTATTGCGGATGATCTGTGCTTCCGAATTACCTTCCGCGGTATAGGTGGCAGCAATGTTGTCGCGCTCGGAAATCATTCGTTCATAGACAGCGGCTTTATTATCACTGGGCAAATCCAGATGCTTGGTTTCAAAAGCCAGAAGCTCGATACCGTACTGATCCAGAGAATCACCGATGCTTTCCATAACGGCTGCGGATAACTGGCCGTCGCGTCCGCTGATCACATCTTCCTGGCTCATGCTGCTGATAATATTCTTGGTAGCATTGTAGACAATGGTGTCCAAACGGCCCTCTGCATTGGCAATGGAAGAGTTCAGGGTCTGGGCAAATTTCAGAGGATCCGTAATACGCCATAGAATGTAGCTGTCCGTGATCATAGTCTTCTTATCGCCGGTAATGACATCGGAGGCAGATAAATCGTATAAAAGCGTCTGCTTAGGAAGCTTATCCACGGTTTGAATAAAGGGAATCCGAAAACTGATGCCGGCTTCCGATACCACATGGTCCACTTTGCCAAACTGGCGAATCAGGGTATATTCATTTTCCTGTGTGATGACAATACAAGAACTTCCGATTATCAATAAAAGAAATATAACTGCAATCAATATAACTTTTTTCGCTGTTTTCATAATTTCCTCCTTATTGCTGGGTGTCGGTTGAAGTGCCAAAGTCCGCAAAGGATTCCAGAGGATAGAAGGTCTGGACATTTCCGTTAGGACTTTCGATAACGACCTTTAAGTCCGGCAGTATTTCCTCCATGGCCTCATAGAACATCCGCTCCCTTGTGATCTCCGGGTTTTTCACATATTCTTCGTACATGGCATTAAAACGCGCTACCTGCGCAATGGCTTCGTTGATGCGGGCGGTTTTCTGCGCTTCGGCATCCTGGATAATGGCATCGGCCCGGGCCTGTGCAAGCGGTATTTGCTCATTGCGGTATTTATTAGCATTGTTTAAAGCAGTTTCTTTTCCCTGCTTAGCGGTTTCCACTGCTTTAAATGCCTCCATGACTTCCTGGGTGGGAGGCTCGGAATCCTGTATGGTAATGTTTACCAGCTGAATACCCAGATCCTGTTCTTCCAGCTTCAGCAAAATGCTTTCTTTAATAGCGGCCTGTATTTCATTTTTTCCGGTGGTCAGTACATCGTCCACAGGGTAGCTGCCGATCACATTGCGGATGCAGCTCATGCTGATATTTTTTAAAATTTCAACCGGTTCGTCGGATGCAAAGACGGCTTTGACCGGATCGGAAAAACGATACTCCACAAAGAAATCCACATTGACAAAGTTGTAATCCGAAGTGATCATCAGGGACTCTTCCTCATTGGAGATATTGCTGTACTGATCATAACCGATGGAAAAGCCTTGAATGGTAGTATTGACTTTTCTTACCTGCTGGATAAAAGGTATCTTAAGATGCAGGCCCGGCTCAGTAACGGAAGAAGCCTGTCCAAAGGTAATGAGCACCGCCTGTTCCTGCTCTCCGATCTGGTATGCGGAATTGAAGATCAGGATCAGCGCCGCTATCACGATAACGGCAATAACGGCAAGCTTTTTTAAAGGAATATTGGGGATGGGATTGCCATCCGGGCTTATGGTTTCAAAACCATTGCGCTTGTTGCGGAAAGATGTATTCATCATAAGTCTGCCTCCCGTGCTTTTGCACTGTTTATTTTGTATTTATCATACTCTCTTTTTAGATTTCCCACAATAAAAAGAAATGCATCATTCTCTAAAACTTTTCTAAAATTCGGAACGAGTTTGCACGTTGCAGAGTCTTATCGTGCAGTGGATTTTATCTGGCTGATACTTGTATTTGTAGGACAAATATACTATCATAAATATAAATGTAAGCGGACAGGAAAAGGGAGTTTTAGGATGAAAAAATATGTATTGGCGCTTGATCAGGGAACTACCAGTTCCCGATGCATTTTATTTGACAGACAGGGAAAAATCTGCTCCATGGCCCAAAAGGAATTCGGACAGATCTATCCCCGGCCGGGCTGGGTGGAGCATGATCCTATGGAAATCTGGTCCTCACAGTTGGCGGTTGCCATAGAAGCCATGGCCAAGATAGGAGCAAAGCCAGAGGAGATCAGCGGCATAGGTATTACCAATCAACGGGAAACCACGATCGTATGGGATAAGAAAACGGGTGAACCGGTATATAACGCCATTGTCTGGCAGTGCCGCAGGACGGCGGAAGCAATCGATAAGTTGACAGAGGCAGGTTTTGATAAGACAATCCGGGAGAGGACGGGACTGATACCGGATGCCTATTTCAGCGCCTCTAAAATTGCCTGGATATTGGAGCATGTGGAAGGTGCCGGAAAAAGAGCAGAAGCAGGAGAATTGTTGTTTGGAACGGTGGATACCTGGCTTATCTGGAACCTGACAAAGGGAGCGGTTCATGTTACGGACTATACCAACGCATCCCGGACCATGCTGTACGATATTTATAATCTAAAATGGGATCGGGAGATTCTGGAATACTTTCATATCCCGGAGAGTATGCTCCCGCAGGTAAAGCCCTCCAGCTATATTTACGGCTGCACAGAAGTGTCGGCACTGGGAGGGGAAATTCCCATAGCAGGAGCAGCAGGAGACCAGCAGGCTGCTTTGTTCGGACAGTGCTGCTTTGAACCGGGAGAAGTCAAGAATACCTACGGGACAGGCTGCTTTTTATTGATGAATACAGGTGATAATGCCATTGCCTCAAAGAGCGGTTTGCTGACAACCATTGCGGCAAGTACGAAAGAGCATCCGGAATATGCTTTAGAGGGCAGCGTCTTTGTGGCGGGAGCAGCTATCCAATGGCTGCGGGACGGTATGCGTATGATGCGTGACGCTGCACAATCGGAAGAGTATGCTTCCTCGGTGGAAGATACGGGGGGTATCTATGTGGTACCTGCCTTTGCTGGTTTAGGAGCACCCTACTGGAATCCCTATGCAAGGGGGACCATCGTAGGGCTGACCCGGGGCTGTACCAAGGAGCATTTTATCAGGGCAACACTGGAATCCATTGCATTCCAGACAGTGGATGTACTGCAGGCAATGGAAAAGGATGCGGGTATGGAATTAAAGAGCTTAAAAGTGGACGGAGGCGCCAGCTCCAACGACTTTTTAATGCAGTTTCAGTCGGATATTCTGAATACGGAGGTCAGACGTCCGGAGTGTATTGAAACTACTGCGTTGGGAGCAGCATATTTGGCAGGACTGGCGACCGGTTACTGGAAAGATAAAGCTGAGATAAAAGAAAATTGGCAGCTGGGCAGAACTTTTCTTCCCACTATGGAGGCAGAAAAACGGGATGCTCTTTTAAAGGGCTGGAAAAAGGCAGTAAAATGTGCTTTAATATGGGCAGAAGATTAAGTGTTTAAGGAGAATGAGAAATGCTGGTTCAAAAGTATAAGGGTATGCTTTCCGCAAAATCCGTTATCAGGCAGTTATCGGAGTTTGCCACGGCAAGGGGAAATGAGATCGGTTATGAGAATGTATTTGATTTCAGCTTGGGAAATCCGTCGGTTCCGGTACCTTCCGAGTTTACGGATATCTTGATAAATATGCTGCAAAATGAGGATCCCATGACGCTTCATGGATATAGCCCCAGTCTGGGGATTACTTCCGTAAGGGAGAAGCTGGCTGCATCTTTAGAGAAGCGCTCGGGACTGCCTTACAGAAAGGAACATGTTTTTATGGCTGTGGGGGCAGCAGGCGCACTGGCCCATGCATTCCGACTGGTGACGGAGCCCGGGGATGAGATACTGACCTTTGCACCGTTCTTTCCCGAGTATCATCCCTATGTGGATTTAAGCGGTGCGGTATTGAAAGTGGTACCGGCCAATACAGAGGATTTTCAGATTAATTTTGAAGCCTTTGAAGAGATGCTCTCCGAAAAAACCATGGCTGTCTTAGTGAATACTCCCAATAATCCCTCGGGTATTGTATATTCCGCACAAACCCTTGAGAAACTGGCCGAAATACTGAAAAGAAAATCGGAGGAGTATGGACATATCATCTATCTGATCTCCGACGAGCCTTACAGGGAGATTGTGTTTGAGGGTGTAGATGCACCATGGGTTGCTGCTTTTTATGACAATACCATTACTTGCTACAGCTTTTCCAAGGCCCTGTCCCTGCCGGGAGAGAGAATCGGTTATGTGGCCATAAATCCGGCGTGCAGGGATGCTGAGGATATGGTGCAGATGTGCGGACAAATATCCCGCGGTATCGGACACAATTGTCCGCCCTCCATCATACAGCTGGCAGTGGCGGAGGTGCTGGATAAAACGGCAGATCTGTCTGTATATGAAACCAATATGAATATTTTATACAAGGAATTAAAAGCATTAGGATTTACCTGCGTAAAACCAGGCGGCACTTTTTATATCTTCCCCAAGGCATTGGAAGAAGATGCCAAAGCATTCTGCCAGAAAGCGCTGCAGTACGATCTGGTGCTGGTGCCGGGAGATACTTTCGGTTGTCCCGGATATTTCAGGATGGCCTATTGCATCGATACCGAAAAGGTGGAGCGTTCGCTGGCGGCATTGAGAAGATTTGTAGAAACAGAATACAAGGCCTAAACTTGATCGGACAGGCATAATAATAGAAAAGGAATGGTGAAGATATGTATCAGGCAGGATTGGTTTTGGAAGGCGGAGGAATGAAAGGCGTTTATACGGCGGGCGTACTGGATTTCTTTCTGGATAAAGGGCTGGTGTTTTCCAGTGTATACGGCGTTTCGGCAGGCGCATGCCATATGTGCAGTTATCTGTCAGGGCAAAGAGGCAGAGCTTTAGAGGTGTGCATCGATTATCTGGACACCAGAAAATACTGCAGCGCGGAAAGCCTTCTGACTACCGGTGACTTATTCAATGTGAATATGGCATATCATTTGATACCGGAATATTTAAATCCCTATGACTACGAAACCTTTGATAATTATGAAGGCAAAGCCTATGCGGTGGTTACCAATATTGTGAGCGGAGAACCAGAATATCTTAGGATTCGGGATATGAAAAACGACATTGACGCCATACGGGCTTCGGCCTCGCTGCCGCTGGTATCCCGAAATGTGAAATATAAAGGGAAGCTTTATTTGGACGGAGGTCTTGCAGATCCCATCCCCATCTGTAAATCCATTTTAAGCGGCAACAAAAAGAATGTGGTCATTCTGACAAAAGAAGAAGGTTATGTACGCACGCCTTCTTCCCATTTAGAATTAATAAAACTGCGTTATCTGCGTTATCCCAAAGTATATGAACTGATGGCGGAACGCCATTTGAGTTATAATGCGACGATGGCCTATTTGGAAAAACAGCAGGAGAACGGGCAGGCTTTTGTCATCAGGCCCAAGCATAAGAGCGAAGTAAACCGAATTGAGAAAGATGCCGAAAAATTGAAAGCACTTTACGAGGAGGGCTATCGGGATGCAGAGGAACATTTTGCACTTCTGCAGAATTATTTGGAAGCATAATAATAGTTTGAAAAGAGGCTGTGTATGTGGAACGTTTTAAAAGCAATTTTATTTGGTATTGTAGAGGGTATTACGGAGTGGCTGCCCATCAGCAGTACGGGGCATCTGATCCTACTGGAGGAATTTGTACAATTTGAAAATGTATCCGAGAATTTTTCTGAGATGTTCGAGGTGGTTATCCAGCTGGGCGCGATTCTGGCAGTAGTATTGTTATTCTTTAAACAGATATGGCCTTTTTGCAGAAAGGGCAGGGGATATAAAGAAAGCGGACCTTTGGCTTATGTTAATATGGATATTCTGACGCTGTGGTTTAAGATTTTAGTGGCCTGTGTACCGGCGGCAGTAATCGGTGTCTGGTTTGATGATGAACTGAATGCACTGTTTTTTCATTGGTATGTGGTAGCCGGGGCATTGATCGTTTTCGGCGTGGCCTTTTTACTGGTGGAAAACTGGAACAAAGGGAGAAACCCTGCGGTTACGGAATTAGCCGGTTTAAGTTATAAAGCGGCATTTTTCATTGGTGCGTTTCAGCTGTTGGCAGCAGTGTTCCCGGGTACTTCGCGCTCGGGCGCAACGATAGTGGGGGCGCTGTTACTTGGTATTGCAAGACCGGTGGCCGCAGAGTTTACTTTCTTTTTGGCAATTCCCGTTATGTTTGGTGCAAGTTTGTTAAAACTGCTAAAATTCGGACTGGATTTTTCGACCACGGAGTTGATGGTTTTGATCACGGCTATGGTGACGGCATTTGTGGTTTCTGTTGTAGTGATAAAATTTTTACTGGCTTATATCAAGAAGCATAATTTTAAGGTATTCGGTTGGTACAGGATCGGATTAGGCGCTCTTGTATTTTTATATTTTTTGTTTTTAGTATAAAATTTAAATTTTTTATAGTGGGTACAATATAACGCAATAGTTGACAAAAGCGCCGGAATGCACTATATTGTAAATATAAGTAGATTTTGCAAATACTGAAAAGTTATGGCATCACAGAGTGGCGTTTTGTAGAAAGGGAGGATTTTATGTCACCAGTTAAGAAGGCAACGGTTAAGACAACACCGGAAGTAAAAGAGGTAAAGGAAGTAAAAGCTGCAGCAGAGGTAAAGCCGGCAGAACCGGTTAAGGCAGAAAAGGCGGCTGCAAAGACAACGACTGCGAAAAAGACGACTGCAAAGAAGACAACTGCTAAGAAAGCAACCGGAGCTAAGAGAGGCCCTAAGGCTAAGGGGGAAGTTAAGGTAAGCATGAACGTGCAGTTTGGCGGTAAGTCCTATACAACCGATGATCTGGTAAAGATCGCAAAGGATGTATGGAAATATGACTTAAAGCAGAAGGCTGTAGATTTTAAATCTGTAGAGCTGTATGTAAAGCCTGAAGACGGTATGGCTTATTACGTTATCAACGGTAAAGAAGCAGGCAGCTTTTATATTTAATTTCTATCAATCGGATACGATCATAATTCCTATCGACAGTTACGAGAGAGAATGAACTTGTGGCTGTGGATAGGAATTTTTTTGGAAAGGATTTTATAATTCGAATCTATGGTTAAAAATTTCTTCGGTAAAATAAAAGATAAGCATATTTTTATTTTCTACTTGCTACTGTTTTTTGGGATTGCTGCGATCATTGCGCTGCATCAACCGCATATGGATACTCCACCGCTTTACGGAAATCCGCCGGATGAACCCAACCGATATTTAGTGAGTCGTTTTATCTGCCGTTACGGAAGACTGCCAAATGGTTATGATCCGGAGATACGGATTCCCGTTTACGGTATTTCCTATGGGTTCTATACCATGCTGCCCTATATGGTGCAGGGTTTTGTGATGCGTTTTGTCAATCTGTTTACGGATTCGGAACTGCTGCTTTTATATACGGCACGCTTTGTCAATGTCTGTACGGGAACGGCCATGGCGGCAGTTGTCTATGGAATCGGAGGACGTTTGTTTTCCGACAGACGGTTTAAATGGTTGTTTAGCCTGCTTGTGACATTCCTGCCGCAATGCCTGTTTATTCACACCTATGTCAATACAGACTCCATGGCATTGTTTTCCGCGGCACTGATCGTGTATGCATGGGTGAGGGCGTATCAAGAGGGCTTTACTGTTAAAACAAGCCTGATCCTTGCAGTGGGAATTATCATTTGTTCCCTTTCGTATTATAATGCGTACGGCTATATTCTCAGCAGCATTATATTGTTTATTGCGTTTTATCTAAAAAAGGAAAACGGCAGGCTGTGCTATGATTGGCGGATGTTTCTTATGCGGGGCGCACTGATTTCCGGTGTGGTACTTTTGGGGATTGGCTGGTATTTTATACGCAATGCCATTTTGTATCAAGGGGATCTGCTGGGGCTTGACAGTCTGCGCACCAGCGCCGCTCTCTACGGAAATGCGGAGCTGATTCCCTACAATCATTCCTATGCTGCAAGAGGACTTTCTTTACAGACCATGTTGCAGGAACATCAGTTTTTTAAAGGAATCTTCTTCAGTTTTGTGGCAGCTTTCGGTTCTATGACCGTCTGGGGCGGACGTTCGCTGTATCTGTTTTATGCATTGCTCTTTTTGTTGGGATGGATGGCTTTTTTTGTAGTGCCGGGAGAAGGCGGAATGACCGAACTGAATCTAAGGCAAAAGCTGATATTGCACATCAATATGATTTTCTGTATTCTCATTCCCATTCTGCTATGCACATACTATGCCTATAGCATGGATTATCAGTATCAGGGCAGATATGTCATGCCGGGTGTGATCCCTTTTATGTATTTTATTACTGCCGGACTGAAAAAATTGGCCGGTTTAAAATGGCTGCCGGATAAATGGGAAAAGACCAAGAAAGTTCTGAGCATAATAGCAAATGTGGCAGTTTATGCAGCCATGGCTGCGATAATCATACTGCTTTTTAGAATGGTGTTTTCACATGCACTGCCGGTCTATCTGCAGTCGGAAGGCGTACTTTGATTTTACGCGCAAATAGTGTTTTCATATATTTTTTATAATTTATTTATTGAAAAGCAGTTGACAGCACTCTGTCTAAGTGCTATTTTATGGTAAGAAGATGTTAGCACTCCTCTTAATCGAGTGCTAATAACACCGGAAGAGGGAAAAGAGGCGAAGAATGCAGTTAGATGAACGTAAGAAAAAAATATTGCAGGCAATCATTCGCAACTATCTGGAAACAGGGGAACCGGTAGGAAGCAGAACTATTTCCAAATATACCGATTTGAATTTAAGTTCCGCCACTATCCGCAACGAGATGGCGGATTTAGAGGAACTGGGTTATATTCTGCAGCCCCATACCTCCGCCGGTCGAATTCCTTCCGACAAAGGCTATCGATTATATGTGGATACCATGATGGAGGAAAAGGAACGGGAAGTAGAAGAAATGAAAGAGATGCTTCTGGAGAAAGAAGATAAAATGGAAGCACTCTTAAAGCAGGTTGTACGGGTTTTGGCTCAGAATACCAACTATGCAACCATGATATCGGCGCCTCAGATTCAGCGCAATAAAATTAAATTTATTCAGCTTTCCAGAGTAGACAGGGGACAGATCCTGGCGGTCATAGTGGTGGAAGGAAATATGATCAAAAACCATATGCTGGAAGTTCCCGAAGGTCTGGATGATGAAACCCTGTTAAAACTGAATATGCTCTTAAACACCCATTTAAACGGTCTTCCTATCGAAGAAATCAATTTGGGTTTGATCGCTGCATTAAAGCAGCAGGCAGGAATACACAGCGCCATTGTCAGCGAGGTGCTGGATGCGGTGGCCGAGGTGATCAAGGAAGATGAGGATTTGGAGATTTACACCAGCGGCACCAATAATATTTTTAAATATCCGGAGCTTGCTGATAATGCCAAGGCCAGTGAGTTGATCAGTGCCTTTGAGGAAAAGCGGGCCCTCTCGACTTTGGTACAGGAGACATTAGCAGATGAGAATAATACGGGGATTCAGGTATATATTGGAGATGAGAGCCCCATCCAAAATATGAAAGACTGCAGTGTAGTAACCGCCACCTACGAATTGGATGGCGGCATGAAGGGGACCATAGGAATCATAGGACCCAAACGTATGGATTATGACAAAGTAGTAGGAACGCTAAAGAGCTTGATGCACCAGATGGATGATCTGTATAAAAAGAAAGACTAGGTAGAAAGGATAAGCTATGGCAGAAAAGGAGATATTGAAAGAGCATGAAGCTGCGGAGGAAGAAAAGGAATCCGGCAAGCAGCCGGAAACCAAAGCCGCGGATGAAAGCAATGCAGCGGAGTCTGCAGAGTGTGTACAGGAGGCCGAAGTCGAAGACAAGAAGTCTTTTGGGAAAAATAAAAAGAAAGATAAAAAGGAAGATGCTTACAAGCAGAAAATAGAGGAACTGGAGGACAGGGTAAAGCGCCAGATGGCTGAGTTTGAAAATTTCCGCAAACGTACGGAAAAGGAGAAAGCGGCCATGTATGAGGTGGGAGCCAAGAGCGTAATTGAAAAGATCCTGCCGGTAGTGGACAATTTTGAAAGAGGACTGGGTACCATTCCGGAAGAAGAAAAGGACAGTGCCTTTGCGGAAGGAATGAGTATGATTTATAAACAACTCATCGGAGAACTGGATAAACTCGGTGTAAAACCCATTGAGGCTGTAGGAGAGGAATTTAATCCGGAATTCCACAATGCAGTGATGCAGGTAGAGAGCGAGGAATATGAATCAGGCATCATTGCCCAGGAACTGCAAAAGGGATATACCTACCATGATACAGTAGTCAGACATAGTATGGTAGCCGTAGTACAGTAAACAGACAACAAAGTATAATATAGGAGGATATGAAAATGAGCAAGATTATTGGTATTGACTTAGGAACAACAAACAGTTGTGTAGCCGTAATGGAGGGTGGTAAACCGACTGTGATCGCAAATACGGAAGGAGCAAGAACTACACCGTCTGTTGTAGCTTTCACAAAAACCGGAGAGAGGCTGGTAGGTGAACCTGCAAAGCGTCAGGCTGTGACCAATGCGGAGAAAACCATTGCATCTATCAAGAGAGATATGGGTACCGACCACGGCCGTACCATCGATGACAAAAAGTACTCTCCTCAGCAGATTTCTGCTATGATTCTTCAGAAATTAAAAGCAGATGCTGAAAATTATCTTGGTGAAAAGGTATCCGAGGCTGTTATTACCGTTCCCGCATATTTCAATGACGCACAGAGACAGGCAACGAAGGATGCCGGCAAGATTGCGGGTCTGGAAGTAAAGCGTATCATCAATGAGCCTACCGCAGCAGCGCTGGCATACGGCCTGGATAATGAAAAAGAACAGAAGATCATGGTATATGACCTAGGCGGCGGTACCTTCGATGTTTCCATAATTGAAATCGGTGACGGCGTTATTGAAGTACTGGCTACAAACGGCGATACCCATCTGGGCGGTGACGATTTCGACAACAAGATAATCGATTGGATGCTTGCTGAGTTCAAAAAGCAGGAAGGCGTGGATTTATCCGGTGACAAGATGGCAATGCAGAGATTAAAAGAAGCTGCAGAGAAGGCGAAGAAAGAACTTTCCTCCGCTACCACAACTAATATTAATCTGCCGTTTATTACCGCTACTGCAGAGGGACCCAAGCACTTTGATATGAATTTGAGCAGAGCGAAGTTCGACGAGCTGACCCACGATCTGGTAGAGAAGACCGCAATTCCGGTTCAGAATGCATTAAAAGATGCAGGACTGACTGCTTCCGAGTTAGGAAAGGTACTCTTGGTCGGCGGTTCCACCCGTATTCCCGCAGTGCAGGAAAAGGTAAGACAGCTGACTGGACACGAGCCCAATAAGAGTCTGAATCCTGATGAATGTGTAGCTTTAGGCGCTTCTATTCAGGGTGGTAAGCTGGCAGGAGATGCAGGCGCAGGTGATATTCTGCTGCTGGATGTAACGCCCCTGTCCCTATCCATTGAAACTATGGGCGGTATTGCAACCAAACTGATTGAGAGAAATACCACGATTCCGACCAAGAAGAGTCAGGTGTTCTCCACAGCGGCCGACAATCAGTCCGCTGTAGACATCAATGTATTGCAGGGTGAAAGACAGTTTGCAAAAGACAATAAGTCCTTAGGCCAGTTCAGACTCGACGGTATTGCCCCTGCTCCCAGAGGCATACCTCAGATTGAAGTTACTTTTGATATTGATGCCAACGGTATCGTAAATGTTTCCGCAAAGGATTTAGGTACCGGAAAAGAGCAGCACATCACCATTACCGCAGGCTCTAATATGTCTGATGCGGATATTGAAAAAGCCGTAAAGGAAGCAGCTGAGTACGAGGCTCAGGACAGAAAGCGTAAGGAAGCGGTAGATGCAAGAAATGATGCGGATGCCATGGTATTCCAGACGGAGAAGGCTTTGAATGATGTGGGCGATAAGGTGAGCGAGGACGAGAAAGCCAAGGTACAGACTGAGATTGACGCTGTGAAAGCTATTTTGGAGAGGACCAAGGATCAGGAGCTTTCTGAAAGCGATGTGGATGAATTAAAGGCTGCGAAAGAAAAACTGATGAACAGCGCCCAGACTGTATTCTCCAAGATGTACGAGTCTATGCAGGGTGCACAGGGTGAGGGCCCCGACATGGGAAGCGCTTCTGCGGACAGTGCACCTAACGACGACATTATTGACGGAGACTTTAGAGAAGTATAGAGTATTGGCTGAGAGAATGTCCAAAGGGACATTCTCTCAAGCGTTCTATTTGCGTGAAGGCGTAAGGCTGGATTTGCCGCTGCCCAGAGAACCGTGGCAGAGAGAAAGATATGCGGGAAAATGAGGAGTAAGTAAGTTATGGCAGAACAAAAACGAGATTACTATGAAGTACTCGGAGTGGATAAAAACGCAGATGATGCTGCGCTTAAAAAAGCATACCGTGCTCTTGCCAAAAAGTATCATCCGGATATGAATCCGGGAGATAAGGAGGCGGAAGTTAAGTTTAAAGAGGCATCCGAGGCCTATGCGGTTTTGAGTGATCCGGAGAAGAGGCGTCAGTATGACCAGTTTGGGCATGCTGCTTTCGACGGGCCCGGAGGCGGCGGCGGTGGGTTTGACTTTACCGGTGCGGATTTCAGTGATATATTTGGCGATATATTCGGTGATTTCTTTGGCGGACGGAGAAGCAGTGCACGCAATTCCGGTCCTATGAAGGGAGCAAATCTGCGTACCAGTATCCGCATTACCTTTGAGGAAGCGGTATTCGGCTGCGAAAAAGAAATCGAACTGACCGTAAAAGAGACGTGTAAAACCTGTAGCGGAAGCGGTGCAAAGCCGGGAACCAGTCCGGAGACCTGCGGTAAGTGCGGAGGAAAGGGTCAGGTGGTATTTACCCAACAGTCCTTCTTTGGTACGGTGCGGAATGTACAGGCATGTCCTGACTGTCAGGGAACGGGTAAGATCATCAAAGAAAAATGTCCCGATTGCCGGGGAACGGGCTATGTACCTATGAAGAAGCGGTATGCGGTAGATATTCCCGCAGGTATAGACAATGGACAGTGCAAACGGCTTCCGGGTTTGGGCGAACCCGGTTCCAACGGCGGCCCCCGCGGGGATGTTCTGGTAGAAGTGATCGTAGGGCGCCATCCTATTTTCCAGCGTCAGGATTATAATATCTATTCTACGGTACCGCTGTCCTTTGCAGTGGCGGCGTTAGGAGGAGAAATAGTGATCGATACTGTGGACGGTAAAGTTATCTATGATGTGAAGCCGGGTACCCAGACCGATACCAGAGTACGTTTAAAGGGCAAAGGTGTACCCACCCTGCGCAATAAGGATATTCGGGGTGATCACTATGTGACTTTAGTGGTGCAGGTGCCGGATAAGCTTTCCCATGAGGCAAAACAACTGTTAAAACAGTTTGACGCAGAGTGTGGGGATACCTTAAATGCGGCGAAAAACATTTCCGGCAGCGGTGATGATGACGGAAACGGAGAAGGCGGCGGTAAAAAGAAAAAATTTTGGAAATAAATAGAATTTTTTTAGGGGGAAAAATCTATCTATGGAACCGCAAAAAATTCGGAAAGTGTACGTTCCGTATCTGTTGGAGAATATTTTTGGTCCCATCCTGGTGGGGGCCATATTTACAGGACTCGGCATCTGGGCAGGTATGAATGGTGTAACAACCGTTATTATAGTAGTGATTTATATGGGCTGCTTTTTTTGGTGGTGTTTTGGACCTGCTGAGTTATATAAAAATACCAAGAGAAAACACCTACAGGAATTGGATGGTTCAGGTTTTATACGCAATCATACATTTAATGCGGACGGCTGTACCGTAGCAGCCGATGTCGTAAACGGAAAAATTGCCATCATTTTTAAATGGAATCCCAAACAGTACTATGTTCTGCCTGCCAACCATATCACCAATCTATGGGTGGACGACGGCAAGATGTTAGGAGGAAGCAGCAGGGTGAGCTTCCTGTTTATCGTGGACGGTGTGAAAGTCAGAGTCAACACTTTTACTTCCAACAGGGTCTGGAGTATGAGCAGTAATTACATACTGGAGGCAATTTCCAAAGCGGATTTGATGGTGGAGAATCTTCGCAAGGCGTATGTGGCTGCTAACGGAGGAAATACATTATGAAATATCAGATTATCGGAAGTACCATGTCTACAGTGCAGATACAGTTCGATGCTCCGGGTCGCGTTATTTTACAGACGCAGAACTTCAATGAATTTGCCGGTAGAATTGCAAAAATGATTCCCGGCAAGTAGAGGCAGGATAAAGGTAAACACTAAATAACCGCTCAGTTTGCAGACCGGGCGGTTATTTGTCTATTACAGTAATTTTGTTTTCTGGGAAAGCGTATCGGAAAGTGAAAGGAAATATTTTATGAAATGGGTGAAATTCAGAATCAAGACGACAACGGAAGCGGAAGATATCATTATCAGCAGCCTCTATGATCTGGGATTGGAAGGCGCACAAATTGAGGATAGAATACCGCTGACTGCATGGGAAAAGGAGCAGATGTTTGTGGACATACTGCCTGATACTCCGGAAGATGACGGGATTGCTTATTTGAGCTTTTTTGTGGAAGAGGCACCGGACGGAAGCCTGCTTGCAGGCGGTGTGGCAACGGATAGGGAAACTATTTTGCACAAGGTACAGGAGGAATTGGATAATTTACGGACTTTTCTGGATATCGGCGAGGGCAGCATTGCTGTAGAAGAAACAGAGGATATTGATTGGATCAACAACTGGAAGCAGTATTTTCATCAATTTTATATCGATGATATTTTAGTGATCCCTTCCTGGGAAGATATAAAACCGGAGGACAATGATAAAATGGTGCTGCATATCGATCCGGGAACTGCGTTCGGTACGGGTATGCACGAAACAACCCAGCTCTGCATCCGTCAGTTGCGCAAGTATGTGAATGAGGATACAGTATTATTGGATGTGGGTACAGGAAGCGGGATCTTAGCAATTCTTTCGCTGATGTTCGGTGCAAAGCGTGCAGTAGGAACGGATTTGGATCCCTGCGCCGAAGAAGCTGTCCAAGAAAACTGCAAAAGTAACGACATCAGTCCGGACAGATTTGACATGCTTATTGGTAATATCATTACGGATAAATCGGTGCAGGAAACCGTAGGATTTGGCTGTTATGATATTGTGGTAGCAAATATTTTGGCGGATGTACTGGTACCCTTGACACCTGTTATTGTCAATCAGCTTAAGGTAGGTGGTATCTATATTACCTCCGGCATTATAGATGACAAGGAAGAGACGGTAGTGGAGGCAGTGAAGGCTGCGGGTCTGGAGATTTTAGAGGTGACTCATCAGGGTGAATGGGTGAGCGTCACAGCAAAGCGTACGAGGTAGCTTATGCATCAGTTTTTTGTAGATCGATCCCAAATCGACATAGAGAAAAAACGTGTCATAATTACGGGGAATGATGTCAATCATATTCGGAATGTCCTCCGCATGAAAGAAGGGGAGGAACTGGCGGTGCGAGACGGTGTGGACGACAGGGAATATCGTTGTGCCGTTCATACCATGGATGAAAATCAGGTGGTGTGTGAACTGCGTTTTATTCAGGAGGATGGCACGGAACTGTCCTCCCGTGTGCATTTGTTTCAGGGACTGCCTAAGGCTGATAAACTGGAGTTTATCATACAGAAAACAGTAGAATTAGGTGTGTATGAGATTATTCCGGTGGAAACCGGGCGTTCAGTAGTAAAAATAGAGCCTAAAAAAGTCAGACAAAAGACCGAACGCTGGCAGGCCATTGCAGAGGCTGCGGCAAAACAGAGCAAGCGGGGAATTGTGCCGATTGTGAGAGAACCTATGTCCTTTGAAAAGGCGCTTGAATTAGCTTCTTCCATGCAAGTAAAACTGATTCCTTATGAACTGGCGGAAGGAATGGAAAGAACCAAAGAGCTCTTTTCAAAACTCCCTGAAAATACGGATATTGCAGTATTCATCGGTCCGGAGGGCGGATTTGAAGAGGGCGAGATCAAAAGGGCAGCACAGCATGGCATACAGCCCATTACGTTGGGAAAGAGGATTCTCCGTACCGAAACCGCAGGGCTTACGGTGATGGCCTGGCTCATGTATCAGTTAGAAAAATAGATGCATATAGTATTTATAGATAGAGAAAAAGGAGAAATACAATGGAAGTATACTTGGATAATTCCGCCACAACGAAGGCGTTTCCGGAAGTAGCGGAATTGGTGGCGAAAATTATGTGCGAGGACTACGGCAATCCATCCAGTATGCATTTAAAAGGCGTGCAGGCGGAACGGCATATTAAATATGCCAGAGAAACACTTGCCAGACTGATGAAAGTCAGTGAAAAAGAAATCTGTTTTACTTCCGGAGGAACCGAGTCGGATAATCTGGCATTGATCGGATGCGCCATGGCGAACTACAGAGCCGGCCGACATTTGATCACGACGCAGATAGAACACCCGGCTATTCTACAGCCCATGCACTATTTGGAAGACCAAGGATTTGAGGTCACCTATCTGCCGGTCAACGAAATGGGACTCATATCTTTGGAAGATCTGAAAAAAGCTCTTAGACCGGATACTATTTTGGTATCCATTATGCATACCAACAATGAAATTGGTTCCGTAGAGCCCATTGCCGAGGCAGGCAATCTGATAAAACAAAATAATCCTGCTACCCTCTTTCATGTGGATGCAGTACAGGGATTTGGTAAAGCACGTATCTATCCGAAAAAAATGGGAATCGATATGCTTTCTGTCAGTGGGCATAAGATTCACGGCCCCAAGGGAGTGGGCTTTTTGTATATAGCAGACCGTGTTAAAATACACAATATTATTTACGGCGGTGGACAGCAGAAAAATCTCCGTTCCGGAACCGAAAATGTTCCGGGAATTGCCGGACTGGCAAAGGCTGCGGAAATGCTGTACGCACAGTTTGACCGGGATATGGAAAGGCTATATGAATTGAAAGAATATTTTGTGAATGGACTGGCTGAACTTTCCGATATACAGATTAACGGGCCCGCAGTCAGGGACGGTGCCCCCCATATTGTCAGCGTATCTGTCAAGGGAGTCCGTAGTGAGGTTCTGCTTCATGCGATGGAGGATAAAGGAATATATATATCTGCAGGCAGTGCCTGTGCCTCCAATAAACCCCATACGTCAGGTTCCGCTACCCTAAAGGGTATCGGTATGGAAAAGGAGTTGCTGGATTCTACCGTTCGCTTTAGTCTGTCCGTATTCACCACAAAAGAGGAATTGGACTATACATTGAAGGCAATGTATGATATGATTCCTTTGTTGCGCAGATACACAAGGAGATAAGTTTGAAAGTTCCTTTCAAATATTGAATTGATGCCCGCAGAGGCGGGCAAGGGGTGTAGATATGTATAAGGCTTTTTTGATAAAATATGCCGAAATCGGCGTAAAAGGAAAGAACAGATATTTATTTGAGGATGCGCTGGTTGCACAGATAAAGTATGCATTAAAAAAATGCGAAGGAGAATTCCTGGTACACAAAACGCAGGGACGCATTTATGTGGATGCCCTGACGGAATTTGACTATGATGAGGCAGTAGCTCGCCTAAAAAGGGTATTTGGTATTTCCGGCATATGTCCGGTGGTATATGTAGAGGACGAAGGATTTGAAAAACTTTGCGAGGATGTAATTGCCTATATTGGCAAAGTATATCCGGATCAGAACAGAACTTTCAAAGTAATATCCAGAAGAGCAAGAAAGAATTATCCCAAGGAGTCCATGGAGTTAAATGCGGATTTAGGAGAGGCAATTTTGAATGCCTGCCCAGATATGCGTGTGGATGTACACAATCCGGATATCATGCTCCATGTAGAAATCCGGGAAAAAATATATATTTATTCTGAAATTATTCCGGGACCGGGTGGGATGCCGGTGGGAACAGGGGGCAAGGCTATGCTCCTGCTGTCCGGCGGCATTGATTCCCCGGTTGCCGGTTATATGATAGCTAAGAGGGGTGTAAAACTGGATGCGGTATATTTCCACGCCCCTCCTTATACCAGTGAGAGAGCAAAGCAAAAAGTTGTGGATCTGGCCCGTATTGTTTCCCGTTATACGGGACCCATTTATCTGCATGTGATTAATTTTACGGATATTCAGCTTTATATCTATGAGAAATGTCCGCATGATGAACTGACGATCATCATGCGCAGATATATGATGAGAATCGCGGAAACTCTGGCAAAACAGACAGAATGCCTGGGGTTAGTAACGGGAGAAAGCATCGGGCAGGTAGCCTCGCAGACCATGCACAGTCTGGCAGCTACGAATGAAGTCTGCGAACTTCCGGTATACAGACCCTTGATAGGCTTTGACAAGCAGGAAATCGTGCAGGTATCCGAGAAGATTGATACTTATGAAACCTCTATCCTGCCTTTTGAGGACTGCTGTACCATTTTTGTGGCCAAGCATCCGGTAACAAAACCGAACCTGAAAGTAATACGCAGACACGAGGAGAACTTGAATGAGAAAATAGAGGAGTTGGTGCAGACTGCGCTGGATACGGATGAATTGATTATCGTTAGTGATTCCGGCTCCGTATAAAAATATCAAATGAGCCGGCGGACTCATTTGGCATAAAAAGAACACCTCGGAAGTTTCCAAGGTGTTCTGCTTTTCCTTTTTATTTACATCAGTATGTAATGATGACCTTAAATCAGATAGGGTTTCAGCACTGCTAAGATATCGTCAATGCCTTCTTCTGCGTGGATATTCAAGTCGATGGGCTTGGCAAGATCCAGACTGAAAATACCCATGATGGATTTCGCATCAATTACGTATCTGCCGGACACCAGGTCAAAATCATAATCAAACTTAGTAACATCGTTAACAAATGATTTTACTTTGTCAATCGAGTTTAAGGAAATCTGCACAGTTTTCATTCTAATTACCTCCTTGCATACTTCATACATTCTGAATTCATATTAATGTCTTTAGTGGTAAAAGTCAATGCTAAATAAAACAAATTTCGAAAGGAATCCTATGAAAAGCGTAGCATTACATAACCTTGGCTGCAAGGTGAATGCCTATGAAATGGACATTATGCAGCAAATGTTACAAGAAAAGGGATATATTATTGTACCGTTTCATGAAGTGGCGGATATCTATATTGTAAATACCTGTACCGTTACTAATATTGCGGATAGAAAGAGCAGACAGATGCTGCATCAGGCCAAGGCCAGAAATCCGAAAGCCATTGTCGTGGCAGTGGGCTGCTATGTGCAGACCGGAGAAGAAGAAGCAAAAAAGGACACAAGCATCGATCTGGCAATCGGAAACAACAAAAAGAAAGAACTGGTGTCCATTCTGGAGGAATTTTTAAGGCAGAGGGAAGAGACAGGAACGCAGACAGAGGAAAGTTCGGAAAAAACACTGCATGGTGCAAGCATGATCGATATCAATGCAAGCTGCGATTACGAAGAGGTAAGGCTGAAAAGAACTGCAGAGCATACCAGAGCGTATATGAAAATTCAGGACGGATGTAACCAGTTCTGTTCCTACTGTATCATTCCCTATGCAAGAGGCAGGGTGCGTAGCCGCAAGTGGGAGGATATTAGGCAGGAGATGGAGGGGCTTGCAGAGGCCGGATATAAGGAAGTAGTATTCACCGGTATCCATATCAGCTCCTATGGGCTGGATTTTGATGAAGAAGCATGGCGGCAGGGAAATAGCCTGACATCTAAGAAGGAAAACGGTATAAGGACCTATACCGGTACGCCTAAGCTTCTGGAGCTTTTAGAAAGGGTACAGGATGTGCCGGGCATTGAGAGAATCCGATTAGGATCCCTGGAGCCGCGTATTATCACGAAAGAGACAGCAAAGCGGTTGGCGGCCATACCCAAAATCTGTCCCCACTTTCATCTTTCTCTTCAGAGCGGCTGTGACGAAACTTTAAAAAGAATGAATAGACATTATACTACGAGTGAATACTTACAATGCGTGGGATATCTACGCGAAGTTTTTGATAATCCGGCTATAACCACGGATGTGATAGTGGGATTTCCGGGGGAGACAGAGGAGGAATTTGAACGTACATATTCTTTTTTACGGGAAACGGCTCTGTATGAGATGCATATTTTCAAATACTCCAGACGGAAGGGAACCGTTGCTGCAAAACTGCCGGGACAGGTGCCGACAGCAATACAGTCGGAGAGAAGCAGCCGATTGTTTGCTTTGGAAAAGGAACTTTCCGCTGCCTACCGCGCTACATACATAGGAACAGAAGCAGAGGTTTTGTTTGAGGGCGAAAAAGAATTGAATGGGAAGAGGTATCAACTGGGGCATACGCCGCAATACGTGCGGGTGGCGCTGCAGACAGAAGAAGATATGTCTAACCGCATATACAGAGGGCGGATCACAGGCCTTTTAGAGGATGAAATTCTTTTGATAGAATAAAGATTTTTTAAAGTTTTTTTACGTAGGTTGAATTTTTAGAAGATATGGTTTAAGATAAAGTATATGAAAAAGGGGTGAACCGGTATGCAGGATTTAGGAAATACACAATATTTTAAAGTACAGACGGAACCGGAAACCGGGGTAAAGGTCGTGTTGTCCACGGTCTATGAGGCCTTGACGGAAAAGGGTTACAATCCGGTGAATCAGATCGTAGGATACATTATGAGTGGGGATCCGACCTATATTACCAGCCATAAGAGCGCCAGAAGCCTGATCATGAAGGTGGAGAGAGACGAGTTGGTAGAGGAGCTTTTGACAGAGTACATCAAGAACGCTCATTGGAATTAGTCTGCCTAAAGGAAGACGGTCTGCACGGTACGGGCATAGGAGAAATACATGAGGATCATGGGATTGGATTTTGGATCAAAGACAGTGGGAGTTGCTGTCAGTGATGCACTTCTTCTTACTGCACAGGGGATTGAGATCATTCGCCGTGAAGAGGAGAATAAACTGCGCCGTACCCTGGCCAGAATTGAAGAGTTGATCGTAGAGTACGAGGTAGAAGAAATCGTGTTGGGACTGCCCAAGCACATGAATAACACCGAAGGTGTACGGGTGGAGCTGACCATGGAATTCAAGGATAAGTTAGAAAGAAGAACGGGGCTGCCTGTCACACTCTGGGATGAAAGATTGACAACGGTAGCTGCAGATAAAGCCATGCTGGAAGCAGGGCTTCGCAGGGAAGAGCGCAAGGCGCATGTGGACAAGATAGCGGCTTGCTTTATACTGCAAGGTTATCTGGATAAGCGCAATATGAGGATGGAATAATGGAGAAGATTACCTTTTTCCCTGACGGGACGGATGGCGAAGCAGTGGAATTTTACGTGCTTGAGCAGACCAGACTGGGTGGCGTTAATTATATTTTAGTGACAGATGTGGAAGACGGGGATGGAGAAGCCCTGATTTTAAAAGATACTTCTCAGGACGGAGAGGAAGAAGGCATCTATGCCATTGTGGAGGAAGAGGAGGAACTGCAGGCAGTTGCGCAGGTTTTTCAAAGCATAATGGAAGATGTAACATTGGAATGATAATTTCCGCTAAACTACGGCGGATGAAATAAAATAACGGCAGACGGTAATTTTAGCTGACCGGCAGGTAAAAAGACGTGCACTATCTGATTGCGGGCGGAAATAGGACAGATAGGGCAGGAGCGTCTTTGTACGGATGGCGGTATACCCAAAGGGTACTTTCGGCAAAATGCTGCGCCTGCCTATGATGGAGGTAAATTATTTGAAGAAAAAAGAAAAAGAGAATAACCATGGTTCCAAGCTGAAAATCATCCCTTTGGGAGGCTTGGAACAGATTGGTATGAACATTACTGCCTTTGAATATGAGGACAGTATTGTTGTGGTGGACTGCGGTTTGTCCTTTCCTGCGGACGATATGCTGGGCATAGATCTGGTGATTCCGGATGTAACCTATCTGGAAGAAAATTTAGATAAGGTAAAAGGCTTCATTATTACTCACGGACATGAGGATCATATCGGTGCACTGCCCTACGTGCTGCGCAGGGTGAATGTGCCTATCTATGCTACCAAGCTGACCATGGGTATTATTGAGAACAAGTTGAAAGAGCATACGTTAGAAAAGAACACGAAGCGTAAGGTGGTCAAGTTTGGACAGTCCATCAATTTAGGGCAGTTCAGAATTGAATTTATAAAGACAAACCACAGCATTGTGGATGCTGCCGCATTGGCGATTTATTCTCCGGCGGGAGTGGTAGTGCATACCGGTGACTTTAAGGTGGACTATACGCCGGTATTCGGTGATGCCATAGATCTGCAGCGTTTTGCGGAAATCGGTAAAAAGGGTGTACTGGCCTTGATGTGCGACTCCACAAATGCAGAGCGTCCCGGTTTTACCCACTCGGAGAAAACTGTGGGGAAAACTTTTGATACGCTCTTTGCGGATCATAAAAATACCCGTATTTTTGTAGCAACCTTTGCGTCCAATGTGGACAGGGTTCAGCAGATCATTAATACTGCCTATAAATTCGGCCGTAAGGTTGTGGTGGAAGGCAGGAGCATGGTTAATATCATTGAAACGGCTGCCGGTCTGGGATATCTGAACATTCCGGACAAGACGCTCATCGATGTGGACCAGTTGAAGAATTATCCTTACGAACAGCAGGTTATTATTACGACGGGCAGTCAGGGGGAGAGCATGGCTGCACTTTCCCGTATGGCCTCCGATATGCATAAGAAAATTACAATTGGCACGGGAGATACTGTAATATTTTCTTCCAATCCCATTCCCGGCAACGAGAAGGCAGTGACGAAAGTTATCAACGAGCTTTTCCGCAAAGGAGCCGATGTTATTTTTCAGGATACGCATGTTTCGGGACATGCCTGTGAGGAGGAAATCAAGCTGATTTATACGCTTGTGAAGCCTAAGTATGCCATTCCGGTACACGGCGAGTACAAACATCTTCGCGCACAGGCCAAGATTGCAGAGGAATTGGGTATTGAGAAGGAAAACATTTTTATCCTCTCTTCCGGAGATGTGCTGGAGTTATCCGATGAAAATGCGCATATAACCGGAAAAGTGCCCGTGGGCTCCATTCTGGTGGACGGCCTTGGCGTAGGTGATGTAGGAAATGTTGTACTTCGGGATAGACAACATCTGGCCGAAGATGGTATTCTGATAGTGGTGATGGCTCTCGATGAGGTAGGTGGTGTGATCGTTTCCGGACCGGATATCGTATCCAGAGGATTTGTGTATGTCAAAGAATCCGACGAGTTGATGGAAGAAGCCAGACTGATCGTACACAATGCCATGGAAGAGCTTGTGGACAGAGGCATTACTGACTGGGGAAAATTAAAAGCGGCCACTAAGGATGTTCTTTCGGAATATGTATGGAAAAAAACAAAGAGGCGGCCAATGATATTGCCCATTATTATGGAAGTATAATATATAGCTGCAAAGGAAGGACAAAAGAGATGGGTGAATGGGAACGTGAGGTAGAAAATCTGATAGAAACTGTTAAATGCACCGAACAATACCGGGCATACGTAAGAGAAAAAGAAAAAGTGAATCGTTTTCCGGAATTAAAAGAGCAGATCGATTCCTATAGATTGCGCAATTTTGAAATACAGAATATGAGCAATGACGAAGAACTCTTTTTCAAAATGGAAGAATTTGAAAGAGAATATGAGAAATTCAGGGAGAATCCAATCGTAGCGGATTTTCTGGCTGCGGAGTTGAGTCTTTGCAGATTGATCCAGAAGATCAACACCCGGATAACAGAAGCACTGAATTTTGAGTAGACGGTATTCGTTTGATGAAGTTCAAACGGTTACGGAAAGGCAAGGTTATTAATATGAATACCAAGCAGATGGTAATGGCTGTTTTGGGAATGATTTTTAAAGTGGCCGTTACAATAATTGTAGTATTTTTTGTGTATAAGGCGGCTCTGGTTGCCTATGACTATGGCTATCGCATCTTCCAGGAGACGCCGGTTTCTGCAGCTCCGGGTATCGATGTTGAGGTAGACATCACTGTAGGGAAGAGTCCCTTGCAGATAGGTGAGATTCTGGAGCAAAAGGGATTGATCCGGGATGCCAAACTCTTTTATATTCAGAATTTGTTATCCAAGTATAAGGACAAGCTGCAGGCAGGCACCTATGTTCTCAATACTTCTATGACTATGGAGGAAATGATGGCGGTTATGTCTGTAGAGAGCAGTGAATCGGAAACGACAGAACCTACATCTGATGAGAGTACGGAAGAGATTATGGATGATAGCGGGGATGAAATTCCCGAGGAAACGGAAAATAATGATGATAACGGATGAAAGAATGATTGCCTTTATTAACTCGTTTGATAAAGGCAATACGCCTTTTTTGGATGAAATTGAAAAGGAAGCAAAAGAAGCGGAGGTACCTATTATCCGCCCTGCCACACAAAAACTGCTGCGGTTTTTACTGGCGGCACACAGTCCCATGGAGATATTGGAGGTGGGTACTGCTGTGGGTTTTTCCGCGCTGCTCATGAGTGAGTATGCTCCGAAGGGCGCTCATATTACCACCGTTGAAAAATATGAAAAAAGGATTCCTGTGGCCAGAGATAATTTTAGACGTGCCGGCAGGGAGGGGCAGATCACGCTTTTAGAAGGGGATGCAGTCGAGTTACTAAAGGAACTGGAAGGTCCCTATGATTTTATTTTTATGGATGCGGCTAAGGGACAGTACATTCATTTTTTACCGGAGGTTCTCCGTCTGCTTAAAAAGGGCGGTCTGTTAATTTCGGACAATGTGCTGCAGGATGGAGATGTGCTGGAATCCCGATTTGCGGTCACTCGCCGCAACCGCACCATCCATTCCCGTATGCGGGAGTATCTGTATACCCTAACCCATCATGACGAGTTAGAAACGGTGATTCTGCCGGTGGGGGAT
Source organism: Lachnospiraceae bacterium (assembly GCA_022510705.1). GTDB lineage: Bacteria > Bacillota > Clostridia > Lachnospirales > Lachnospiraceae > Acetatifactor. Next base: position 32,079 of record JAFLSX010000025.1, read on the forward strand.
GGGGTGTCGTTGAGTGTGAAGAAATAGCGTAGAGGAGTTCCCGTGCGAAAGATATTTGTAAGGCCCTTGTTTACATTTTTGCTGTTAGTGGGATAAACCAGAGTTTACAGGTGATACAAAAACAAACGCTTAACGATATGATGAAAGTACAATTAAATTCCTATTCTATGGAGAGTGTTATGATTTTAGGAATTGCAGGAGGAAATGGTCTTGAATATCAAATCAATACCGATAAAGAGTTTGTTTCAGAATCACTATATCTTCACGTATTTGATGGTTTAAGTAACATACATCACCAAATGGAAAAAAGATAGTAAAGGTTGATTTTATAAGATAAATCGTGATTTGGAGGTGGATTTGATGAAAGCTTTATTAGTAATAGATATGCAGGAAGTAACTGTTGGTAAAAATCATGCAAAGTTTTTTCAATATGATGATACTCTTGTGCCAGCGGTGAATCAGGTAATTGATGAAAATAAAGATAATGTGGTTGTTTATATTAGAAATATAATGAAGAACAATATGCTCAATAAGTTTGCACCTTTTCAGGCATACGAAGGGAGTAAAGAAATTGAGTTAATACCGGAGTTACATATGGCTTCAGATCATGTTTTTGATAAGTTCACAGGAGATGCTTTTTCAAATAAACAGTTGAATGAGTTCTTAAAATCTAACAAAATTGATAAGGTTGAGGTGGTCGGCGTTGACGGTGGTGGATGTGTTTCTTTGACTGCTCTGGGAGCGTTACAAAATGGATATGAAGTTGTTGT
>JAFLSX010000026.1 GCA_022510705.1 Lachnospiraceae bacterium
TTTCATCTGTCTTCCCGCGTAGGCTGGATGAATGATCCTAACGGTTTCTCTTACTATAAGGGTCAATACCATATGTTCTATCAGTATCATCCCTATGATTCTCACTGGGGCCCGATGCACTGGGGACATGCAGTCAGCAAGGACTTACTGCATTGGGAGTATCTGCCTGTTGCCATGGCACCTGATGCGGATTTCGACAGCGGTGGCTGCTTTTCCGGCAGCGCAGCGGTAATGCCGGACGGAAGACATTTACTGTTATATACGGGCGTTTCCAAAGAGCCACAGCCGGATGGAAGCCTGCGGGATATACAGACACAGTGCGTTGCGATAGGCGACGGTGTGGATTATGATAAGTATACGAACAATCCTGTTCTTACGAAAAAAGATCTGCCTGACGGCAGCAGTAAGTTTGATTTCCGCGATCCAAAGATTTGGCAAAGCAAAGACGGCTCGTACCGCTGTGTTGCGGGAAATTCCACGATGGATGGAGACGGACGGATTCTTCTCTTTAGCAGCCCGGATGGCTTCAACTGGAAATATGAGAAAATACTGGCTGCCAATAACCATCGTTTTGGCGGGATGTGGGAATGCCCGGACTTCTTTGAACTGGATGGCAAAGCTGTACTGATCACCAGTCCGCAGGATATGTTGCCGCAAGGTTTGGAATATCATAACGGAGGCGGTACGCTATGTCTGATCGGTTCTTATGATGATGCATCAAAGACATTTACGGAAGAACAGGATCAGGCAATTGACTATGGGATTGATTTCTATGCACCCCAGACGGTACTTACACCGGACGGCAGAAGGATTATGATCGGATGGATGCAGAATTGGGATACTTGTAATTTCCAAGCTAAGGATCAGCCATGGTTTGGGCAGATGAGCCTGCCCAGGGAACTTTCCGTACATAACGGAAGACTGTATCAGCAGCCGGTACGGGAACTTAAGAATCTGCGCGGTGAAGAGGTACGGCATGAGAATATAACCTTCACTGATGTGATCAAACTGGCGGGTGTCGAAGGACGCAAAGTTGATATGGAATTGACGATTCGCGCTGCTGATGCCGAGAATATCTATGAGAAGTTTGCGGTGAGATTTGCCCAGAATGATGTTTATCGGACATCCATCAGTTTCAGACCTCGCGAATCCATTGTTAAAGTGGACAGAAAATTTTCCGGATCCAGAAGGGCGATCATTCACCAGCGGCGCTGCCTTGTGAACAGTAAAGGCGGAGAACTGAAGATGAGAATTATTTTGGATAAGTTCAGTGTGGAAGCTTTTGTAAACGATGGAGAACAAGTACTTTCTACAACGATGTATACCGATCTTGCAGCGGACGGTATTTCCTTCTATGCCGACGGCAAGGTGACCATGGATGTCGTGAAGTATGAACTTAAACAGTAGAAATATGAAGAAATAAAAGAATCGAAGCAAAATGCTTCGATTCTTTTATTATCAAGCTATTCAACAAAAACCATGGCTTTGGTTTAATCTCTCATACCCTCGACTGCCGTAGAAATCTTCCGAACAATCTCTTCCACTTCCATATTCACCTGTGCACTCTGCGCCGAGAGTTTGCCTACCTCCTTAGCTACCACGGCAAATCCCGCTCCATGCTCTCCGGCTCTGGCAGCCTCAATGCTGGCGTTCAGCGCAAGAATCTTTTGCTTGTTCTGAAGAGCCTTTAATTCTGTAGTTTTCGCAATGATCTGTTCCACCATAGCATGGGTATTAGCTACACCCGAAGACATTTTATCGATAATGGCAACATTCACCTTTTTAGCATACTCTGCATTGATGAAATTGTTCAAAACTTCACCCAGCAGTTCGGCAGACGCTCTTATTTCATCCTCTGTGCGGACATTTACCTTATGTAAAGCTTTAATGTACTCGTCTTCATCTACATCAATCTCACGTGCGACCTGACGGAATTTTTCTTCATCGGGATCTTGGGGGAGAACCTGGCCTCCGATGACAGAACCCATTGTCTGACCATTCACCACCAAGGGAATACCAAAATCCACCAATCCCGCATGACAGTGGTACACACCCTGTCCCTCTCTGTCGCATTTCTCACATCTTGCACAGCCTTCTTTACTGCCTCTGGTCAATTTTATGCAGAAATCCGTAAAATTGTAGCACTCGGAAATATACTCCCCTTTACTGTCTACCGCTACAGTTGCCAGTCCGGTTGCGGTAGCCCAGTTTGACATAATATCCTCAAATCTTTCCATGTCGGTAAAATCTTTTATTTCCATTTTTCCCCTCCTGTAGTCTCTTGCTCTTTCATCCGTTTCTGCCATTCACCCGTAGTTTGAAATAATAAATCATTATAATTTTATCATGATTTTTTCTATGGTTCAACTATTTTTATAAACTGTTTCGGTTATGGCTGTTTGCGGGAGCGGAACAAAATGAAATTTTCTATTCTGCTCCTTTTAACGCTTCTACCATGTCTATCTTTTTATTCTTTCCTGCGACCATCCGGCCCACCAACAGGGAGGTTCCGAAGGTCAGCACAATGCTGATCATATAGGTATACATTCCAATGACCAACTTCAGTTCATATTCAGTCGCCAGCGCCGTGAGCAGTCCGTAGAGTGTAGCAAAACCTCCGGGCAGACCGATCAAGACACCGACTACTGTCAGCCAGAGGTTCTGACTGATCAACAGGCGCCCGATGTGCCGGTCACGGAAACCCAGGACTTTCAGTGTTGCCAATTCCCTGCTGCGTTCCAAATAACTCATAATGCCCAGATTATACAGAACTACAATTCCTAAAACAACGGCGGCAATTACCAGAAGCAACACCATTATGTTCATGATCTCCATAAAACTTTCATAGGAATCCATCAAGGTCTGCTTATCTTGTTTCCCGGAGATGATCGGAGACGTATCGATATCGTCCATGGTCTTATCTGTATAAATAGCAGAAATGCTGTAAGGAATCCCCATATTGTCAGCACAGATATCCGTCATAACAATGCTTTCGGTTATTACCGAACGATAATACCCTGCTACCTCTACCTCATAGATTTCTTCGCTGCCATAGGGAGAAAATGTAATGGTATCTCCAATTTTTGCAGTATCCTTAAGACGTTGACAGAGATAAACACCTTCATCCGTTAGCTCCATGAGAGAGTTATCTCCGTCCACAAAGCGAATATTCCCCTGCTTAGCCGAGTAGATTTCCAGTATGACCGCTTTTCCCCCATAGCTTACACCGTAGGAAGCCAGCCAGTCACCGTTCACTTGTCCGGCCAAAGCAAGGGCCTCATCTTTCGAGGCCGTGTCTGATAAATTAATCTGTGTGGTGTAATTGCAGATCTTCTCATCTAACAGCCTTAAATACTCTGCCATAGTATCCTTCATTCCAAATCCACCCACCAACAGGATCATACAGCCGGTCACGCCGATCAAGGTCATAGCCGAGCGGGATTTATGTCGCACAACATCTCTAAGATTCCATTTGGTTCCAAAAGACAATTTTTCTCCAAAAGGCAAATATTCCAAAATACTTTTCTTCATTGCTTTGGGTGCATACGGACGCAACGCATCGGCGGCAGTACCTTGCAACATCTTTTTAACGGACAAAAAACTAATCAGTGTTAAAAGCAACACGATCAGCACCAATAACGGCCAACAGAAACCGGGCATCACAAGAGACCAGTCCGGCAGGTCAAAGTATGTACTCATCATGCCGTCCGGGCTGATAATAAGAGAAGCAATCCCATATCCCAGCACTATACCCAAAATTGTGCCTATTAGTCCAATTACAAAGCCGTAGGAAGTATAATGCCGTAAAATACGTCTATCGCGAAAACCCAGCGCTTTTAATGTACCAATCTGAGTCTTCTCATTGGCGGTGATACGGTGCATGGTAGTTACCATTGTTAAAATGGCAATCACCAGAAAGAGTACCGGAAGAATGGACCCCATGGTCTTTCCTTCTTCGGTCTCACTCAAAGCGCCTGCATAAGAAACATGCTCGTTTTTTGAAAGCGTCAGCGTTGTCCGGCCAAGGGCATCCGCTACCGCTTGCTCCATCTCCTCTTTATCCATATCGGAAAGTAAGTTGATCTGAGGATAAAACGCTATACCCATAACCTGAGTTAACGTCTTTGGTGTCACATAGGCAAATCCAAAAGTCGTATAATCAGGCATCAGCTGATTCTCGCCGGACGTACATATCATCATCTCACCGCTTTTTATCAGTCCCACAATCTCCGCACTGAATTCTCTGCCACTGATAACAAAAGTCAATGTATCACCGACGGTCAGATCGTTCGCGGCGGCAAATTGGTCAGACAGCCAAATACCGTCGGAATCTTCATCATACTCCATGCCCTCCGTTACAAGCATGGTCGAAACATTGTAACTCTCGGATACGTTCAGACATATGGATTTATTCTCGTCTCTTAAATCCAAATTCACAGATAGATATCGGGTTGCGGCATCCACACCTTCCATGTTTCGGATTGCATCAATATCCGCCTCTGAAAATCCGGTCTGATCGTACAGCCGGTAATCAGCATAATTAGTTTCTTCAAAAAAAGAAGAAGTGTCTGCTTCAATGCTTTTCCATTCTATATTAAAACCCAGAAAAATTCCCACACCGATGGCAACCATGATGATCATGGATAAAAACTGTGATTTGTATTTCCACGCTGTGCGAAATAATTTTCGTATCATCATAACTTACCACTCCACTTCCTCTGCACTCATGGGTGCAGTCTGCTCTTCACAAGATCGGATTTTTCCGTTTTTCACCCGAATCACTACATCTGCCATTTTTGCAATGTTCTGGTTATGGGTTACGATCACGATGGTCTTATGATAATTCCGAGCCATGGAAAGCAGTAGTTTCAATACCATCACACCGGTTTCAGAGTCCAGCGCACCGGTGGGTTCATCACAGAGTAAAATTTTCGGATTCTTAGCCAGAGCACGGGCAATGGAGACTCGCTGCTGTTCACCGCCGGAAAGTTCGGCCGGGAACTGTTTCATATGGTCCTCCAGTCCAACTTCAGCCAGCATCTTCTTTGCGTCCAATGGGTTATTTACAATTTCTTTAACCAAAGCTACGTTTTCCAGTACCGTCAATGTGGGAATCAGATTATAAAACTGGAACACAAATCCTACCGTTGAGGCACGGTAGTCGGCAAGCTCGTTTGCAGAGAGTGTAGAAATATCGCGACCATTTACCGTGATCGTACCGCTGGTTGGACTGTCAAGACCTCCAAGTAAATTGAGCAGTGTACTTTTTCCCGCACCGCTGGGACCCAGAATAACAACAAACTTTCCTTCCTCCAGGGACAGATCTACGCCGTCTAAGGCTTTTTGTTCGTGATCTCCGCTTTTATAGATACGGGTCACATTTTCTAATGTAACGATTGCCATATAAGTCCTCCTTAACTTTAGTTAGCATTATCTAACTAAGGTAGAGTATAGTACTGTTCCCTTTCTTTGTCAACGTATTCTTTTATATCTAAGCAAATTTCTCATTTTTCTTAACTGTCTGCAGAGTTCCTCGCAGTTGCAGCTTACATTTTCAGCAAAGTATACCTCGTATAATGCATCTTCCTGTTCCCTGCTTATTTCCAAGCCGCCATGATCCCTCATCCATTGCAGCTGTTCCCGCAACGTACGCAGTTTCCGATAATCCACATATTTTCTGCTTAAATAAGATTCTATCCGTCCGTATTCCAGCTGTACCCTCTCCCGTCCGGAAAGCTTTTTCTCCTTGTGCGCCCTCCACAAATACAACGTCCATAATACGATGACAAACAGTCCCGCGCCACAGAGCAGCACATAACTCATACCGCTCAATACGGTTTCCAGGTAGGCCCCCAGATTACTCTCTCCCATATTCAGGTTCGTGCCTTCGCCGTTCCTGTTCATAAATGCGTCCCAGAAGGACAGGATATCCTCCTGCTCTGTCCGGGCAGGTGTAGGGTCCACTACGATCCATCCCATTCCATCCACATAGATTTCCACCCATGCATGGGCATAGGCATCGGGAATCTCCATCTCAATCAGTGCCGTTTCTCCCAGGGGCGCATAACCCTCATAGTAATCACTGTACTCTGCACCTTCCACTAAAGCGCCTTCCTCCACAACATTAAAATAGGAGAAGGCATATCCCTCCACATAGCGGGCCGGAATACCCATCTGCCGAAACAGCATGGTAGCTGCGGAGGCAAAATGGGCACAGTATCCTCTCTTACTCTCCAGCAAAAAATGTGTAATATAATCCGGATGACCTATGTAGAATCCCGGCCGCAGAGTGTAGGAATAATTTTTCTGAAAATAGCTTATGATCTCCAGCGCTATTTCCTCTTCCGTTCCCGCAAATCCGGCCGCTTCGCACACTCTCTCGACAGCATTCCTGCAGCTCTCGGGTACATCCAGATAAGCCTCATCCACCTGCCCGGTCACCTCGTCCGGCCGTCCAACAGCGGGATAGTAGGTATAGTAGGTCACATTTCCCTGTTTGACTGTCAGTTCTTCATCCGTATAGTAGGGCTGATAATCGTATCCGTCGGTATCATCCGGTTTTTCCACCTCCATGATACCCCTGCCCTGCCAAAATCCGGTTTCCAACAGTTCATCCTCTGCCTTGGACCATCTGTTCCCCAGATAATCCTTTCCGGTAAATGCCTTTAAATAGACGGGCTGTATATCATAGGGGGTATACCTGACAATCAGCGCCGTTTCATAAGTGGGTATAACGGCGGAACCCTTGCTTAGCATACCGCCGCTGACTCCTGTCCCACTGCTTCCCTGAGAAAAAATTGCCCACATATCAAACTGGGCAAATCTCGCCATATACTTTTCCGACGACGCCTTGACTGTATTTTTCGGCACGATCCTCCCGTATTGGATTTCCGGTAACAAAAAAGCCGTAAGCCGCACCAGCAATACCGAAATCACCATTGCCAACGGTAGGATATACCGCATCTGCCGTGCCATTTTTTCACGCACATTTCCACCTTGCAGAATTGCTGCAGTTAAATATCCGGCAAACAGAAAAATGACATAGATCAATTCCGGTGAACACTCCAGATAAAAAAGGACAACATAGGGAGTCAGTGTCAGCAATATCACTTTTAACAGACTGCTTTTATTTTGCAGCATCATATTTAACAATATAACTCCCACCATACCAAAAAACAGCGCAAATACAGTGACCGTCAGGTAGGATTCCTCCACCATCAGGGAATACTCCGTTCCGTTTTGTACATTCAAATATTGTCTTGCCAGTTCATAGATCCGGTTAAGTATTTCATAGTAACCACTGTTGATCACCCAGTAATAGGATACTGCAATATACAGATACACTACAAATAGCAAAAAGCTCACTAAATTTGTGAGCCACCTCTTTCCGGTCTCATATACCGCGCTCAAAATAAGCGCCAGCACAATGAGCACCAGCATACACAGTCCATTATTATATTCTATCTCAAGAGCGGACAGAAAGCCCCCCAGCGCACCGTAAACCAGCAAAAAAAGTAAAAGCGCCTTTGCCAGAACCGAAAAAAAGTCATACTTTTGACTCTCCTGCGCCTGCATGAGAGTCAGCTCCGGGCTTTCTGTTTTCTTTTTCCTACCGAATATATGCACCCTTATATGCTCCTGTCTGAATCAAAATGTAACTCTCCGAGGGATGTTCCACCGACATCTGTGTCTCGGCTGCCCCTTGCTCATGTAATCCACTGTCACTTAAAATCTCACTGAGCGCATGTTCCAATTCCCCCTGCTCCACTATAAAGCATCCACGCAGCAAACCGCCGCGCCCCGGCCAATAGAGCTGTATCGGATACTCTTTATGTAATAAGAGTCTGCCTAGGCAATACAAGGCCTCTATAAGGCCATCATTAAATTCCCTATCCTCACTAAGCGGCAGTAACACATTTATTTTTTCACGCCCCGTGGCCAGCCGTTCTCTCACCATCAACTGTTCCTGCTTGGCCGACAGCTTCCAATGAATGTTTTTCAGCTCATCTCCCGGAATATACTCCCTCACCTCATAGTCGGGATTATAATCCGTGCCCCTCTTCTTCGTTTCATTTTCCTGCGGAAAACCTTCCACGCAGCTATGCAGTGCCTCTTCCTCCACTTCTGAAAAAGCCGGCCACACGATCACACTGGCATCCGTTTTCTCACAGCCCCGCAGACAAAACATATGCAGCAGATCAAAGACCTTAAAAGCTTCTATCCTGACATCCACCCTTCCCGCATATCTGCTGCTTAAAAGCAGTTTTATCTCACTGCCCTGCCCCGGAGCAACCCAGAGACGCTGCTTTTTCCTCTCTGCATAGCCGGTAAAGAGATTGTTCCAGCAATAGGTCACATCTGCAGTAAAGGCCGAAAGCTTCTGAGGATTGTCCACCCTGATGGCAAAGGAAAATGCCGTGTCCCTGCCCACCCTCTCAGCCGGCAGAAGAACCTTCGCCCGCAGCGAATCTTTACCAAACCACAGAAGCAGAAAAGATATCACCGGACTGCATGCCATGAGTATCAGCGCCAGAAACAAAAAGTAGCTGCGAAAGAAATTCCAAGCATACAGCGTAAGCCCAAACAATATGCAATATTTCAAAATCCCCCACGGGCTTAAAGTCAGCCGCTTCTCCATCAGACAGCATGTATCCTTTCCGTAATCTCCCAAATAATATCCGATACATCCATGCCCTCCGCACGCGCTTTGGCATTCAGATGAATCCGATGTCTCCACACATCATCAATGACAGACAGCACATCCTCGGGAATCACGTACTCACCGCCCCGCATGAGCGCCATGGCCTTTGCCATCTTTAGTAGCGCAATACCGCCTCTGGGACTGACACCCAGCGCAATGCGCTCATCCTGTCTGGTTGCTTCAACAAGCCGCACCAGATACTCATAAATATTATCTTCTACATAAAGTGTTTCCGCCTGTCTCTTAAGCTCCATCAGACGCTCTACGGTCATGACGCTCTCTACCTGCTTCAGTCCCTCTCCCGCACTGTTCTTTAAAATATCCACTGCCGCCTCATGCGAGGGATAGCCCACGCTTAAACAAATCAGGAAACGGTCCAACTGCGATTCCGGCAAAAGCTGTGTACCGGAAGAACCAAAAGGATTTTCCGTGGCAATAACCGTAAAAGGAATTGGTAAAGGGTGAGGGATGCCGTCCACTGTTACCTTACTCTCTTCCATGACTTCCAAAAGCGCTGACTGTGTCTTAGAGGATGTACGGTTTAACTCGTCCGCCAAAAACAGATTACAAAATATCGCGCCTTTTTTGTACTCAAATTCATGAGTACTGCCGTTATACATGGTAAATCCCACAATGTCACTGGGCAGCACATCCGGCGTAAACTGCATTCTCTTATATTCCAGTTCCATAGATTTGCCCAGCGCCATGGCCAGTGTGGTCTTGCCCACACCGGGAATATCCTCCAAAAGCACATGTCCTCCCGCCAGTACTGCTGCCAATACTTTGCGGATGACATTGTCCTTGCCCTTTATTACTTTTCCCACTTCCGTGACAATCTGCTCCAGCTCTGTATTCATAGGTACTTATCCTTTCATATCAAACTTCCTTCTGCGCCCAGGATGCAACTACGTTCTCACACTTCGCAGCATCTGCTCCGTGAATCGCAAGCCCCTTTCCAAAGGTAGCGCCGACACAGTATGTCTTCAAATCGCGTTCACAGCTTCCCAAACCACTGCCCTCATGCGTCATGACTGCCATTACCTTTTTACCGGAGAAATCCAGCTTTTCTAACTGTGAGAAAATTGCCATGGGAAAGGTTCCCCACCAGCAAGGACCGCAGACAAACACATTATCATACTCCGCAATACTGCTCAGATATTTTTTCAGTTCCGGCTTCTCCTCTGACTGCATTTCCTGTTTTACTTCTTCAATACAAGCGTAGTAATCCGCTGCATAGGTCTTTACCGTCTCCACCCGGAATAGGTCTCCGCCGACAGCTTTCTGAATAAATTCCGCAACAATCTCGGTATTACCTTTTGTAATATTTTTGATACTGCCGTTCCAATAATTCTCACCTGTACGAGAAAAATAAATAATTAAATTATTTGCCATGTTGTTCTCCTTACTTGCTTGTGAAGTTTGCTTTCCACAATGTACATTGTACAGTAAATATATTACTATAAAATGAATACAGACACAATATCAGATGTGACAACGGACATACCGCTGCTGTGGACGATTATCAATTTCCACATATACTATTAATAAAACGAAATAGGTATTTACATGGACAGTTTTGACGATTTTAATTCATTCTCGATGCCAAACCGGAATGTAATCCGGGTATTTTCTGCAGTAATTGAAGAAGTCTCCCGTGACCGCAATACAACCTTTGTCACGATCGCATATAATGACTGTATCGGGTGCGCCAGATCATCAGGCTCCGTTAGACTGGTTGTAAATCAGGATACTGCCATATTTGATGAGAGGGGCCGAAATATCCGCGCAGGTGAATTGCGGCGTGGAATGATGGTAGACGCCGGCTTTTCTTCTGCAATGACGAGGAGTATTCCCCCACAGGCGCAGGCATTTTTTATACGGATAGTCAGAAGGGCCAATCAGACCATCACTACAACCGGCAGAATTATAGAAGTGAATACCCGAAACAATTATATTTTGATTCTGCGTAACCAGAATCCTGCTTCCGCTATTCGGTTTAATATTTCTTCCGGCACCACCATTTCAGACCTTTTCGGCAGGCGAATCGGACTTTCTTCATTGAGGCCGGGATTTAGAGTCAGGGTGGAGCATGCGACATTTATGACTGCAAGTATCCCTCCGCAAACAACTGCATTTACCGTACAAGTGATAAGATAAATAATTAAGATGCAGCGTTAATGAATGGCCACACAATTTTGTGTGGCCATTTTTGATAGTTCTTTATTTAGGATTTCTTAGGTATGAGCAATGTCAAAATCCCCTTATCCATCTCGTATACGGTGTCACATAATACTTCAATATCTTCCGTAGAATGTGAAGCGATCACAATGGTCTTTCCCCGTTCTTTTAAATCCAACAGATACTTCCGCATCTCCAATACGCCTTCTTTATCCAGTCCATTCATGGGCTCATCAAGAATCAATATGTCAGGTTCCTCCATAATTGCCTGCGCAAGCCCAAGCCGCTGACGCATGCCAAGACTGTATTTACTGACGTGAAGCCTTGATGCGGGATTCAGACCGACATTTTCCATGGTTTTCCTAATCTGTGCGGCATCGATCTTCTTATTCAGATCAGCCAACAGTTTCAGATTTTTATATCCTGAATAATAGGGAATAAATCCGGGAGTTTCAATAATGATACCCACATTTTTCGGAAAATCACAGTCTTTTCCTATTGTTTCCCCGTCAATTATTATCGTTCCGGACGTTGGTTTTATGAAGCCACAGATACACTTCATTAACATTGTTTTTCCACTTCCGTTTCTGCCGACAAGACCGTGGATCTTACCTTGTTCAAATTCTGCTGAAACAGACTTCAATATTTCTGTTTTCTTTATTGTGAGAGAAACATTATCCACTAAAATTTTACAATCCATAACCCAACCTCGTTCTTTGCACTTAAGCTCCGTTATCATCAATATTTAAAAAGTTAGTATGCTTTATTGCAAGCAGACTGACCACAAGCAAAACAACAATCGCACACACAAAATATAAAAAAGAAGTTTTCAGCGGCATTATCGGTTTTCTAAAATAATCCGTAAAATGCAGACTGACCATTGTGTGGGCCATTGGGAAAATCCACATGCCGGAGGATTTTATCATTCCCAATGCACTTCCGAAGGCAATTATGCCTGCCGCCACCGTCACCCCGACTTTTTTCGCATTAAATGTATAAAAAAGCAACAGTATCATCGCCAACAGCGTCAAATAGAAAAGATTAAGAATAAATGCCACAGCAGCCGCCTCAAACGGTGCGATCTGATTATATAATTCTTTTGTGATCAACGTAGCTGCAAAGCTGGCGGCACGCTCCGGGAAAAATATTCCATATTGTGTGACAACCAGACTCCATCCATCCGCTACAAAAGAATTTTTCGCATTCGGAAGAAGCATAAATAAAAATAGGACAAGCAAAAAGGAAAAAGCTGAGTATATAAAGAAGAGAAATTGCCCTATCACCCATTCTCTTTTCCGTACACGCTGTAAGGAAAACAGACCATTTCTGTCAAGGCGCGGATAGTCGGATATCAAAAAGAGATACACAGCCGGTGTAATAAGGTTCAACGCCTTTGAATTCACAACTGCCAAAAAAGGCTCCAGGGAATTCAAAGGGCTGTTCATCGCAGCACTAAGCTCCATAAGAGGATACACCGCAAAGTTCCAAAAAAATATGATCATAGCTGCCGCAACAATCATGCGGGGATTTATGATCCATTTATAATATTCTATGCGGGAAATCTGCCAGATCCTTTTTAAAGATATTCTATTCCCCATAATCCAGCCTCCGATTCATAATACATATAAATCCAATAAACGCCAAAACAGACAGGCATATCTGATATAATGTGGCTATCAGGGCGTCATGGTCCAGATATTTCACACTGTTAGGATACAATATGGGGATTATCATACAAACTTCCCAATTCCCCTTCCCTATGAAATAGCTATAAAGCCTTGACAGCACGGTATAATAAAAATGCATTAGAATAAATGGCAGACAGCATACAATATATTTATTCTTTATAAAAGCCGAAAAGAAAAATGCCGGTATGACAGAAACCATTCCATACAGCATCACTCCGCAAAGTTCTTTCAGAATGCCAGTCACACTGCACGCCCCCACAGGGAAAAAAGCACATAGGATAATCGCATAGGAGACATATCCTGCTAAAATTGTGAAACCTCCGCTCACAACTGCCGCAGTAAATTTTGCCGCATAATACGGAAACCTTCCAACGCGGCTGATTTGGAATCTGATATTGCCTGTCAGTCTCTCCGAGCAGAAAGCGGAAACGAAAGACAGTGCTGACAAGATCGGCAGAAACATTGTTAAATATGTACTGATGGATAAAATACGCATAACATCCAAACCCAAATATGCAAACTTCTGTTTGTTGATAATAACCTCAAAAACAGAATATTCCTGTCCCTTCCCATAATCCATATATGCAATAGAAGAAAAACAAAGCACACAGATGACAAGTATGCTGAGCAGGAAAGCATAGCTGAATATCGCTTTCTTTAAATCGTTGACCACACAATGTAAATACTTTTTCAATCCCATCACCCCGTTCAATACAAGTCCACATCCATCTTAAAGTGCAATTCTCCGCTCAACATATCAATATAGATATATCTTCGCATATCACCATAGGGATTCGGCTCCAGTTCCCCATTTTCGTCTCTTTGCAAAAACTCGGCAGGGTCAACGTCGATTATGAACTCCCATACAGGGCGTGAAACGACTTCAATCCCCGGTCCGTAAGCCGGATGTGAATAAATTATTATACCGTTCTCCACCGGTACCTCTACCCCGATGTAATCATAAACAGGGGATAATGTATATTTTATTCCGATATCCGAAATCGTGATATCCCTAAAATCCGTAAACGTCTTCTCACAATATTGCAGCGCGCTTTCAAGAGAAATAAAGGCATCTGCAGGCTCTGTCTGTACAGGTTCAAGAATGCCGTAAGCATTTTGAATGGAATCAATCCGGCAGACATTCATCATCTGTATATCCACTCTGGAGTAGGTATAAGTCTGGTACATTCTAATAACATCTTCATCAAAAAAAAACTCCGAAGTAAAGCTGTCCAAGGGGACACCGTGATAAAAGGCCTCTGCTGTGATCTCAAAAAAGTAAACTTCTCCATATTCCCTTACGATCACAGTTTTCACCTTATAGTCATAATCCGGCTCAAACTGTTTATATTCCGTTTCCAGCCAATCGTTTATGTAATCCACCGCTTCGGCAACGGTGCACTCTCCGTCCTTTAGCCGGTATTCATCACTCAGATCATCGTTTCGGTCTACATGGTATATCTTTACATTAGGGCAATTTATGTTGGCAAAACGTACTTCATATGCGTCCGGTTTATAAATTGCCAAATATCCGTCGTTACCACACTCTCCATATAGCTGTTCTTCCTCGTTTTTAAAATAATAGTTAATGAAGTCATCATCTGTCTGACTATAGCCCCTCTCTATTTTCTGAGCATCTATTTCCTGTTGTGTAAAAAATAGGGAGAAAGCGTCCATATAGTGATCTTCCAAATCTTTTTGATACAGATATTGAAGGGTCACAAGGCTGATCTCTTCCGGTATGCTGCAGACGATATTATCCGCCAGTCTGAACTGACCGTATTCCTTTTGAAGGGCACTCGCTGCATTCTCTTCCAGTTCGGACAGCGGCAGATATGTAAATGAAGAATCCTCAGAAGCCTTCGCATCATCACCGCCCCGATAGGTATCTATATTTTTCCGTACCTCGTCGGGGACGTCTGCACATCCGCCCACCATAAACAATGACAGGCCAAGAATCAATAATAAGAAAAACTTTTTCATAATTATTTACCCCTATTTATTTTGTTTTTCTGCATTGTAAAAGGCCACAAACAGGTTTTATAAAACGCCCATCCGTGACCTATCCTAGTTGTTATATATATCGGAAAGTAACGACGTTTTCTTAACCTTTGGTATACGCTATTAATATACCGGCACTCACTTGTTTTCCTCTTTGTACGAAACCAGCCTTTCAATCTCCTCGAGTTTCGGCGGATTTAACTGCAGCGGATATCTGGAAATTGCCACTGCGGCACAAGCGCTTGCAAATCTGACAAGTTCGTCATCTTCCATGCCCTTAGCCAGCGCATAGGTGCAGCCCGCTTTAAAAGTATCTCCTGCACCAAGCGTACTTGCCACATTTACCTTAAATGGCTGAAAGGTCTTCACGGGACCACCCTTGCGGCCATAAACAAATTCCTTACCTCCATTGGTAATAATAGTCAGACCACCTCCATTTTCAGTGAAAAGAGGAAACAATTCTTCTCTGGTTTTACCATTATAAAAATTGCTGATGCCCTCACCGGAAATGACCGAAACGGCGGAATGCCTGTGAATGTTTGTTCCAATGTTTAATATTATTTTTGTAAGCATCTACAAAAAAATGTCCAAAGGTACCAAGCGGAGTCCTTGCATCCCCCGAAATCAGGATATAGTCTTCCAGTCCCTCAAAACTCTCATCAAAGGTCAGTAAATTCAGGTTTACTGACCTGTTCTTATAGAACTCCTTTAATAGCGATGCCGTACTTCTGCCAATATGCGTACCGTCCATTGTAACCCGGGCACCTAATGAATCAAGAACTGTAGCACAGGTATTTCCCGAGAATTGGTGGTAAGCGCTGTGCACTTACCTCACCCATTTGAAAAAGTCCTCCGCCTTGCGGCGAAGGACCAAGCTTTCTTTTATTTCAGTACACAAATCGACTTCGCCGGCATTGTGAGCACACCGTCTTTCAGTGTAATGATTTCGCCGTTCAAAGTAAGATATCCTCGAATCTGCATTTCTGTAAACTCCGTTCCGGAAAGTGTTACCTGTATTTCTTCATCCGAGATATTGTAGACAATTCCGATCGTGCTATCCTGCCATGTTTTCAAGATAGCTGCCTGATTGTCATTACAAAGGGATTCCACGATCGTAATACTGCCTCTGGCAATCTCCGGATTTTCGTTGCGCAGGCGGAGCGCACGCTTGTAATAATTTAGAATGGACATTCCATCCGCAAGCTGCTCGTCCACGGCCGCAAAGCCCGATGTTATCGCATCCGCCCCGGTCGGTCCTTTCGTCATTCCTTCAGTATCCGCATCCGACCAGTACATGGCAATCCGCTTGTTTTCGTCTGCAGTCCCCTTGCTGGCCATACCTATTTCTTCCCCATAATAAACAAAGGGGCTGCCATTCATCATCATCAAAAGTCCGCAGGCCATTTTCAGATTGTCCCCGTCATTCACAAGCGCATTTGCCACTCGGCTCATGTCATGGTTGGTTAAAAACGGTGCATCGATATAATCGGCATATTCACTGCCGAACGTCTCCTGATAGCTCTGCATCTTGGCAACCAAGTTGGCTGCGGAATATTTTCCTCTTGCCGCCTGAATCAGCATTCCCTCAGCACCGGCCGCATCAAAATTAAACATGCTCGGTGTTTTGCTGCCGTAGTAATCCGCAATGGTAGGAGTAGCGGCCCAAATCTCGGACACCATATAAAAATCGGGATTTAATCCTTTACAGTACTCATACAGCCAATTTAACACACCTGTGTTAAATTCAGTATCCGTTTCTTCAAAATGCAGTGCCGCATCCATCCTAAAGCCATCCACACCCAGATCGATCCAATATGCCGCTATTTCCTCAAACTCCTGTCTGAGGCTTTCACAGCTCAAATTAAGATCCGGCATCTCCGACCAGAAAGAACCCTCATAATACCAATCGCATCCCCGCACCGCATAATAAGTTGATCCCCCATATTCTCTGGAAAAATGATAGTATTCCACATAAGGACACTCAGACGGGTCAGGCTCTGCATCCTCCGGCAGGGTACGCAGATAGGAGCAGGCCTGAACAAACCAATCATGCTGGGAGGACGAATGATTGATCACCATGTCGATCACCAGCCGAATACCACGGTTGTGGCACTCCTCCGCCAGGCGGGCAAAATCCTCGACTGTACCGTACGCACTGTCAATGCCGTAATAATCCGTCACATCATATTTATGATAGGTCGGTGAGGGCATGATCGGCATCAGCCAGATTCCGTTAAAGCCCATATCCGCAATATAATCCAGCTTCTCTATCACGCCGTTTAAATCTCCGATCCCGTCTCCGTCGGAATCATAAAACGAATACACAAATATTTCATAATAATTCCGGTAGTTGTCATCTATGATGTTTAACGTCTGCTCATAGTCATAGGTTACCGGATTCACCGTTATTCCATCATTTTCTTGAGAGCCGCAGGAGCAAAGAGAAACAACTAACAGTGTAAAAACGGACAGCAGGCATAAAAGCCTGCCGCCCTTCTCTTTTCTCCGCGTTTGAAATCTCAAAGCCATAGTAATTCCCCATTCTTTCTTTTTGTTTCAAAACGCATTTATTATTTCGAGATATTATCCCTTTACGGCACCGCCTGTTACACCCTCTACATAGTACTTCTGCAGGCAGAGGAACAGTATGGTAACCGGTATTGCTACCAGCACACCGCCGGCACAGAATCTGGTGAAATAACCCTGATAATCGTTGGTCCATACCCAGCGCTGCAATGCCACTGCCACGTTGTAGCCGTCACTGTAGCCGAATGCCACATAGGAAGCAAACACATAATCACACCAAGGCGCCAAGAACGCAACCAGCGCCGTGTAAATGACGATGGGCTTGGAAAGCGGCAGAAGCATCGTCACGAAAATGCGGGCATTGCTTGCACCGTCAATCCGTGCGGATTCATCCAGTGAGCGGGGAATCGTATCCAGATAACCCTTACATACATAGTACCCCATACCGGAAGCTGCCACCGAAATCAAAATCAGACCCGGAACCGCACCCGCCTGCGTCAGACCAAACTGCTTTAACAGGAAGTACAAGCAGATCATCGTAAGGAACCCCGGGAACATTCCCAAAATCAACCAAAACTTCATCAGTGCAGTACGTCCCTTAAAACGCATTCTGGAAAGCGCATAAGATACGCACAGAATCATAATGGTATTAATGATCGCCACAACGATCGCAATGATCAGTGTATTGCCGTACCATTTAAGGAACTTGTTTTCCGCTACAAATAAATATTTGTAGGCATCCAGTGAAAACTGTTTGGGCAGAAAATAATTTACCATTCCGCCGTACTCCGTTTCATAGGAGCGAAAACTCTGCAGAATCAGTCCCACAAAGGGGAACAGCCAGATAATACTTATAACCACCAGGAAAATATAAGTAATCGTATTGCTGATCAGTTGGTTTAGTTTTTTGGAACTCGTTTTTTTCGTATTTGCCATTATTGGAATCCCTCCTCATCTTTTACGGACGGCAGGAGCCTGTATACCGACAGTGATATAACAGCCGTTACCACAAAGATAAAGATACCGATAACAGCAGCCATACGATAATTGGTATCATCAACCGTCATCTTATACAGCCAGGTAATGAGCAGGTCGGTATAACCTGCACCTCCGGTCAGCTTCATGGACTGCGGACCGCCCCTCGTCAAAAGGAAGATAACGTTAAAGTTATTCAGGTTTCCGGTAAAGGAGGTCAGCAGATACGGTCCCGTTACAAACAACATATACGGCAACGTGATCTTGCGGAACATCTGGAATCCGTTGGCGCCGTCAATACGGGCGCTTTCATAGAGATCCTCCGGAATATTCATCAAAAGGCCGGTAGCCATCAATACCATGTACGGAATACCGATCCAGACATTGATCAGAATGATCATAACCTTCGCATAGCTTGCCTGGGTCCAGAACGGAATTGCCTGTTGAATAATATGCCATTTGAGCAGATAAGTGTTAACCAAACCATCTGCCGCAAACATTTTCGTAACATATAACAGGGATACAAACTGTGGAACGGCAATGGTCATAACGAGAATCGTCCGCCACATCTTCTTGAATTTAATTCCCTTTTTATTTATCAGAATTGCAACCGCCATTCCCAAAAAATAGTTCAGGAAAGTTGCAAAAAATGCCCAAATCAAAGTCCAAAGCAGTACAGTGACAAACGTTGAGCCAAAACCGCTTGAACCCATAGAAAATAGATTTTTAAAATTATCCAGCCCCACCCAGGTAAAGAGGTTTGCGGGTGACTGGTGATCAGCATCATAATTTGTAAATGCAATGCAGATCATAAATATAATTGGCAGTACAACAAACAGAAAAACTCCCGCACAAGGCAGTGCCAACAGAGTTTTATCAAAATTTTCATTTAACAGAGAACCTAAATCCTGCTTGATGGTGGGCAGTTGTTTTCCCTCCCGAAGCATCTTCTCTGCCGTGTAATTCTGACGGATGTTGATACGCCATAAGAAAATCAGTGCAATAATAAAGAATATGCTGAGAATACTGTACAATAGAATGAAAAAGCTGTTATCCCCATACACTGTCACCGGAACAATCCCGGATTTGTCCGTATAGGTAGCTACCGTTCCCAGCGTTGTGATATCTTTCAAATAACCGATACCAAACGATGCCATATAATAGATAAAAAGAATCTCCGATGCCAGAAAAACAAGGCCGCGAAGAATCTGACCGCGCATCAGAGAGCCAAATCCCATGATCACGAAAGAAACCTTTGTCTTCCAGTCTCCTTGCACAAAAGTCGTACCAATCTCCCTGACATCCGCCCCAAAGTGCTTAAAAGCACTTCCGATACCCGAAGTGGATTTCTTGTCTTTCCCCATGATTACCTCCCGACTTATTTTTTACCCGGGGCGGCATACACCGTCCCGGGTTTCAATCTAAAACATATAAGCTGGCCTAATTACTGTGCATAAGACTCACAAGTTGTCTGGAACTGCTGCAATACTTCCATCAGCTGTGCATCATCATAGTTGTTGTAATCACCGGCAATAATGGAATCACCGAGAGATACTGCCAGATCCCAATACTCGTTGGGATACTGTCCCTGAGGGATCGTGAATGCCAACTGCTCTGCCAATGCAGCCAATGCCTCGTCACTCTGCACTGCCTCGTTCTGCTGTGCGTTTAAGTTAGAAGGTCCCCAGCCTACAGCCTGATAACGAGCAAGCTGTACTTCCTCACCGGATAACCACTTAGCCAGTTCCAGACATACCACTGCCTTGTCGACATCGGTCTGGGGCTTAACACCGATAAGCTTAAATCCACCGAAACCACTCATCTGATAGCTTTTGCCATCTACGGTAAAGGAAGGCAGCTTCGCGCAGGCATAGTTATCACCGAACATATCCTTTGCTGCACTCACATTCCAAGTACCGCTGATAATAGCACCCGCATTTGTTGCTGTACCAACATCACTGCCGTTTAAGAATGCAGGATCCTTATACATATTGATCATTGCTTTCAGAGCGCTTACACCTGCGTCAGATGCATAAGTGATATTAGAAGACACAAATTTACCGGAATCATCAGTCTCATAGGTAAGTTCACAACCTGTTGCAAAGAAGAATGCAGTTGCATACCAGCCGGAGTTGATCTCCATATAGAAATTCTTTCCTGCCGCTGCACAGTCTGCAAGAATTGCATCCAGAGAAGTAGGATCGGAAACTACACTGCTGTCATAGAACATAAAGTATCCGTTATCGGATGTGATCGGGAATGCATAGGTTGCATCGCCCACCTTAGAAGCGCCTACCGCACCTGCGTCATTGCTGGTCTCTACAAAGCTTGCATAGTCGCCTGTAAGCTCCATCAATGCGTTTGCAGAAATCAGACGTGATAACTGATCCTGTGCAAAAGCATAAATATCTGCTCCGCCAAGTACGTCAGTAACCATGTTGCTGGCTGCATCACCCTCGCCAACAGACTCGATCGTCACGGTATAGCCTGCATAGTCAGGATGAGCTGCCATAAATGCATTTACCTGCTCCTGGGTAAAGTCAACTACTGCATCGGCAACCCAGATCGTAATATCGCCGCTGCCGCCACCGGAGGTAGTATTATCTGCCCCCCCGCCGTTTTCATTGGTGGTTCCGCTGTTGCTTCCGCTGTTGCTTCCACTGTTGTCACCGCAGGCTGCCATACTTACAACCATTGCGGTGGTCAGAAGAATTGCTAATATCTTCTTCATAAAAATCCTCCTTTTTGTTTTTGCGGCAATATTGCCGCTTATTAATCATATTATCATTTTTCATAAAAATTGACAAGGTAAAAGGTGAAAATTATCCTCATTTAAGCAATTTTACCAATTTCATCAAAACCCGACGCTATGGCATATAAACCTCCGCCACTTCCCCAAACTTATTTGCATAAATTTTTTGATAGGGCTGTTCATATCCCCCATGGAGAATCCGGCCCTGCACCTTTCCTGCCTCATCTACGGTAAAGCGATACCTGTGGTAAGCTCCCTCCCTATAGGAAAAATCCTCGCCGTTATCCAGATAGTGATCGCACTGACCTTTTCCGGGAAACACTTCCAGGTATAGCGTCTTCGCTTCTTTCTCCCCTACATAGGACATGGGTTCCATGGTAGGGATCACACTGCCCGCTTTCACGTAAATAGGGCACACATCAATAGGCGCATCCCGAATGATCCATTTCTCACCGGTAAGTTTTTCGCCGCTCCAATAGTCGTACCATTCTCCCGCAGGCAGATACACCATACGTTTTGTCATGCCCTGATTCACTACCGGCGCCACTAAAATCCGGTCTCCAAACAAGAACTCATCATTGCAGCTTCTGGCCGTCTCATCTTTTTCATAATGAAAGACTAGCGGCCGCAGGATGGGCGCTCCCGTTCTTTCCTCTTCATAGAACAGATCATAGAGATACGGAATAAAACGGTAACGCAGCTTCACATATTTCCGATAGATTCCCACTGCTTCCTCTCCGAATTGCCAAGGCTCCTGCTGTCTGCAGCCCAAGGCAGAATGATTCCGAAACAGCGGTGAAAAGCAGCCAACCTGTATCCAGCGCAGCAACAACTCCTCTGTGGTATCGGAGCCAAACCCGCCAATATCCGTACCTACAAAGGGCATTCCCGACAGTCCTAAATTGCACAGTTGTGGAATTGCCATCTGCAAATGGGCCCATATGCTGTGATTATCCCCGGTCCAGCAGGTAGCATACCTCTGGCTTCCCGCATAACATGCCCTGGTGATCACAAAGGGTCGTCTGCCGTCCAGGCGCTTTAGTCCCTCATAGGTCCCCTTCGCCATCAGATGTCCATAGAGATTGTGCATCCGGCAATGGTTAGCCGGTCTGTCCTCATCCGTAAACACCACATCATCCGGCAGCGGTCCTTTAAAGCTGGCGGGCTCATTCATGTCATTCCAAATGCCCCTTACACCTTTATCCAATAAAAACTTATGATGATCTCCCCACCACTTTCTCACTTCGGGATTTCCAAAGTCCGGAAAGGCCGAATCTCCGGGCCAGACGGCATTAATGTAGACTTCTCCCTGCGGTGTCTTGGCAAAATATCCATTCTTTATACCTTCCTCATAAATGGAATAGCCGGCTTCCTTCTTTACACCGGGATCATTGATCGTCACGATTTTAAAACCGCGCTCCGTCAGACTTTTCAGATATCCCGCCGCATCACCGTTATATCGTCCTTCATTCCAGGTAAATACTTTAAAGCTCTGCATATAGTCGATATCAAAGTGAATGGAATCACAGGGAATATCCCATTTACGCATATTTTGGGCAATCTCCTCTACATCCTCCCATGTGGTATATCCCCAGCGGGATTGCTGATATCCCAGCGTCCATTTCTGGGGAAGAGGATGCGTGCCTGTGAGATAGGTATAACCCGATAACACTTCCGGCAGAGACTTCCCCGCAATATAGTAATAGTCCAGATTCCCCGCTACTGCCCCGAAATAATAATAGTCCTCCGACTCCTGTCCCATATTGAACGTACTCTTATATGGATTATCCATGAAAATTCCATAGACATGGTAATCCGTCAGTGTTATAAAAAACGGAATGGATTTATACAAGGCTTTAAAACAATCCACCTGCGGACTGGGATCGTCGGTGTTCCACATTTCATATTCATAGTGGCGTTTATCCAAAAAACCTGTCTTGTCCCCCAATCCATAAAAGTGCTCTGAGCCCTGCAGTTTCTTTATGACCTCAAAGGCCAGTTCCACCTGTCTGAAGTCCTCATGTCCCTCGCTCTCAAGAAGCACTCGCATCTCTTCACTGACCCGCTTCAAAGGCCTGCGCTCTCCCCGGTAATCTTCACAAACCGGATTTTCTATTTCATCGTAAAAATCCACCAAAAAGCCGTCATTCACCCGGACGCAGACTTTTCCCGTAGATATCCACACCCCATTCTCCCGCTGCTCCACCTTCAAGTCCACCGGCTGTTTTTTCTCCCCTTCAATAGCCTGCGAACGATGCTCGGAACACTCAAGACCGCAAAACACATTCAGAATTTTCGGAGTCACTGCCGTGACAGATGCCTGCTGCCCTTCAAAATCAAGTAATACCTGCTGTCCCAAAACCTTATAACCTGTCAACTTTCCAAACTGCATACCCATAACCTCACCTTTATATACCTTTCCATTCAATCTTTTTCTCACTGTCCTGCCGCAGTAAGCAATATCTCCGCAGCCTTATTCCAGTCACCGTCCATTACGGTATAATCGGCTGCAGGTTTTTCTATAAACGGCGGAGAAGTTTCTGTGTGGATATAAAGCGTATCCATTAAAACGCCTCTTGCACCTGCGATATCCGCATTCACGTCATTCCCCATCATCAGACAAGTATCCGGCTTCAATCCATACCGTTCCAAAAGCCTGCAAAAAAATACCGGTGAAGGCTTTTTGCACCCCTCCTCAGAAGAAATGAGAATACCGTCAAAGCAATCCGTCAATCCCACCAGTTCCATATCCGGCCTGGTAAAATCACGCTGTGCATTGGACAACAGATATACTCCTCGGCCGTTATCCCGCAATCGCTGCAGGGTTTCCTTTACCCCATTGTATACCTGTAGTTTCTGCCTGGACAGAATTCTGAAAAAATTTGCCGTCATTGCTGCCTGTTTCGGATCGCAGGAAGCTCCCTTTACCTGATATAGCTGCCTAAATACTGCCGTCAGATCCGGTTCTCCCAGAAACTCCTTACCAAATATTTTCTCACCTTTTTTCTGCACATGCTCTGCCGCCTCATTCACGGCCTGTTTATAGCTTTTTTTCAACTCGCCGGGACTATATGGTGCTCCCAGGGAAGTATACAGCTCACTGATCCGTTTCCAAAGGTAGGGATTCTCCTCATTCGTTCGGATGTCCACCAGCGTGCCGTACAGATCAAAAATAAAATTCTTATAGCTTTTTATTTTCATATTCACACCTCTGTTCCAGTGCCTCATAGACTCTGAGAAGCTCACCAACGCTCCATGCCTGAGCAAAACAACCTTTGGAAAATTTCGGCTCCAGCCCGTCATATATTTCCGGCAGCTGTCCGATACAACCCTCCCGAAGCGCTGCAGTAACGGCTTCCAACTGTTCCTGCACCCACCGCACTGCCTCCCGGGAATAGCCATTGACCTTAAGATATGCCAGGTAATAGGCTCCCAGCGGATAGGTCCAGACCGTTCCTTGATGATAGGCCAGATCTCTCTCTAACAGTTCTCCCCCGTACACGGGATGAAATTGGTTATCCGCAGGATCCAGAGTCCGAAGTCCAACCGGCGTGTACAGCAGACAAAACACCGTCTCTACCACTGCTTTTTCCTGCTCCGCCTCCAGCAGAGAGAATGGCTGAGCGACTGCCCAGATTTGATTACAGCGGATCTGCTCGTCAGCCGGCCCGCCGGATACTACATCCCTCAGGCACTGCTTCTTTTGATCCCAAAATTGTTCACAAAAACTTTTTCTTACCTGTTTTGCCAACGCACCGTAGTCTGCAGTTTCCACTTTGTTGTTCCCACGGTCTTTCACACCCGGTACCCTTCCCAGTTCCTCCAAGATCCGTAAGGCATTGTACCAATAGGCATTAATCTCCACCGGTTTTCCATGCCTGGGTGTGGGCAGGATATCCCCTACCCGCACATCCATCCAAGTGACTTGATCCAATTCCCGGCCTGCCCGAATCAGTCCGTCCACATCCATGCAAATACTATAATCTGTTCCTTTTCTGTACCAAGTGACAATTTCTTCCATAACAGGATAGGTTTCTGCCACAAAGGATACATCTCTTGTTTTTCTGTAATAATGGTAGACCGCTAAAATAAATAATAGTGACGCATCCACGGTATTATATAGGGGTTTCTTAGCACCTTCCGGAAACAGATTGGGCATCAATCCTTTGTGAGTATACTGCATGAAGGTTCGCAAAATTTCCTTTGCCCGCTCAAGCTGTCCGGTCGACAGACAGCAGCCGGTCAGCGCAATCATGGTATCCCTGCCCCAATCTTCAAAAAAAGGGAATCCCGCCAAAATTGTTTGCTTTCCCGTAGAGGCCCGGTATGCGATAAACTGGTCCGCTGCCTTCACCAGTGTTCGGGCCGTTTCATCTTTTAGCCCCGCCTGTTCCACCAGTTTTTGACGTTTCTGTACAAGTATATCTTCTATCTGCGCCACATTTATTTCTACCGGATCGTCCGCGCTGTACACCAATTCTCCCGTAAAACTTTCTCTCGCTTCTACAGTGAAGCATACCCTATGATTCACTGCGCAGCAGCCGATCTCCCGTCGTCCATCACAGGCATCGTAAGCATAGTACAAATTCTCCCTAAAGCAGACATCCTGCTCCCTAAAGCTTCCATTGACCTTATAATAAAGCTTTTTATCATTAGAACAGATCATTCCCCGGTTACAGTTACGCTTTGTCTCCGGCTCCTGCTCCAAGGAGAAACTCTCTTCCCTAGAAAGTAATTGCCCTTTGGGTACAAACTGAAGCAGGGGCGTCACTTCAAGACTCACTGTCTGACCTGAGTGGTTCCGTAATTGGTAGGAGATTCCCACTGTATTACATTCAGGCTGCAGTAAAATCTTTTTTGTAATTTCTACGCCACTTACCAGATATTCCCATCGGGGATAATCCTCGTATGTAAAACAGCTTAAATAGCAATACCCCTCCTGCCGCCTTCCTTCTTCGACATAATCCTGACTGGAGAGAAAAACCCTGTCTGCTCCTATGCGCAGAACCTCTTCCAGTCCGTGAATCATATTGTATCTATGATTAGGCGCTTCTTCCTTCTTACAGCTCATCAACACCGCATGGTCATTTCTGCTGCAGGAGCCCAGCATGGTAAGAGAGGAAAATCCGCCCAGACCATTGGTCATCAGCCAACAGTTTTCCTCTCCCCGTTCAAAGGTACTAAAATCCTGTTTTCCGTAAACAAATCTCATCCTGCACCTCCACCTTCACCGATGCATTCCAACTCATTTCACTCATTATATTTTTGTAATGTGATTGTATCATTCTTTATAGAAAAATCATACAGGGATCCTATAAAAAAATTAATCAAATTCAGTCTTTCACACACGCCTCCCATACCTGCATGGTTTCCGTATCATCATAACCGCTCATATAATAAGTCCCACCGGCATATTCAAAGCGGATAAACAACGTATTTTGAGGATTTAAAAACACCTCACACCGCCCCTCTTCCGGTACTCTAAAAGTACCCTTTAACAGATTGTCCATACCGGTTCCGTTTACTTTGGAAAGGTGGGGCAATTCCTCCACCAGCTCCAGATTTTGTATGCTTCTTACAGGAATACTATAGTCTTCCTTTATTTGTCCCGCCTGCAGGTAACCGTTTTCCACCGAAAGCTGAATAGGAGTGAATTCCAGCAGCATGACCCAGACACAGGCATATAGGGACAATAGCAGCGTAACTATGGTGAGAACAATGGTTGCCTTGCCTGCCGGCCGCGCCATATTGACCGTAGTGCCCACACCCCATCTCTTCTCTACCATGGTGTGCTTATCCCGGGGATTGTAATAAAACATGCCCCAAATCCAGTTATTATCATTTTCTGAAACCGGCGCGTCCATATGATCTTTATAGGAATGATCCAGCTTACTTTTTTTCTTCAAAACCCGAAAACACAGTGCAATCGTAACGATTCCATAGGCTGCGGTTGCGGGAAGAAACAGCCTGCCTATGCTGCCATCCCAACTCACCGCAAACAGCATACCCGCGGTATAAAATGTGTTTACCCATGCACATGCCAGCCAAAGATCCTTCCATAGCTTTTTCTTGGCTCTGGCATAATTTATATTCACTTCACTGTCGGTACTGATGACCTGCGTGGGCATTTTATCCATCCAAACTGCAACGGCATAGAATAAAGGAGTCACAAAGGCCAGACTGCCTATGCAGAGACTTAAAGCCCACAGTCTTTCTCCGTAGAATTTTATACATGCGCCTATCAATAAAACCAAACTTAAAGCACAGGGCGGCGCAAAGTGCAGAAATTTGACCTTGCGGATTTTTCCGGCGCTTTTTATCTCTGCCGCAAACTGTCCTTCCTGCTTCGCCTTCCAGCCTTTTTCCTGCTTTAATAATTTTAGTTTGCTGTTAGCCCGGGCAAATGGCACGAAAAAGCCTATAATACCGGCAAACATCCAAACCAGTAGAAAAGTAATATAGATGGAAAACCACGGTATCAGGAACGCCGGCAACGGCGTCAGGAGCATAAGAAGAAAAACATTCCGCATCCGTCTGTTATAGGCGGCATCAATATCCTGCAGCTTAAGCGATTTTCGCTGCTCCCCCGTAAGGCTTACGCCATAATATAAGTTCTTTGTGGCTACCGTCTCATTCTTTAAAACAAAATATAGAATGAATACCGTCGGATACATAAGCACCATCATAATGATCTTTATTCCTATGTCCATTTCTATTCCTCCTCTCCAAAGTAACGGCTGCATTCCTTAAAAAACGCTTCCTTCGTCATGCCGCTTATCTTTGCTTCCGATATGATCCGCTGCAGCTGCGCCCCTGTCTCCGGGGAAAGGCTGCCCCGCTTCTCAAAGCTTTCCCTTACTCTTGCACCGTTACGCTTATCCGTTAAAATATAGCCCTCCTGTTTAAGCAACTGGTAGGCTTTATTTACCGTCATGGAATTGATACCAATCTCCTCCGCCAGCGCCCTCACCGTAGGGAGCTTTTCTCCCGGTGCCAGCCTCCCGTCAGAGATTCCGATTATGATCTGATTGCGAATTTGTAAATATACAGGCACATCCGAATCGTCGTTGAGTATAATCACCATAGTACTTTACCTCTTTATCTATTTGTATTAGTTATAATAATACAAATAATACATATTGTCAACATTTGATCTCCGGTCAGAATTCAATTTATTCCTTGCTCCTTTTTTGCCTGGCGGGTATAATGAACACTGTAGCGGGCTTTATTCAGAAAACGGCAAAGGAGAGGCCACATGGGAAACAGCGTAAAAGAAGCTCACACGGAAACGACAGAGCAGGAAAAGTACATGCGGGAAGCATTAAAACAGGCAAAGAAAGCCTACAAGCTGGGTGAAGTGCCCATCGGCTGTGTCATTGTCTATCAGGATAAGATTATCGGCAGGGGTTATAATCGCCGCAAAACCGATAAAAACACGCTTTCCCATGCGGAAATCACCGCTATCAGACGTGCCAGTAAAGTAATCGGCGACTGGCGCCTGGAAGACTGTACTCTTTATGTGACACTGGAACCCTGCCAGATGTGTTCCGGGGCCATTGTGCAGGCACGTATTCCGAAAGTAGTGATCGGCTGCATGAATCCCAAGGCAGGATGTGCCGGTTCTATTTTAAATATTTTACAGACTCCGGAATTTAATCATCAAGTGGATACGATTACCGGCGTACTGGAAGCGGAATGCAGCGCTATGCTGGTAAACTTTTTTAAGGAACTGCGGCTGCGTGTCCGCAAAGAAAAAGAAGCGGCGGTTGATACGGAATAAGCAATGCAGAATGCTGCAGGCGGAAAATTAAGGGTGAAAATAAAATCCGGTGTTTGCTTGACAGTGTCTTGGAAAATAGATATACTAAAAAAGCCGCACATGTGCCTTTGAGTGGGCACTTCTATGGCCGGCCTTTTATGCAGGTGATGAAGTTTGGGTCTTGCGCAATGGACATCTACGAACCGTGTCAGGGTGGGAACACAGCAGCACTAAGAAGAACCGTCCATGTGCCGTAAGGGTGCCTGGCGGAGCCTGTATGAAGGTATCGCATAGGAGGGTCCTCTCAAGGATAAATGTGCGGTTTTGTTTTGGAAGGAAGGATGAAGAATGGGCTGTGAATTGTGCCCCAGAGAATGTCATACAGACAGATCGGCAGGAGAGGCCGGCTACTGCGGTGAAACAAATCAGCTGCGTCTGGCGCGGGCGGCGCTCCATATGTGGGAAGAGCCCTGTATCTCCGGGAAAACCGGCTCCGGTACCGTCTTTTTCACCGGCTGTTCTTTAAAATGCATTTTTTGCCAGAATGCTTCCATCGCCTCCTCCCTTGTTGGAAAATACGTTTCCACAGACAGACTTGCTCAGATTTTCTTGGAGCTGCAGGCACAGGGGGCCTGTAATATCAATCTGGTGACTCCCACCCACTATGTGCCTCAGATTGCTGCCGCTATAAAACTCGCAAAAGAAGATGGCCTGAAGCTTCCCATTGTTTATAATACCGGCGGTTATGAAAAAGCAGAAACCCTCCGAATATTGGAGGGTCTTGTGGACATTTATCTGCCGGATCTTAAATATGTTTCTTCCCGGCTCTCAGCCCGTTATTCCAATGCGCCGGACTATTTTGAGGTTGCCAAAACTGCTCTCGCAGAAATGTATCGACAGATTGGAGAACCTGTCTTTGACGACAAAACCGGTTTATTACAACGAGGTATTATTGTGCGCCATCTTCTGCTTCCCAGGCATTTGACTGACTCCAAGCGGGTAGTGGAATACCTCTACCGCACCTATGGCAATACGATTTATATCAGCTTGATGAATCAATATACACCCATCCGTTTGTTTTCTGACCGACCGGAGTTAAACAGACGGGTTTCCCACAAAGAATATCATGAGCTTGTGGATTATTGTATTTCTCTGGGTGTGGAAAACGCATTTATACAGGAGGGCGAAACTGCTTCCGAAAGCTTTATTCCCCCCTTCGACTGCGAAGGCATATAACGGCCGCTGTAAAAGGGCCGCTATATCTCCACCCGTTTCATATAATAGCCAAAGCCACCGTCTTCCATCTTATCGGTACCCGCCTCAAAGCCTTCAAATCCAAACATCAAGGCCGCTTGCTTTTCTCTGTCATAATATACGCCGGGTACACCCAGATAGTATCGCTCTTCCTCTCGTTCCATGATCTTTGTCAAAATTAAATGCCCATAATTATAGTAGCCATGCAGCAAAAAACTGTTTTGCACCAACTCCTGATACTGCCTTGCCAGCACGATAAAGTCTCTGGGTGTAACAGAAAGATATTCTCTATCATCTCCAAACGGATGAATCTTGGGATATATTCTTCCTAACTGTTCCCATTTATCCCGAGATAGAGGGCTGATGGGTTTCTCCGACTGCTCCGGGCTTTGTATATCCCCCGTAATCTCCGAAGTCGGAACATTGTCTGCTTCTTCCGAGGTTTGGGATGTCTCCTGGATTTCCGAACTTTGTAAAGGCTCTGTTTCATCCAAAGTTTGAGAAGCCTCTGTAAGCTCCGGGTTTTGTGAAATCTCCATGTTTTGTGAAAGCTCCGGATTTTGTGAAGGCTCCGGATTTTGCGAAGGCTCCGGATTTTGTGAAGGCTCCACCTCTTCCGAAGACCGGGAAGTCTCAACCACTTCCGGTTCTTCTTTTAATACCGGAGCCGCCACTTTTTCCCTTTCTCTCCACTGTCCCCTTAACATTCTGGTATCGGAGATCTTTATAAGTATTCCGTCACATTCCGCATATGTAACACCGGTTCCCGCCAAATCATTGTTTTTCCAACAGGAAGCATACTCTCCCGTGCCGTACTGTAATCCCATTCTGTCCGCGCCATAAGTTTCTGCTCCTGAAATCAGTTTAATCTCACCCTGCAGGGTATCCGTTGTATATAATCCTCGAATATGTATTTGTATGCGGCAATCCTCTCCTCGAACATCCCATTTTACAAAGCCGCCGTTCTTTATCTTTTCCCCTCTCTCCAGATAATCCAAATATACAATTTTCTTATCAAAAAAAGTCTTGTCCTCTTTTCCCATAGCAAACCCCCGAACATACTATTATAACATCATTGTCTATATAGTATATTCGGGGGCATTCTTTAATATTCCATTGTATCCAGGTACTTCATATAGTTCACTACCATCAGCGCTATTTTAAAGGTCAGTGCATCATCGAATGTTCTGACATCCAAACCGGTGCTCTTCTGAAGCTTTTCAATACGGTATACCAGCGTATTTCTATGCACAAAAAGCTGACGGGAGGTTTCTGACACATTTAAATTGTTTTCAAAGAATTTATTGATAGTGCTCAACATCTCATCGTCCAGTTCTTCCGGCACATCATCCCCAAAAATCTCTCGGATAAAAATACGGCACAGATTTACCGGAAGCTGATAAATCAAGCGACCAATACCAAGGGTATTGTAGGCATTCACATTTCTTTCCGCATAGAAAATCTTGCCCACATCCAACGCCATTTTAGCCTCTTTGTAGGACTTGGAAACATCTTTCAACTCCTGTACCACGGTACCAAAGGCTACTTTTACACTGAGCATGGCTTCTGCATTCATCATATCCACTATGGTGTTCGCAGTCTGCTCTAAAAATTCCTGGCTCTCATTCTCCTGTAAGGCCTTTATCAATATGACATTGCTCTCATCCACCGCAGTAATATGATCTCCGCTCTGGGAAGAAAACATCCCTTTCAGCAGTTCAGTAGCAATGTTATCCTTCTCCATTTTAGTCTCGATAATATATACCGCTCTGGGCATCGTCGTCTCAATATGCAGCTTCTTAGCGCGGTTATATATATCAATCAACAGCAGATTGTCCAGCAAAAGATTCTGAAAGAAGTTATTCCTATCAAAACGTTCCTTATAAGCAATCACCAAATTCTGCAACTGGCACACTGCGATTCTGCCCACGGTGTAGGCATTGTCCCCCTGCCCCTTCGCTACCAATACATACAGAAGTTCTCCCTCATCCAAAATTTTCAAAAGATAGTGAGAACCGATCACCTGACTATCCGCCGGAGACTCCGCAAACCCCGCAATCAGGTTAGTTTGTATTTCCGGCATCTCTATGGTGCCCGCTACGAATGTACCGTTTACATCATAGACGCATAATTCTACTTTTGTAATAGCTTTTAATTCTTCAATACTGTTCTGAATAATCTGGCTTGAAATCATATCGGACTCCGTTTAAAAGAGGGTGTATGCACCTTGGTGCGTACACCCTCTTATTATATGTTCTACTAGTTGGTAATAATCTGCTCGGTTTCCTTATCGAATACATGAATCTTTTCAACATCCAGAGCAAACTTAACGTTGTCACCGGGTCTTGCAGTAGTACGGGAATCTACTCTTGCGGTTACAGGGAACTCTTCCAGATCAAAGTATAAGTAAACTTCTGCACCAAGTAACTCGTAAACCTTAATGGTAGATTCAAATACGCTGTTGGGAGCGGCAGACTGAATAAATGCCTCGGAATCATATACATCTTCAGGACGGATACCAAAGGTAACTACCTTTCCGTCATAACCGCCGTCAATCAGTTTCTTGGACTTAGCAGCAGGAAGAGGAATGCTGTGACCTGCAATCTTCAGACTTGCCACATCACCGTTTACCTCAACAGTTGCATCCAGGAAGTTCATCTGAGGCGAACCCATGAATCCTGCTACGAACAGATTCTGAGGCTTCTCATACAGATTCTGAGGAGTATCTACCTGCTGGATAAGACCGTCCTTCATAACAACGATTCTGGTACCCAGAGTCATAGCCTCTGTCTGGTCATGGGTAACGTAGATAATGGTGGTACCCAGTCTCTGATGCAGTTTTGCAATCTCGATACGCATCTGTACACGTAACTTAGCATCCAAGTTGGAAAGGGGCTCATCCATCAGGAATACCTTAGGATTACGAACGATTGCACGACCCATAGCAACACGCTGTCTCT